>DAONLM010000037.1:0-17552 GCA_035406685.1 Spirochaetota bacterium
AATCACAAAATTTTTAAGAAAATCCTTTACAACTTTTTTTAAAAAAATAAAAAAATTGACACTTTTTTAAAATTAGTAAAGAAATAAATTTACTTTTTATACCTAACAAAATAGAGTTTACCAATACACAGTAAAAACAACAAAGTAACTATACTTTGCTTGCTTTTAAGTATAATACTGAAAGTATCTCCAATACCAACAGGAGGCATTGAAGATAAAGAAAAAATTGGCAGGTTTTGCCTCTAATATTATTTGAATTATTTTTAGCAATTATGAATTTGGGGCAAAAATTTTAAGATTAAAAAATATTATAATTTTTTATTATACCATTCTTGAAAAAATAAATTTTAAAAAACACTATGCATAGAAATAAAAATATTATAAATCTAAAAATTTTTATTTTTTTAAAAAAAATAATTGCATAAAATTAAAAAATGAATTACAATCTAATATATTCAAAATTTTAAAAAATAGACGGGGGTTTATTTTATGGCAACCAATAATTTTTTCAAGAATAAAACAGTTTTAATAACAGGGGCAAGTCAGGGATTAGGTAAAGCTCTGGCAATTGAACTTGTAAGTATGAAAGCTGACCTTATCTTAGTTGACAAGAGTAAGGAAATTTTAAACAAAACTATTCAGGAGATCACTCAAGCAAATAAAAAGGTAGGCAAGCTCATTGCTATTGCTGCTGATCTTTCAACAAAAGAAGGGTGTGAAAATGCGATTAGGGATATTAAAAAGACATCTGGCATGTTTGATATTTTAATTAATAATGCCGCTATTTTAAAACCTGGAAAATTTTCAGAGAAAAATCCAAAAGATATAATAGAAATAATCAATACTAATCTATTATCCACAATGATTCTCACAAATTTATCATTACCTATTCTGGCTGGTAGTAAAAAGCCGGGCATAATAAATATATGTGGTTTTTTTGGTAAAGTTGGAGTGCCTTATTTCTCTTTATATTCTGCTGCTGAGTTTGGAATAGCTGGTTTTACTGAGTCTTTACAAAGAGAATATGCCGGTGAAAATTTAAGAATAATGGGAGTATATACAGCCGGCCTAAAAACAGATATGTTTAAAGGAATGATAGATAAGATGCAAAAGATAGGCTTTATTTTTGAAAATCCAGAAATTGTTGCAAAAAAGATAGTGACAGCTTATAATGAAATGAAGAACGACTTAGTCTTAGGTAAGAAGGAAAAAAGCCTTATTTTCTGGAATGGTGTATCAAAGGGTTCTAATGATAAAAAATTCAAAAAGATTAAAACAAAATTATTAAATACAGTAGCAGCTTACGAAGGATAAGAAGATATTTATTGAGAAATATTAGCCCGGTTGATAAATTTATTTACCGGGCATCCTTTTTATTTTTTAAAATTTATAAAGAGTCTATAGGAGACGACTTTTTATAGAGATAACAAAATGAATATTATAAATGTTCTTGTTATAGAATTAGGGATAAGAGATGTTCAAATCTTAAAGAAATCTATAATTTTAGAGAATTGTCGTATTTTTTTTGCTTCAAGTTTTCTTGATATAATAGATCTAATTTATAAAGAGAGTATTCATTGTATTATTTTCAGTGATTTTCGAGGCAAAGAGGCAACAACTGGATATATTAAAATGTTTAAAACAACAAATCCACAGATAAGGCTAATCGTTTTAACCGAAGAAAAAGATTTTTATGAAACAAGATCTTTCTATATTCAAAAAGGGGCTGATTTTGTCTCCTACTGGGACGATGTAAATTTTATAAATAATATTTTAAATCGTGTATGGGAAGAGATTAATAATCTTGAGGAATTTAATATAAAATGGAGAGAACTTACCAACAAATTTTTAAGATTTATTAGATTTAATTACAGTAGTAATAATATAATAAAAGAATTCGCAAGAGAAACTGGCTACTCTTATACCACTATAATTCATTATGTAAAAAAAGATACTTCAAAAAAGTGTAATGACTTAATCAATGAAGTTAGAATAAAAAATGCTGTGAATCTAATAAAAAATGGGTACCCATTAAAACATATAGGCTTAAATGTCGGATTTACAAGTGTTCAGGG
Source organism: Spirochaetota bacterium (assembly GCA_035406685.1). Taxonomy (GTDB): domain Bacteria; phylum Spirochaetota; class GWE2-31-10; order GWE2-31-10; family MWDO01; genus DAONLM01. The sequence continues at coordinate 2,076 of DAONLM010000037.1, forward strand.
ATTTATAAAGGTATTTAAAAAAATTATTGGCGAAACACCTTCCAAATTTAGAAAAAAATATTTTAATAAATAGAAACTATCTTCCGAATTTTAATTAAAAGATTTTTATATTGGAGATAGTATGGCATCAAAAAACAAGAATAATAGAACTGGTTTTTTGTTTATATTTATTATAATAATTCTTCTTTTAGTAATAATATATGCATACAGGGATAAATTTCAGATATTTTTTAAAACAGAATTCAGTAAATTAAATAATTTTTCTGGTCTTGATTTTAAAAATGTTTTTAATAACAAAAAAGAGAAAAATAAAAAAATCAATATCACAGATACAATAAAAATGATTGATAAAAAAGAGAATAAAGAAAAGATAGAAAGAAAAATAGAAGAAAAAAAAGAATTGTCAAAAAAGGAAAATATTTTGAAAGATGGAAAAAAAGATCTAAAAATAGTTAATAATGTTAATAATAACAAAATAGAAACCAAAAATGATGTTTTTATCAATAAAAAACAGGAGAAATTTCAAAAAGAGGTTGAAAATTCTACAAAAAGTATTTCAAATAAAGAAAATAAAGAACTAAAGAAAAGAATAAGTAAAATATATTTTACAATGCTTGATGAGAAAGACAATCTTGTTTTAAAGAGTGTAACTCGAGAAATATCTTATTACAACACTCCATTAACAGAAACATTAAAGGAATTATTTAATGGACCTAATAATAAAGAACTTTCTTCCAATTATATAACAAATATCCCAAAAGGTAGTAAAATTTTAAGAACATGGATAAAAGATGGTATTCTTTATCTTGATCTATCAAGTGAATTTGAAAATAACAATTATGGCAGAGAGTCTACGATTAATCAACTAAAACAGATAGTATTTACAGCAACAGAATTCCCCAATGTTCAAAGGGTACAATTTTTAATAAATGGTAGAGAAGAGAAATATCTTGGTGGAGAGGGGATTTTTATTGGAAAACCATTAGGAAGAAGTGATTTTTAGTTTATTATAAATAAAAAATGGCAAATATAATATAAAAAAACTAATTATTGCTATTATTTCAGATAAAATAATGTATATAGGCCAATCCCCCATTATACTAAAAAGAGTGATCCCATAAGGTTTTTCTCTCAGAAACATATAATTTGCATCAATCACAATATCAACAATATAGATAGTAAACCCAATAATATTAAGTGCTATAAAACTTCTTATTAAAGAAAAAAAAGAAACTTTAAGATTATAAATAAATATCATAAAAAAAGGAGCAAATATTATTAGAAAATGGTATAAAAAAAAGAAAAAATATATAAAATGCGGAAATCCATAGTATAAAGCAGGTGTAAGAAGAGCATATATTGCCCCACCAATTCCAATAAAGTAATTTAATTCAAATATATATCTATTTTTTGTAATAAATAATGGAATTGTAAGAAAAAGCATTATATCGCATAATTCTAATGGTAGATCATCTTTATAGTCGAATAAATTATGACTATTGAGCCAGATATAATAGAAGGTATATAAAATAACTATTAATGAGATTAAAGTTATTTCTATAAAAAAGGCAATCTTTTTTATATTTTTCTTGAAAATTGCCAATATTATAATAATAAGAATAATAATTAATATAGGTATAAAATGTTCAAGAGAAAAAATGTGAAAACTATTCCCAAATTCCGAAAAAAACATAGATAAATTATATTTAAAATATTTTAACTTGTCAAAAATTTTTCTTTGTAAAATTTTTTGATGAGTGTGATTTTTTATTTAGACAATTAAGAAAGTATAGAGTTATCCTAAGGGTAAATTTTGAGTAAAAAAGATAAAATGGCCAAATTTTAGAAAGATCACTAATTTTATAAAAATTTTATTTCTTTCAGGCAGAAATTTGAGTTAAATTTTAGTAAAAAGTAATCGTTAGTCTCAATAGAGCAGTGGATATCTTGGCCTCTTCCCTCTACTCTCTCCTTCACGATACAAGCCTTTCTTTCTTTTAAACCATCTATCTCATTTTTTAGTTTTTGTATCATCTTCATAAATTTTTCTTCTCCATAAGTTTCAATTCCTGAAAAATATATTTCAAGCAACTCCCTTATAAGAGTCGCAATACTAAATGAGTTTAACTGGTCATGCACCAGTTTTAATTCATTATAAATCTCTTCTGGCAAAAACACCCTTATTTTTTCAGTGGCATTTATAAATTTGTAATCTTTATAACGCCTATCTTCATAAATATGCTTTATTCTTAATACCGGAATTATCAATAAAATTATTTCTCGCACAATAACCGAAAGATTTTTAGTTTTTTTCTCTTTTAAATATTCAATTCTCTCAAAAAGAGATTTATTTAAAACAAATTCAAATTTCTTCATATCTAATCCTCCTGATAAAAAAATATTTCTATATATTAATCACAAAATTTTTAAGAAAATCCTTTACAAGTTTTTAAAAAAATTTAAAGAAAATTTGCCTAAAAATAAAATAGCACCAAAAAAATTTTTTTATAAATTATTGACATATATCTTTTTTTATAGTAAATATATATCATCTTTTTTAAAAGAGATTAATCACTTAGATCTTTTAAATTTTTGGGATGGTGGTGGAATTGGTAGACACGCAGGCTTGAGGTGCCTGTGGCCGAAAGGCTGTGTGGGTTCGAGTCCCATCTGTCCCAATTTTTTTAATTTTTAAGTTTCACTGAGACCCTTACAACTTCTGGCTTTATTGTTACCAAATTTATATTTCTAGGTAGACTTACTTCTATTCTGAATGAATAATCGCCGGGATAATATACAGAAGAACAATCTATACTAAGAATAATATTTTCTTTGGTTATTTTCTTTATATCTTCTTTTAAACCACTTATTTGAACAATAAAATTATTAGGGGTAAGTATTTCTATTTTGAAATTTGTGTTTAAATTATGAATAGAAAGATTATTAAACCTATAAGTAATAAACTCTAAGTCCTTTGAAATCTCAAAAGATACTTCTACTTTTGTCTTATCTATAAATTTTATTAATGGAGAAGGGGAAACAAGATTAACAATTCTTTTGAATGAGTCTATTTCTCCCTCTATATTAATCTTTTCTGTTTCAATATATTTTATGCCATTTATAATATTTTCAGGTCCCTGAATTCTAACATAATAAGCATCCATACTTTTACTCTTGATAATATAGCCTTTTGTCACCTCACCTATGGAATTTAACATAATAGGGACATTTTTTTCAACAACTCTTTCTATATTTAAATTTATTTTTTCTGGATTTAACTCTACTGAAGTAAATAGAAGTGGAGTAAATAGGGACTGCATTGATTTTGGAACATCCCAATCAAGTTTTATTGTGTAAGTATCTGGACTTTTAATATCCGAAAGATTTAATCTAATTTTAAAATCAGATTCTACAATTTTATCAAGAATATTCTGTCTATTTTTTACTGTTACTTTAATCTTATCAGGAATCTGGTTTGAAATAATAAAATTTTCTTTAAGCCCAACCACTGTTAAAGGACAACTGAATACCTTTTCATTTGTTTGAATATAAGAGATAATGACAAATGTCGTAATGGCTAAAGAGAGACATATAACTTTTATTTTAAAATCCACAAATATTAAGTCTTTCACTCTTTTAAAGAAATTTTTTTTGACTTCTGGATTAATTTTTTTCATCTATAATATCCTCAGACTTAATCTCTTCATATCCTAACAATGATGTTAATTCTTTTCTTAACACATCAATATCATAATTTGTATAAAGTTTTCCATCAAAAGCAAGACTTATTTTACCAGTCTCTTCTGACACAACTACAATAACTGCATCTGACTCTTCTGCTAATCCAAGAGCTGCTCTATGCCTTGTACCAAAATCTTTACCAATTTGAGTAGATTCACTCAATGGAAGAAAACATCCAGCTGCTACTATTTGATCATTTTTTATTATTACTGCACCATCATGCAATGGTGTTTTATATGTAAAAATAGTTATTAATAACTGGGCAGATATTTTAGAATTTATTATTGTTCCGCTCTCGATTATATTTTTTAAACCGACATTTCTCTCAAAGACAATCAATGCTCCTATATGTAAAATATTAAAATGATTGATAGCCTTTAGAATCTCTTCTAACTCCTTTGGATCTTTTTTAATCATCATTTTAAACCAGTTAGATTGCCCAATTTTAGTCAAAACCCTTCTTAATTCTGGCTGAAAAAGAATAATCACAGCAAGAACAATTACACTTGCAATCTGATCTAAAAGCCAGGAAAAAGTCTCCAGTCTTGCAAAACGAGATATAAGATATATAAAAATAAAAAAGAGTAATCCCCTTATAACCTGAACAGCTTTTGTTTGGGATAATATTTTGTATATACTATAAAAAAAGAGAGCTATTATAAATATGTCTATAAACGATAAAATCACATTTATTATAATTATCCATACTGGTAATCTTAATAATAACATTATAAATCCTGATATTCTAAATTATTATTTTTTATTGTATCTATGATTTTTTTTATAGTTAATATATGTTCAATTCCATTTATACGAAGAATATTAGCCCCATTTATTATAGCCAGAATATTAGCAGTAATTGAACTTAGTAAACAGCTATCTATTTTACCCTTTATAACCTCGCCTAAAAAATTATGTTTTGATAATCCTACAAGAATAGGTATATTAAAAATTTTAAAGTTAGATAATTGTTTCAAAATTAAAAGATTATCTTTCTCACTTTTCCCAAAACCTACGCCTGGATCTATTATAATTTTATCTTTATCAATTCCTTTACTTATGGCATAAGATATATTTGATTGGATCTCTCTTAGAACTTCTGTAATGGAAGAAAGAGGTTTAGGATGATGATTGTTATTTAATAAGCCAGAATTATACATTAAAACAACTGGATATTTGTTTTTAGCTATTAATTTTATTAATTCTTCGTTATATTTTAATGGCATAGACTGATTAATTAAATCAACGCCGGCACTAAAAACTTCTTTTGCTACTTCTATTTTTGAGGTATTTATTGATACTACAATATCCGGATATTCTATTTTTATCGATTTAATTAATGAAACAAGACTTGGCAAAATTTCCTTTATCTCATCATAATAATTTTTATTATAAAAAATTTCACTACATATATCTATTATATCCGCACCAGATTTAATTATGGGATCTATCTTCTTTAATAAATTTTTTACAGAAAAATTATTTTTAAAATCTTCAAAAGAAAGATTTAAAACCCCCATTATATAAGTCTTCTGATTAAAATCAAAAACTTTATTCCCAATTTTTATAAGATAATTGGTTTCGCGTAAATTTCTGTCTATCTCCTTTGCTATTTCAGAAAGGCCATATTTACCATCAGAGATTTTCTGGGCTAAAAGTAAAAGATTTTTTTTAGAAGCAGAAATTATTATGTCAGTATATCTATCAGTAAAATAGTATGCATCTTTTGAAATAGCAGCTTCCCCTCCTATGGAGCTTAAATACTGTTTAATTATGTTTGCTGCTCTTGTATCCACTTTTTCTATTTTTATATGGAAAAAACTCATCTTAGGAACTAAAACATCAAAAGCTTTTTTATCAACCTTTATTTCAGTTAATGCCTTTTTTATTTCATATTCATTTTCAAGTTTAATAATATGCACATTATATGGATTAGTCAATGAAGACACTTTTTTCTCCCTAATTTCTATTATAATTAAAAAAATGGTAAAAAATTTCTGTCATATTTTTTTTAGTTTGTCAATTAGAATTTTAAAAAAAATGTAATATATAACTACGATTTTATTCCTAATCCAATTTTATTTTTAGAGAGTATATAAAATATAAAATTTAAGAGATATGCGGATTTTTATAAGAATCTTATTCAAAATGACATTTTTCTATAATTTCTGAAAAATATTTAAAGAATTTGCCTAAAAAATAAAATCGCATCTGAACTACATTTAAATTTTAACTTAACGCCATTCGAGTAATTATATTAAAAGATTGCAATAATAAATAATACAATATGTTTATGGCTAATATTAAAATATTTTTTAAATTTTATCATTTTTTTACAAGTTCGATAAAATTTAGTAGATCTCTATCATTTGTATTTATTTTTTTAGCATTTTCAAGATATTTTATACAATTATCTATATCCTGCATTTTATAATAATTATATCCAAGAAGATAGTAAATAAAAAATTTATCCTTTTTTCTTTTAAAATTGGGTTTTACACTATAAAGAAGATCTATCGAATCTTTATATTTTTCCTCATTAAAAAGATCTATTGCCTTTAAAAAAGCATTTTTGTAAATATCATCTTCATGATGTATCTCTTCGATTTTTTCTTTTATTTTATTTAAATTGATATTAATTTCAATAGAATCTTTAAGGATTTGAATAACAAGAATGGTAATATCATCAAAAATTTTAAATCCACTTCTAAAATTATTTACTTCTTTTATAATACTCTTAACCATTTTTTCAAGAGGAAGAAAAGAATATTTTAAAATTATATTTTTAAATCTCTCATCTCCATAAAGTTCTTTTTTCCAATTTCTCATTTCAGGTATACCATCTGTATAAAGAATCAATCTATCATTTTCTTTAAGTTGTATTTTTTCGGCCCTGTATTTAAAAGTTTTCAGCATACCAACAAATGGAGAATTACTGTTAAGTGAGATTATATCTTTATTATCTCTTATTACATAAATATCATTATGGCCTGCATTTGTATATTCAAGGACTTTTGTCTTTGTATCAAATATGGCATAAAATGCTGTAAAATAGCTATTATTTTCTCCAATTACATTACATATCTCTTCATTAACATTTGCTATAACAGTATCTGTTGAAATATTTAATTTAGAATTGTTAAAAAAAGAGACTTTTGCCATTGTTGTTATTAAAGCAGCAGAAACCCCGTGTCCACATACATCTACTATTAAAAAGACTATTTTGTTATTATCAAGCATGAATACATCGTAAAAATCTCCTCCAAGTTCATCCATTGGCTGATAAACTTCGTAGATTTTCAATATATTTACTTTCGGGAATGTCTTAGGAATTATTGCCTGCTGAATTTTTTGAGCCATTTCAAGTTCTTTTTTTATCTGTGCATTTGCCTTTGCCAACTCTTCTGTTCTTTTTTTTACCATTTGTTCAAGGTTTTCACTATAATCATTTATTGTTTTTGCCATATAATTAAAAGAATTTCCCAGTGTTAAAAATTCACCATAAAAATTCCTTGTATCAACATTTGTTTTAAAATTTCCACTTGATATCTCTTCTGATGAAATAGCAAGTTTCTTTATAGGCTCTGTGAATATTTTACTTGTGAATATGCTTACAAATACTATTATCAATATAACAAAAAATGTAATGTATAATATCCCAACGATAATATTATAAATAGGCTTATGAATCTGAAAGACTGGATAAAAATAGAGGAATTTACACTGAGAGACTTTAGCATATTGCAATATTACCATATATTTTATATTCTTATATTTAATAAAATGTATATTTGTAAAGATATTGTTCCATTCATCCATATTGTTAAAATAATCAGGATTAAGTGATAAAATTAATGATCTTATCTTTTCTAATTTTAGAATATTACTATCAGTATTTAATAGTTTATACTCTTTAAAAGACATTCCTTCATACGGATCATTAGGGTTGTCATTATTTAAAATATAACTTTTCTTGTTTTCATCGTATTCGTAGTAATCTTCATCAGATGGATGATTGACTGCAATTATATTATCAAATTGATCAAGAATATAGAGTGTCCCATATTTCAAATGAATAATATTCTTATAAAATTTACGAATAAAATCCGGGTATAACTCAACTAAAATAAATTTTGTGAAACTATCCTCTGGTCTTTCTGGTGGAACTGGATAGTAAGGAAATATCATTACAGCCTTTTTTTCTGAATCAAGTCCTTTTAAAACGCCATCCTGAAATTTGCCAAATATAAATTTTATAGAATTATCATTCTTTATTTTAAGAAATAAAGGATCTTTTAATATTGCATTAATATCTGGTTCTAGTAGTCCAAAATTTAACTGATGAACTACATAATCTTTGTTATTAATTAAAGACTTTCTATCAAGTTCATACAAAAAAACATCTCCATCAATCTTCTCCTGAGCGGTTTTTCGTAATCCCTCTTCCAGAATTCTTTCTCCTCTATGAATAGAAGCTCGACCTTTTATCATATTAGAAATTTCTATCTCTTCTTCCGGGGTTTTGTAAGGAGGCCAGCATAATCCTTTATCTACATTTGGTATTTTTAATATATTTGTTAGAGTTCTTGCATACTGCTCATAAACAAAATCAACATTGTTTGCTACTTGATATAAAATAGAAGAGTAGAGTTTATGGCTTGCCTCTTCTAAATGTTTAAAGATTCTATTTGAGGAAAAAGAGACAACTATAACAAGTGGGACAATTGCTACTGGCAATATTATCAGTAAAAGTTGCCATCTTATTTTGAAAAACTTTTTATTTTTATTCATAGTTATATTTTATAAAAAAATATAACCATGTCAAGAAAAATTATTTAACTATGCCATTTTTTACTTTTTCTACTTTTATTGGTTGATTATTCACCACTAAAGGTTTATTATTACAAAAAATTTTACTTTCTCTAACATCTATTTTAACATTAAAGAATTCATCTATTGATATCTCTTTTTTATTAACTTCACTCTCTTTTAATCCCTCTGGTAGGACAATTGTCCCAGGTACTGCGTCTGGGGATAAGACTTCGACAATTGTCCCATCTTCATTTTGAGCAGCAAGAAGCATACCCTGACTTTTTTCTCCTCTTAGTATTGCCTCTTTTAAATTTGTTACTACGACAATTGTCTTATTCAATAACTCCTCTTCTTTGTAATAAGGCACAAGACCGGATACAATCTGTCTTATCTCTCCATTACCAAGATCCACCTTCTCAATATATAATTTATCAGCCTTTGGATGCCTTTTAATTTCTAATATCTTACCTGTTTTTAGTAAAACCGGGAAAAGAGATTCTTCAGTCATATTAGTACTTCCACTAAATTTTTTTCTTAATTCTTCTATTTTATCTTTTTCTAATTTATTAAAGAGAACTATTGGTTTATTTATTTTTTTATTTTTTAGATATGAATAGTTTTCTATATCATTAAAATTAATTTTTTCTTTTTCTACATTAATTGTAGCAAAAAATTTTTCAATTGTTTTTGGAATATATGGATATAACATAATTGAAATATCTTTTATCAAAAACAAAAGAGAGCCAATAATAATCTTTGCTGTCTCTTTATTCTCTTTTACAACTTTCCATGGCTCTTTATCCTGAAAAAATTTATTACCTATCGATGATATCTCTAAAATATCCAAGAGGCAATTTTTTAATTCTATATTCTCAAAGTCATTTATAATTTTTTCTTTTTCTTTATTTATATCAACTATAGAAAAGACAGAATATTCACTATTTAATTCTGTTATATCTGGGATTAAGCCATCAAAAAATCTATCTATAAATTGTAAAATTCTATTAACAAGATTGCCATAATTCGCTATTATTTCTCCATTTGTTTTTTCCATAAAGTCATTCCAGAAGAAATTTGTGTCATTTTTTTCTGGCCTTATTCTTAAAAGATAATATCTAAAAAGATCCGGATCAATACCAGTATCCTTTGCCTGATCTCCAAATACCCCTGTCCCTCTGCTTTTAGAAAATTTTAAGTCTTCATAATTTAGATATTCTGTGGAACTTATTGTTTTTAACATTGTCCAGTTTTCTTTTGTCCCCATAAGACTTGCTGGAAACAGCACTGTATGAAATGGTATATTATCTTTACCCATAAATTGATAGAGATCCACATTTTCTGGATTTTTCCACCATTCTTCCCAGTTATCATATTTTGATGCTGTAATAGATATATAGCCAATCGGAGCATCAAACCATACATAAAAGACCTTATCTTCATATCCTTTCAATGGAACTGGAACTCCCCATTTTAGATCTCTTGTAATACATCTTTTTTTAAGACCAAGATCGATCCAGCCTTTTGTTACACTTAAAGCATTATATGACCAATTGTTCTTCTCTGCTGTTGTGTTTACCCATTTTTCCAGTTCTGGTTTTAATGTTTCAAGATCTAAAAATAGATGTTTTGTCTCTTTAAAAACAGGGGGCTTCTTACAGATTGTGCATTTTGGCTCTTTTAATTCTGCTGGATCAAGCAATTTACCACAATTTTCACATTGATCCCCTTTTGCCATTTCATACCCACAATAAGGACATATCCCCTCTACAAATCTATCGGCTAAAAACATTTTACAATGTTCACAATATGGCTGGATTAACAAGCCTTCAACTATATAGCCATTTTCATACAATTTCCAGAATATTGATTGCACAATCTCTGTCTGTTTAGGGTGTGAGGTTCTTCCAAATACTGAAAAATCTATATTAAACCAATCATATATCTCTTTATGAATTTTATGATATTTATCGCATAGATCTTTTGGGGTTAATCCTTCCTGCAATGCCTTTGTCTCTGTTGTTGTTCCATACTCATCATTCCCACAGACAAAGAGTGTCTCATAATTAGCAATTTTACAATATCTTGCAAAAACATCAGCAGAAAGCACACACCCAATTATATTGCCTAAATGAGGTATATTGTTTACATAAGGTAAAGCCGAAGTTATCAATCTTTTCTTCTTCATTAAGATTCTCCATATATCACTAAAATTTAATGGTATATATAGCAAAAAGTTTTAAAAATGCAAATAAAAATGTAAGGCTATTTTTGTGGGATTTAAAAAAATATTTAAGAATAACTTAAAATAGAATAACTTTAAATACGACAATTGTCGCACTTTGTTATAATTAAATTTTATTCCTCAACTTTTATATCTTCGCTACTCTGTAATATTCTTGAGATATCCAGTATTATTATCAATTTGTCGTTTAATTTGCCAATGCCATTTATGAATTCTGCCTTTAACCCAGAGACAGTTGGAAGGGATGGTTCTATCTGGTCATTCGATAATGTAACTACCTCTGCTACTGAATCAACTATTAATCCAAATTGCCTCTTTTTAATCTCTACGATTATTATTTTTGTTTTTTTTGTAATTTCTGCCTTTTCCATGCCAAATCTCTTTCTTAGATCAACTACAGGAACGACATTACCTCTAAGATTTATGACACCCTCTATAAATTTAGGGGCTTTTGGGACAATTGTGATCTCTTCCATTTTTTTTATCTCAAATACATTTTCGATTGGTATTCCATAACTACCCTTTCCAAGAGAAAATAATATTAATTGTCTCTCATTTGATACTACAACATTATCACTCATACTCTCTCCTCACTTTAAAATTCGAGTTAATTTTAGTCTTACTTTTTTAATTTATAGTTAAATCAAGAATCGCATTTTCTGAATAACTATTTTTAACAAAATCAAATATTTTAGATTCATAATTTATTTTATCATTTTTAATATAAAAGTCCAGATTTTTTGCAAATTCTTTTAAATCTTCATTATCATTATTAAGAGCATTTTTAATTATGTCATTGCAGAATCTCGGACTACCTTTTGCTATTTTGAATATAGAATAGAGAGATATTATTTTTAATCTTGTATTGCTATTTTCATAAAGATTTTTCAACTTTTTTATACTCTTTTTCATTCCGAGATTTCCGAGTGCCCAGGCTGCACATAGTCTTACCTCTACTGATTCATCTTCAAGAGATTTTTCAAGTAAGCCAATAGATTTTTTTTCCGCTTTATATCCTAAAACAATTGCGGCAATTGCTCTTAAATATTCATTTTGAGAATAGAGAAGTCTTAATTCTATCTCTTCTAAACTTAAATTTAATGCACTTGAATTAATTTTATTTAAAAAGAATTGTTCAATTTCATTTATATATACCTTTTTATTTATCGTCTCATAAATATTTTTAAAGAATATATTAATCTTTTTAAAAATTTGAGATTTTTTCTGAATGAATTTAGATATTTTTTTACTGCTTGATTCAAAAGACTCATCATATTCTTTTCTTAAGTCACTGTCTGTTAAAATTGTATAAGCCTTTAAAATATTTTTAAACATCATCTCACTATTTTCATCTTTATTGAGATCTGGATGATATTTTTTGACAAGATCTTTATAAGATTTTTTTATTTCTTCGAGAGTAGCATCTTTTTTTATATTTAAAATTTCATAATAGTTCTCATTATTATTAACAAACATTACCTTCTCCTATTGAGATAAAAGAATCAGAATAATTACTGTTAAAATTAACCAATAATTCTTCATAAAAATTTTCTAATATTTCTTTATATTTTTCCGCAAGCAAAATATCTCTATTTTCTATGGCATTATTAAAATTATCAATACTCTTTTCTATCTCTTTTTTAAATTTATCCTCAATAAGGGTATTGGAAATTATTTCTTTAATATTAAATATAATCTCCCTTGTGGCTCTTTTTATCTTTGTTATTCTTACAATTTCTTCATCATCTTCTCTATGTTTTTTTGCAGTTCTTATTATCTTTTCAAGATCCTTTTGAGAAAGACCAATATTACTATTAATTGTAATGCTTTTCTCTTCCAGTGTATCACAATCTCTTGCCGATACCTTGACTATGGAATTAACATCTATTTCAAACTTTACTTCAATTCGAGCTTCTCCTTTTTTACCTTTTTTTATGCCAGAAAGTATAAATTTCCCAAGAGAGACATTTTCTTTTGCAAGAGGTCTTTCCCCCTGCAAAACATGAATTTCCACTTCTGTTTGATTGTCATAGAGAGTGGTAAAAATCTTTGTCGCTTCAACTGGAATTTTTGTATTTCTTTCGATAATTGGAACAAAGAGCCCTTCTCCTACCTCTATTCCAAGACTTAAAGGGGTGATATCTACCAGTGCTACATTGTCTATCTCTTTTGCAATAATTGCTGCTTGAATACTTGCTCCTAATGCTACTACTTCAAAAGGTTCTATGCCAGAGCATATTTTATTTCCAAATATTTCTTCAATCTTTTTACGAACAAGCCTTATTTTTGAAGATCCGCCAACAAGAATAACTTTTGAGACATCTTCTATCTTTAAATTTGCTTCTTCAATGGCAAGTTTAGTCAATCTTATCGTTTCATTAATATAATCTTCTATTAGTGTTTCAAAAATATCAATGGTTATCTCAAAATTAAGATCTTTTACCCCGTTTTTAGTAGCAGTTATTGCTGGAATATTTACTTCTACAAAATCAATTTTTGATAGTTTTATTTTAATATTTTCCGCCTCTTCTCTTAACTTTTGGACAGCAAGTTTATCAGAAGAGAGATCTATTTTTTCCTGTTCTTTATATTTTTCAATTATAAAATCAACAAGCATGTTATCAAAATCTATACCACCGAGTTTATTGTTTCCTTTTGTTGCTTTTACTTCAAAGACCCCATTCTCATATTCAAGAACAGAGACATCAAATGTGCCGCCCCCAAAATCATATACTACAAATATCCCACTATCCTCTTTATCCAATCCATAGGCAAGGCATGCTGCTGTTGGTTCGTTTATTATTCTAACAACATTCAATCCAGCGATTTTACCAGCCTCAATTGTCGCACTTCTTTGAGCATCTGTCCAGTATGCTGGCACTGTAATTACTGCATCTGTTATTTTTTCTTTTAAAAAGTCTTCTGCATCTTTTTTGAGTTTACTAAGAATAAAAGATGCAACAAATTGAACAGGATAGATTTCTTCATCAATTATTAGATTTTTATTTGATCCCATATCCCTCTTTATATTAACAAATGTCCTTTCTGGATTTGAGATTATCTCTTTTTTTGCATCCCTTCCCACAAGCACTTTTTTAGAATTCTTACAAAAAGAGACAATTGAAGGGGTTAAACTAAAACCATCTTTATCTTTTATAATTTCTGGTTTACCATTATGAAAGTACGCAACACTTGAATTTGTTGTTCCAAGATCAATTCCAATAATATGTTTCATTCATATTCTCCACAAATCATAGAATAACCAGACAGAAATGATATCTGGATATTATTTAATTCTATTTAAACTATTGATGTTAAAAATTAATTCTATTTCGCCAGAGGAGAGATTTAACTTCTTTTTAATTCTATCTATATCCCAGTTTTTTCCTATTAAAAATTTTACCTTCTCATCAATTGCCATATTTTTCATCTCTTCTTCTATAAGATTTTCTTCTAAAATTTTTTTATCCTCCTCTTCTTTTACAGTTTCGGAAATTTTTTGACTTTGTTTTACTATTTTTTGTGGAGAATATGTTAGATCATTAAGAATCTCTTCTTCCTTCTTTTCTTCTTCAAATGATTCTTTAATTTTTTTATCAAGTCCTGATATTTTTTTATCCACAAAGTTAAGCATTTTGTGTAGTCTTTTTATTTTTTCATCAATTAGTGAGATATTAGAAAATGTTGTCTCATTTAATTTTATTATTATCTGATTTATCTCTTTTTTTACTTCTTCTATTATCTCTCTATTTATATATCTTTTTTCAAATTTTCTTTTTATAATGAGATAGCCAAAAATTAAGATTAAAATATTTAAGATCAGTAAGAAAAAATTTAAAAGAGTCATATCCCCCCCAATTTTTTTATTAAAGATATTATAAAATTATACTTAATTTTTTTTTATTTGTCAAAAAAATATTTTTCTTAAAAATTTGAAAAATTTAGGATAAAATGGTGTGATTTTATTTGTAGGCAGTTACAAAGATAGATTTATCCTAAGGGTTAATTTTGTTTGAGAAAAAATTGTAATAATTTTATTTCCTTTTTGGTAGAATTTAAAATAAATTTTTTCAGTAATATGTCTCAAAGCCCACTACCTGATAGCAATCGTTGTAGATTGCCTTATAGAATGGCGTGGTGTTGCCAGAGAAGTGGGATAATTCTCTGCTCTTATTCCACTTCTTCATCTTTGTTAGTCTCAAAAATAACCTCAATGTTATTATACTACATTTCATCTCAACCCCGGTAATACCAAGTTTCTCATACTCTTCTAAAAAAAGTAGGATAATTCTCCTCAGTAAACACCCCATGCTGAAAAAATTAAGATCAGCATGGATCTTTTTCAAAAAACGATAGTCCTGTTTTGAAAGATATATATGAATTCTTGCATCCCCATCTATTCTCTCATATCTATTTCCATCTTCTTCTCCGAAACAATATATCTTTTTTACTCTATTAGTATATATTTGCAAGATATATACCACAAGTCCAGAAAGAGAGATGTCGAACTTTTTGGCGATAGATGCAAGTCTTTTTTTCATTTCTGAGTTAACAACTATGTGTAACTCATGCTCTACAGTATAGTTTTCTAAAATTTTACAAATGTTATTCATAATAAACCCTCCTAATAAAAATATTTCTATATATTAATCACAAAATTTTTAAGAAAATCCTTTACAACT
>DAONLM010000038.1:0-17506 GCA_035406685.1 Spirochaetota bacterium
TTATTTTCTATAATATTAATCACAAAATTTTTAAGAAAATCCTTTACAAAATTTAAGAAAAAAATTAAAAAAATATATAAAAATAAATCAGAACCTTTAATTGCATTTTCTACAAGAGGTGAGATATGTATTATATAACCTTTTTTGTTCCAGAGAGTCATCTTGAAACTGTTAAAAATGCTCTTTTTGAAGCAGGTGCTGGAAGGTATAAAAATTATGATTATTGTTCTTTTGAGGTAAAAGGGAGAGGACAATTTCGACCACTGGAAGGAAGTAATCCTTTCTTAGGTAAAAAAAATGAAATAGAAAAGGTGGATGAGTATAGAGTAGAAATGCTATGTGAAAAAAGATATTTAAAAAAAGTATTGAAAAAATTATTGGAGGTTCATCCTTATGAAGAACCAGCTTATTTTGTAGTAAAAATTAAGACAATACGAGATATATTTTAAAAATACAACCTTTAATCTTTCAATTTAATATTATTAAAATAGATCTTTAAAAAATATTATTTTAATATGAATTAAATTTAATTGAATTAATTTTATAAATTTGGTATAATATCTCTTTGCAAAATTATTATTAGAGAGGTATTTTAAAAATGTGTGGTAAAATTATAACAATAGCAAATCAAAAAGGGGGGGTAGGAAAGACTACCACTGCTATTAATTTATCCAGTGCTATTGCAATGAATAACAAAAAAGTACTTGTTGTTGATTTTGATCCACAAGGTAACTGTAGCTCTGGTTTTGGAATAAAAAAGGATAAAGATACAATATATGAAGTAATAATGGGTAAAATAGATATTCAATCTGCAATAGTGTCTACTAAAGTAGATAATTGCTTTTTAATCCCAGCAAATATTAATTTAACAGGAGCAGGGGTTGAACTTGTAGATAGAGAAGATAGAGAATTTTATTTAAAGAATGCTCTTACTAAAATAAAAGGCAAATATGATTATATATTCATTGATTGTCCCCCTTCATTGGGACTACTTACTGTAAATGGACTCGCTGCTGCTGATACTGTTTTAATACCATTGCAAACAGAATTTTTTGCTCTTGAGGGGCTTTCTCAACTGGTAAATACCATAAATCTTATTAAAAAGAGTTTTAATCCAGAACTTCAAATAGAAGGTGTATTGTTAACAATGCTTGATAAGAGAACTCATCTTACAGATGATGTTGCAAAGAATGTAATTGCATATTTTGGCAAAAAGGTCTATAAAACAATGATACCCCGAAATGTTAGAATTGCTGAAGCACCATCTTATGGTATTCCAGTAATGTTACATGATAAGAATTGTATTGGATCAAAGGCTTATGAATCACTTGCTCTGGAGTTTATAAATGGCAAAGACTAATAAAGGTTTGGGAATGGGGCTTGATGCTCTTTTAAAGCTAAATATTACTGATGAAAATGAAGATAATAATGAAAAAATAATAGCAGGTTTTGTAGAATTACCTCTTGAAAAGATAATTCCCAATCCGGATCAACCAAGAAAAAATTTTTCTGATGAGGCTATTCAGAGTCTTGCACAATCTATAAAATCTTATGGAATTATTCAGCCAATAACAGTTAGTAAGAAAGGTGAATTTTACGAAATAATTGCAGGTGAGAGAAGATATAGAGCAGCAAAATTACTTGGATTAGAAAAGATTCCAGTAATTATAAAAGATACCTCTCAAAGAGAAAGACTGGAACTTTCTTTAATTGAGAATATTCAAAGGGAAAATTTAAATCCAATAGAAGAGGCTTTAGCATATTCAAATCTTATTGAGACTTATGGTATTACCCATGAGGAACTTTCAGAGAGACTTGGCAAGAGTAGAACAGCGATTACAAATATGATAAGACTTCTCAATCTTGATATTCAAATTCAGAAATGGTTAATGGATGGTACTATTACCCCTGGTCATGCAAGAACAATTCTTTCTATAGAAAATAAAAAAGAGCATATTAGTTTTGCAGAATATATTATTAAAAATAATCTCTCTGTTAGAGAGGCAGAAAAGATAGCCAAGATCTGGCCTATTGAAAAGAAAGAGAGTAAAAAAACAGCACCAATTAGAGAGATAGAGTTGCAGAGAGCAGAAGAGATTCTTGCAAGAAAACTTCAATCAAAAGTAAATATAATTGGAACTTCACAAAAAGGTAAAATTCAGATAGAATATTTTTCTCAAGAAGAACTCGAGAGACTTCTTGAACTATTTAATGCAAAAATAATTTAATATAAGTAGGTTTTTATGGAGAGAGAGACTATAATAGATAATATCATTAAATTAAAAGAGAAATTAAAAGAATCTGTTATAATACCTGTTCATCATTATCAAAATTATGATATAGTAAAACTCGGTGATTTTATCGGGGATTCATACAAACTTGCTGTTGAAAGTTCTAAAACTGATAAAGAGTTTATTGTTTTTTGTGGTGTTAAATTTATGGCAGAAGGAACAAAAATACTTGCAAAATCTTTTCAGAAAGTTTTGATACCGGATATAATGGCTGGATGCCCCATGGCAAGTATGATTGATTATAATATTGCTGAAAAAATATTCAATATATTACAACAGGATTGTAAAAGGGAGATATCCCCTGTTGTCTATATGAATTCATATGCTGATATGAAGGCTTTTTGTGGTAAAAATGGTGGATCTGTGTGCACATCCTCAAATGCAGAAAAGATCATTAAATACTATCTGGAGAATAATAAATCTATATTTTTCTTTCCAGACTATAATTTAGGTATAAATACGGTAAATAAACTCGGAATTCCAAAGGAGAATATAGTCAAAGTAAAAAGAGATCTCTCCATTGAAGGTGATGTAAAAAATGCTCTTCTATTTTTATGGGATGGTTTTTGCATTGTCCATAAAAATTTTAAAACAACTGATATACTGGAATTAAGAAAAAGATATGAAGGGATAAAGATCATAGTTCATCCAGAATGTGATGAAGATGTTGTGAATTTAGCCGATTATTCTGGTTCAACAGAAAAAATCTACAAAACAATAAAAGAGGCACCATCTGGAAGTATATGGGGCATAGGAACAGAGACAGTATTTGTCGATAGACTTCAAAAAGAATTCCCAGACAAAAAAATTTTACCCCTGAGAGAATCAAAATGTGTCAATATGGAAAAGATCACTCTTAATAAACTTTATGATTCTTTGTTATCAATTTTATCTTATAAAGAGTCAAAAACTACATTAAAATATGAAATCCCAGAGATTGTTGAATATAAAGAGGATGCAAAAATTGCCTTACAAAAAATGATTGAGATTGTAGAGGGATAGAAAATTGAGAAAATATTTTGATGTGATTATTGTTGGTAGTGGCATAGCAGGTCTTACTTCTGGCATTTATTTAAAAGAGGCTGGATTTAATGTAATTGTTATTACAAAGAATAGTGAGATTTCAGAATGTAATACAAATTATGCTCAGGGAGGAATTGTCGCATATAAAGAAGGGGATGCCAAAGAAAAACTGATAAAAGATATACTTGAAGCAGGTTGTAATTATAATAATTATAAGGCTGTTGAGATCTTAGCAGAAGAAGGACCTAAGTTAGTATTTGAATTTCTTATTGATAAGATAGGGATAGATTTCAGTAAAAACAGAAATGGCAAAATAGATTATACTGAAGAGGCTGCTCACTCAGAAAGAAGAATAATTCATTATAAAGATCATACTGGCGAAAAGATAGAGACTTCTCTTATTGAGTATGCAAAAAAAATAAATCTTCCTATTTTAACTAATTTTACTGCAATAGATCTTATAACAAATAATCATCATTCAGAAGATTATCAGGAGTTATATAAACAGAGAGAAGTAATGGGGGTTTATGTCCTTGATAATTTAAGTGGGGAGGTGCATACTTTTTTCTCCAGTATAGTAATACTTGCTACCGGTGGTATTGGCAATCTTTATCAATATACGACAAATCCAGCAAGTGCTACTGGAGATGGAATAAGTATGGCATATAGATCTGGTGCTGATATTATAAATACTGAGTTTATTCAGTTTCATCCAACTGCTCTTTTTCATAAAGATATAAAAAGATTTCTAATTTCAGAGTCTTTAAGAGGTGAAGGTGCAAGGCTTTTAAATCATAAAGGGGAATTTTTTATGGAAAAATATTCTCCATTAAAAGATCTTGCTCCAAGAGATGTTGTCGCCAGAGCAATTTATGAAGAGATAAATCAGAGTGGCAAAGAATATATGTTTCTTGATATAGCTCATTATTATAAAGGGGAAAAACCAATTAAAGATAGATTTTCAAAAATCTATGAGACATGTCTTAAAGGTGGAATAGACATTACAAAAGATCCTATACCAATAGTACCAGCAGCACACTATTTTTGTGGTGGAATTAAAGTAGATGAATTTGGAAGAAGTTCGATTAAGAATCTTTATGCAATAGGTGAAGTTAGTTGTACTGGTGTTCATGGAGCAAATAGACTTGCATCGATTTCTCTACTCGAAGGGCTTTTATGGGCAAAAAGATCAAGCATGGATATTATAGAGAATTTTTGTGCTATAAAGAAAGAGAGATTTGAATTTATTCCGGATTGGAAAGTGCCGGAAAATGTTGAGGAGTTTGATAATATACTTATTTATCAGGATTGGAAGGCAATAAAATTGACAATGTGGAATTATGCTGGTATTATCAGGACCAAAAAAGGGCTCGAAAGAGCACAGTCTGACTTAAATTATTATGCTCATAGAATATTTAAATTCTATAAAGAAGCAAAATTAACTGTTGATATAATAGAATTGAGAAATGCAATAGTCACTGCTCAGATTATTGTTAATTCTGCTATTCATAATGAGAAATCCATTGGTTGTCATTATATAAAAAAGTAACAAAGATATCATTATGAAGTTTAAAATAATCTTTATTTTTGTTTTATTATTCTTATTTTCATGTTTTAGAAAAGTAGTAGTTTTAGCAGAAAAGGATGCAACTCTATTCAGTAATTATCCAGACATAAATTTTAGTGGAAAAAAGATAATTTCAGAGGATTTGGGTTTTCAAACAGTAAAAAATAACAAAAATGGAAGAATAACATATCCGGCATTATATCTTGGTAGTGGCAATCCAGATTCAATAAAAGATAGTTTTGTTATCGGAGGATTTAATTTAAACAATATAGATCCAAATTTTAGAAAGGCAAGACTCAAATTTTTTATAAATTATTCCTCTTTTACAAGAAGAAATGTTATTATTTTTATAAGGCCAGTAAAAAAAGAATGGGATGAAGAGAGAATTACTTATTCAGATATCTATATTCAAAAAGAGGGAGAAATAAAATTAACAGATATGATAGAACAGGACGAAAAAAAATGTAAGCTTATAATATTTAATGTTGAACAGACTCTTGAAAAAGATTATTATGAAATCCCTTTTTCTCATTCTAAAAAGGAGATCTCTCTTGATATTACATCTATTGTTAGAGAATGGGTAAAAAATCCCATCTCAAATCATGGGCTATTAATAGATCCTCTCCCAATGAGTGATCTTCGATATTGCACAACAAATGAGTCAAAAGAACTTTCTCCCACCGGTACAATAGAAATTGCCAGTTCAGAATGGTTTTATCTTGAAAATATTTCTGATTTTAGATTTTTGCCAGTTAAAAATAATGCAAAAAATAAACTCAAATATCCACCAAGGATAGAGTTATACTACTGATCTTCGAGTATTGCCTTTATTCTTCTAACACCAGCAGAAGAAGACTCTTCTTTTATTATTTTAAAATGTCCAAGTTCTTTTGTATTTTTTACATGAGGACCACCGCATACCTCTATTGAAAAATCCCCTATTTTATACACTTTAACCTGTTGATCATATTTATCAGTAAAAAGTGCTGTTGCACCTATTTTTTTTGCCTCTTCAAGACTCATTATTTCCATTGTTACTTCAAGCCCTTTTTGTATCTGCTCATTTACCATATCCTCAATCTTTTTTAAAGTTGCATCATCTATTTTTGAAGGATGTGTAAAGTCAAATCTTAATCTCTCTGGCGTAATATTTGAACCCTTTTGATTAACATGTTCACCCAATATATTTTTTAGTGCTCTATGCAATAAATGGGTTGCAGTATGAAGTCTTGTAGTCTTTTCTGAATGATCAGCAAGCCCACCTTTAAAAGTCTGTTTCTGAACAGTCTGGGACAATTCTTTATGCTTATTGAATGCCTCATTAAATCCCTCTTCATCTACTTCAAGATTATGCTCTTTTGCTATCTCTTTCGTAAATTCAAGAGGGAAGCCATAGGTATCATACAATCTAAATGCAAGTTTTCCAGAGATTGATCTTACATTATTTTCTTTCAGTTTTGGAATAATCTTTGCCAATTCATTCATACCTTTATCTAAAGTCTCTTCAAATTTGTTTTCTTCTTTTGTAAGTTCTTCATAAATTCTTGCCTCATTTATCTTTAATTCTTTATAAAACTCACTCATTAAATCAACCACAATTTTTGCTATCTTTGCCATAAATGGAGATTGGATTCCTAATTTTTTCCCATATCTTACACTTCTTCTTATCAATCTTCTTAATACATATCCAGCCCCTACATTAGAAGGGGATATCCCCCTCTCATCTCCTATAATAAAAGTTGCTGCCCTGATATGATCTGCTATAATTCTCATTGCTTTAGTTGTTTCTTGGTCACTCTCATATTTTTTATTTGATAATTTTTCTATCTCTTTTATAATAGGGATAAAACTCTCTGTGTCATAAACACTCTTTTTTCCTGTAAGCATTGCAACAGTTCTTTCTATACCCATTCCAGTATCGACATTTTTCTGTTTTAATGGCAAGAACTTACCATCTTCTGTCTTGTTGTATTGCATGAATACATCATTCCATATCTCAAAAAACTTACCACATCCACATCCTGGCCCGCAAGAAGGAGAACATTTTTCTTTACCAGTATCAATAAACATCTCTGTATCAGGTCCACATGGCCCTGTTTTTCCAGCAGGTCCCCACCAGTTATCTTTTTTAGGCTTAAAATGTATTCTTTCCTCTGGAATTCCGAGTTCTTTCCAATATGATGCTGACTCTTCATCTCTTGGAGCATCTTCATCCCCTTCAAAAACAGTAACATGCAATTGCTCTATTTTAAACCCGAGTACCTTTATCAAAAATTCAAATGAATAGTTTATTGCCTCTTTTTTAAAATAATCTCCAAGTGACCAGTTGCCAAGCATTTCAAAAAAAGTAAGATGAGAATCATCCCCTACATCATCTATATCACCTGTTCTAATACATTTCTGCCAGTTGACAAGTCTTTTACCTTCTGGATGAGGTTCTCCAAGAAGATAAGGGACAAGAGGATGCATCCCAGCAGTTGTAAAAAGAACTGTTGGATCATTTTCTGGAATAAGGGAGGCACTTGAAATATGTTTATGTCCTTTGCTTTTAAAAAAGTCTATGTATTTATATCTTAATTCTCTAAAATCCAATCTCTATCTCCTTAATTTTTTGAAAAGAAATATATTAAATTTTTCATTTTTTGTCAAATAAATAAAAAAATGGAGAGCTGGCTTATCTCTCCATTTAACGCAGAATGGATAATTTTTTGGGAGGGTAATTTTTTATCTCATTCTTAAAAAGATATTCGGATTATTTTTTATTATTCTTAATAGTTTTTTAAAATTTTTGTAATAAAATTTTTGAAAATCAATAATAGAAGAATAAAGCATCTTTGTTTTTAACCAGGCAGATTTCTTTTCATCTTTATCCAATGAATAATTTTCATTTATCATTATTAAAACATCCTGTGCCGAAGAAGCCAGTATTCTTGATACCATATATTTATCCTGATCATTATAGATTTCTTTTTCTTCTTTTTCAATAAGGGGGATATCTGTTGCTTTAACATTACCATCTTCATCGATTAATTTTGTAATTTTTTCATAAGATTTTCTTATTCTTTCTGAAATATCTATAAAATAATCTATTTTGTCTATTAATAAATTAAAATCATATTTTTTTTCTTTATTTATAATATTTTTTATATTATTTATAAAATTTAACTTTGCATTTTTATTGCCTGTTGGTAAACTATTAAGATCTTTGACAATTGTCCCATCTATTTTTATGCCACCTAAATCAGTCTGATAAACAGAAGCATTTGTGATGCCTATTTCTCTATCAAACCATTTTTTAAAGATAAGCATCTTTGAATCGGTAAATACAGATCCCTTTGTCCCTTCTCTAATTATTAAAGGTGATGCATGGGTTAAATATTTATATACAGCATCTTCCACTGGTTTAAAATAATTTGATGTAGTTATAAAATTACTCTCAAAGAATGCCCCTCTAAAATGAGTCTTTCTTTCTGGATAAGATAGATCAAGTCCAATAAGAATGATATTCTTTGCACCAATTATCCTTGCTACATCAAAGGCTGTTGTGGCAACAGAGCCACCAGCCCCAAGACTACCTCTATCTTCATTTATAAAATAGTTTGTCACTAGAAATATAGAGTTACCAATAAAATATTTGTTTGGTTCAGTAAGATGAAATATTTTATAATAAGTAGAACTATCTGTAACAATTATTTCATTTGTAATTCTTGCATTTTCAAGATACTTGTAATTAAGATATTGGGGATCAATAGTTGTAATTATATCAACATTTATTCCATTTTTAATAAGATATTTATATGCTGTATCAACTGCAATTATTATTAAGCCATCCTGATTATTTTTTAAATAATCAATGGATTTTTCAAGAGTAGGTCCCCCTGCGACTACTGCCACACTACTTTCCAGCCCCGTATTGTTTAATAGTTTTAAAGGATTTGCCATTATAGTAAATGGTAGGTTATTTATGGAATTTTTTGTCCATAATTTTTGAAATCTTTTAAATGTGGCACTATTCATATCTTTTCTATCAAGAACATAATTGATATGATTTTGAAGTTCTTTATAATAATTCATATTAAGAAAATATGTTGGCCTATGATAATAATATTTTACTATTTTTGTTGGGATTGATTGAATAAAACTTCCAATTATCTCTTTTTCTGTATCTATAAATATTCTTACATTCTCATTTAACAGAATCTCTCTCATATCAAAATATTTTAAAGCAGTAAAAAAAATTTTTATATCTTTTTCAATATAGACAATATATGGTTTTGTCTTTTTTGGATTATTTAGAATTAATCTTTCAAAAAGAATTTTTAGGATATATCCGAGTCCACATCCATAGATTATTATTACATCAAAATCCTCATTTTTGCTTAGAATTAAATCAGCACTTCTTTCAGCCTCTTTTATTGGGTCATATTTTGAATGAATATAGACATTATTAAGTTTTAATACAGGTAGATTATTTTTAGTAAATTCTACTTCATAAAAAGGATCTTTAAGATTTAGATAGGCATTTTTCAGGTTTTCATTAACATTTATGTTATTCTCAAATATCTGCATGTAAAAAAAATCTCATTTTTTTATATTTTTGTCAAGATGAGAATATGGGGAGTATAGATGAAGGATAATTTTATTTTTAAGCAATAAAAAATATAAATTTAAATTAAGGTAAGTTTTGAGTAATAATAAAAGAAGGCTAAAAATTCAGAAAAAGTATTAACTTTTAAAGAAACTTTATCTCTAATAGCCGAAATTTTGAGTCAAAAGTAAGTAAGAAATATTGATCGGGATGTGTGGCATGGGGGATATCAGGCGGCATCACCTTACCCTTCTCTTTTTTCACTACCAAAGCCCTTCTTCCTCTTAACTCCTCCAATTTCTTTTTTAGCCTCTCAATTTTATCTTCAAATTCTTCTTCTCCAAAAATCTCAATTCCAAGAAAGTATTCCTCCAGTATCTCTCTTACCAATACTGCCATACTGAAGGTATTTAGATGGCTATGAACTACCTTTAGCTGATTATACAACTTTTTAGAAATATATACTCTTACTCTATTTGTCGCACAGACTATTGGGTAGTCTTTTTCCCTTCTTTTTTCTTTGAGATGCTTTTTTTCAAGAATAGGGATAACCTTTTCAAAGATCTCTCTCATTAAGCAAGAAAGTGAGATAGATCTTTTTTTTGCTAAATTTTTAATTTTATCTAATAAAACTTTGTTAAGAACAAAATCATATTTTATCATAGTTTTTAACTCCTTGAAATAAAAATTGTTTTCTAATTATTAATCACAAAATTTTTGAGAAAATCCTTTACAAAATTTGAAAAAAAAAATAAAAAATTTTGAGAAAAATTCACAATCGGTGAAAATAATTAAAATAATATTACTTATTATTCTTTTCAACAGGGATGCTTTGAAATAATTTCAGAGAATACCAGAATAAATTTATTTTTTCAGCGATTTTAGAAAAGTCTCAAAATTTTTGCATGAAGAATAAATTTGAGCATATAAAACAATTAACTTTTATTTGACAAGAATGCCTATTATATGTTATAAAAAAAAAATGAAGATAATAACACTTCTTGATAATCTTACTTATAAAACTGGATTAAGTGGAGAACATGGCTTTTCTTTATATCTACAAAAAGATAATATTAAAATTTTATTTGACTGTGGTCAGAGTAAGAAATTTATAGAAAATGCAAATATTTTAGGTATTAACATTTCCGAAATAGATCTTGTTATATTAAGTCATGGCCATTTTGATCATACTGGTGGTTTAAAAGATTTTATTTCTATAAATAAAAAGGCAAAAATTTTACTAAAAAAAGAGGCATTAAAAGAAAAATATAAAAATAATAAATTTATAGGTTTTCCTTTTAATCCAGAACTTTTTAAAGAAAGATTTATCTTTTTAGATAAAAACTATCTAATTGATGATGAGGCAATTGTCATAACTGATATAAAGATCTATAATAAGAATGACACTCACTTTAAAGATTTTTATATTAAAGAAAATGATAATTTTAGCCCGGATAATTTTAATGATGAAATATTTTTACTTATAAAAATCAATAATAAAGCAAACATAATAAGTGGTTGCTCTCATAGAGGAATTACCAACATTATCGAAAATGTTAAAGAAATGGGAATAAAAGAGATAAATTCTGTGATTGGAGGTTTTCATATATCAGAAGAGAACTATGAAAATATTTTAAAAATAGCAGATTATTTTACTAAAAATAAAGTGACAAAAATATTAGCATCTCATTGTACTGGCGTTGAAAGTTATGCTATATTAAAAAGAGAACTTAAAGATAAAATATCTTATAATTTTACTGGTAATGATATTCTAATATAATTTTTATTCATATCTCAAATTACTTTTTTAAAAAAGTTATCATAGCGAAAAATGTTACTTTAACTAACTTTTTAAGCATAAGTTTTAATATGATCTTAATTATCTTAAATAAAAAATTTATTTTGTAGTTTTAAATTTATCAAAATTTCTGGCATAATTTTTGACAAACTTTAAAATTTAAAGTATAAATATATAGCGAGTGAAATCTGTTTTAAAAAGGGATTTTTATGAATAAAGAGGATAAGAATACTGAGATAAAAGGATATGTAATATTAGGTAAACTTGCTAAAGGTGGAATGGGAGAAGTATACAAGGCACTTCATAAAGGTCTTAATAAAGAGGTTATTCTTAAAAAATTGATGCCAAAATCGTCAGCTACATTTTTTGATAGATTCAAAAGAGAGGCACAGATAATGATGGAGATCTCTCATCCAAATGTAGTTCATATCTTTGACTATTTTCAACATGAAAACTCCTCCTATATTGCAATGGAATATGTATCTGGATACAATCTTTCTGAAATAATAAAGAAATATGGTCAGGTTCCAGTATATGCTGCCTGTTATATTGGACTTGAAGTGGCAAAAGGTTTAGAATGTGCTCATAATAAAGGTATTATTCATAGAGATATAAAACCCGGTAATGTTCTAATTTCAACAAAGGGGGAAATAAAATTAACTGATTTTGGAATTGCATTTAAAACAAATAGAGAGGATATTAAGGATATAACAAAGAGTGGCACTTTATTGGGAACTCCAGCTTATATGTCACCAGAGCAGATTCACTCTCCAAAAGATGTTGATGCAAGAACTGATCAGTATAGTCTCGGAATAATAATGTATGAAATGTTGACTGGCGTTAGACCATTCTCAAATGAATTTAACATGGATAATGTAGTTAATATACGAAAAGGTAGATGTAGATCAATAAGAAGTTATAACAATAATGTTCCATTCTGGCTTGTAAAAATAGTAAAAAAATTAATGAACCCAAGAAAATCAAAAAGATATAAGAGTATATCTGATTTTATTAAAGAAATAACTCTATTTTTAAAATTAAAATTTAAAAATTTTAATGAATTAAAGGAGAAATTTGCAAGTTTTGTAAATGGTGAAAAAGATTTTGACATAGAAGATTTTAAGTATTCATATTTAATAATTACTCTATCTATTATAAGGAGAATATTCACTCCCCCACTCTTACTTATTTTGATACTTTATTTACTAAATTTTATATTTCCTTACTATATCCCAAAGATATTTTTCCCAAATAACTACGGATTTCTCGATATTGAAATAAAATCTATCGATAAAATAGATTTTTTTCAGATATTTTTAGAATCTTCAAATTATCATAAAAAATATAAAATATCTACTGAAAACAATTCTTATATAATAAAAAATATATTATTACCAGTAAATAGTTATAAATGTTATCTAAAAATAAATGAAAAAGTAATACCTCAATCTATTGCAATAAAATCATATAAATTAAATCCTAAAAATAAGATATCTTTTAATATTATTCCGCCAGAAGAAAAAGAAATCCCTTTATTTATAACAGTAAATGATATAAATGGCTCTATATTACAGAATTATACAATGTTTTATAAACCAATTTCACAACAAGAATGGATTGAATATAAAGGGGAAACGTTATTAAATAACTCCTCGTATGATTTTTATGTTTATAAATATGGCTATGAGAAATCTTATTTAAATAATATCTATATCTCAAAATGGCAGGATAGATTGGATCTTACTTTTACTCTGATAGAAAAAAGAGCAGTCATAAAAATAACAAAGCCACCATTTGATATTGAAATATTAATAAATGAGATGAACGAATATTCTATTGACAAAAAAGGTTTAAAAAAGGAAAAATTAGGAGTAATTAAGAGGGAAAGAGAGATATTTTTAAAAAGTGGAAAATACAATTTTAGATTTATAAATAAAAAGAAAGGAATAAATATTGTAATACCAAAGATTATTGAAAATAAAGATTATCTTTTATTATTTGATTTTAATGAAAATACAAATAAATTAAGAGTTCTTATAAAATAAGAGTTTTTAACTCTCTAATTTGGAGTCATTATAAATGTTAGTTAAAACGATAATTCATGCACATTTTTACCAGCCACCAAGAGAAGATCCATGGACTGATCTACTTGAAGAGCAGCCTTCACTCTACCCTTATAAAAACTGGAATGAAAAGATAACAAAAGAGTGTTATGGACCAAATGCTTCATCAAGAGTACTTGATTTTAATGGTAAGATAAGATTAATAATAAATAATTATAGATACATAAGTTTTAATTTTGGACCAACTCTATTGCAATGGCTTGAAAAAGAAGAACCAGAGACTTACAATGCAATACTTGAGGCTGATAGACTTTCTATAAATGAGCATAAAGGCCATGGAAATGCAATTGCTCAGATTTATAATCATGTTATTATGCCATTACAATCATTTGAAGATAAAAAAACAGAGATAATATGGGGATTAAAGGATTTTGAATATAGATTTAAAAGAAAGAGTGAGGGAATCTGGCTTCCTGAAACAGCTGTTGATTATAAGACAATCGATTTACTCATAGAAAATGGGATAAAGTTCATTATTCTTTCACCAGATCAGGCTGAATCTTACAGGCATATTAATAAAAAAGAATGGAAGCTAACAAAAGATAAACCAATTGATACAACAAGAGTGTATAAAATAATAAGAAGTCATGGAGAAATTGCTGTATTTTATTATAACAAAGAGATATCAAATGCTATATCATTTGGCCATTTATTAAGAAACTCTGATAATTTTGCTCAAAGAATAATTTCATCCTCTACAAGAGCAGAACATTCTCTTGTAACAATTGCTACTGATGGTGAAGTGTATGGTCATCATGAACCGTTTGGTGATATGTGTCTGGCAAGTTTGATAAATAATTATAATGGCAAAGAGATTAAATTAATGAATTTTGGAGAATATTTAGAAGAGTTTAAGCCAGAATACGAGACAGAAATATCACTCGGTGAGGATGGAATAGGCTCTTCCTGGAGTTGCTTTCATGGGGTTGGTAGATGGTATAAGGATTGTGGATGTCATACTGGCGGAGAATCCGGCTGGAATCAAAAATGGAGAAAACCATTAAGAGAGGCACTCGATATTGTTAAGGAATACATAGATAAAAAATTTGTTACTTATCTAAAACAATTTTTTGATGAACCTTTTGAAATAAGAAATAGATATATTGAGCATATTTTAAATAATTATGATATTTCAAATCTTTCTATTTTTAGGAATAGTAAAAAAGAGATAAATGATAATGAACTTACAAATATTTTAAGATTACTTGAAGCAGAAAAATTTATGCTATTTGCATATACTTCATGTGGGTGGTTTTTTTCGGATATTTCTGGAATTGAGACAATTCAGAATTTAAGATATGCTTATAAATCAATTACTTTACTCGAAGACTTTTCAATAGAGGTTCTTGATGCATTTGAGAAAAAACTGGCAGAGGCTAATTCTAATATTTCAAAGTATAGAAATGGTAAATTTATTCTTGAAAATTTTATATATCCAGAAAAAATGGATTTTTATAAACTCATCAATAATATAATTGGACTTTATAGGTTAAATAGAAATTTTAAACTGGAGAATTTTAAAGTCTTTCAGAATTTTTCCTATAAAAATCTTTCTATCCATAAAATAGATGAAAATTCAAGATTTTTTGATGGTAAGATTGATGTATTTGATAAAAAAATAAATCAATGGGAAAGTTTCTTTTTTATTTATAACTTACTTGAAAATAATGATTATAGAATCTATATCACAAAATTTGTTAATAGGGAGAAACTTATTCTTCAAAAAGATAATATTCTTAATAATAACTATAATGGTGAGAATGAAGTTGTTGTTCTTTCTTTAAAAGATCTTACAAAAGATGTGAAGCAATATCTATTAGAAATGCTTGATCATGATAAATTAGAAAAGATGTTTAAGATCAATATAGTCTCAGTTAATGATATCTTAAATATTTTAAACGATTATAAAAATACTGGACTTCAACTACCTTCGATTATTTATTCAATTGTTAAATTGAGTTTTGAGGTATATTTTTATGAGTTTTCAAAGAATCTAACAGATTTCCCTACAAAATCTCAATATTTTGAATTAATAAAGATATTTGATTACATTAACTACTATTCTATAAAAGTAGACTTAACAATTTTAAAAAATAAACTTTCAGAAATTTTATTTAATAAATTATCAAATAATCAGGATGCTTTTTCTAATGTCTATTCTGATGCTGTTATTTTAATACAATTTTGTAATAAAGTAGGACTTGTACTGGAAAAATCAAAATCCGAAAATATCATATACAGACTACTAAAAAATGAGACAAATGAAATTTTAAGAAAGATGGGTATGGATATTTCAGAAGAAGATAAAACAAAATATATGATGCAATATAGAAGACTGATAATTTTAGCAGAGACTTTTAATATAAATACAGATGAAGAAAAGGCTAAATTTTTTCAAAATTTAAATACTATTTCTGAAAAATCATTTTTTGATATTTAGAGATATAGTTAATGAAAGATTTTAAAATTAGATATATATTTTATACGTTACATGGTTATCTATCTCTTTTAGTAATAATTTTAATCTCACTTATTATTTTTATTCCGGTGCTGATTATTCATATTTTTAAAAAAGATATATTTCTTATATGCACAAGATTTCTTGTAAGACTGATGTTTTTTCTATATTGTTCACCAGTAAATAAATATTTCAAAAAAAAAAAAATAGACTCAAAGAGAAAGATATATATTATCAATCATTCTTCTTTAATAGATGGGCTTCTGGTATATCTTATACCTGAAAATATAAAAGTAATGGGAAATGCAATATATGGTAAACTTCCTATATTAGGAATTGGATTTAACTTCCTTGGGAATATATCTGTTAAAAGAGGAGAACAGGGAAATGCACTTGATACATATTATCTTGCAAAGGAATATATTGAAAATAGTTATCCAGTTGTTATTTTCCCAGAAGGAACAAGAACAAGGGATGGAAATATTCAGAAATTTCAAAATGGAGCATTTAATCTGGCACTTGACGCTAAGGCTGATATTGTCCCAATTGTATTTGATAGCTGGCATTTCTTACCACCACACTCTTTTTTGATAAGAGAAAGAAATATATACATAAAGATATTAGACCCAATAAGATATGAAGATATAAAAGATCTAACACCAAAAGATATAAATAAATTAAGTAAAATAAAAATAATAGAGTCTCTTATTGAGATGAAAAAGAATAATAAATATAACTATGACTTTTCAGAGATTATCAAAAATTTAGAGAAAGAACTAATTACTTTAAAATCCCCTATTAAAGATTAATGCTTTTTTTTATTTTATCAAAAACCTCTTCTGGTGATAATGTGGCATCAACCTTAATAAGTTTATTGAGATTTTTATAAAAATCTAATAAAGGTTCTGTTTGTGTATGATAAACATTAAGTCTTTTAATAATAGCCTCTTCTTTGTCATCATCTCTTATTATCAAGTTAGCCCCATCCTTATCGCAAGTACCATCTTTCTGAGGTTTATTGAAAAATATATTATATATTGCCCCACACTTTTCACAGACTCTTCTGCCTCCGAGTCTTTTTTTTACTTCTTCATCTGAAATATCAAAAAATATAGCCATATCAATTGGATTCTCTTTTTCAAAATATTCTGCCTGGGCAATTGTTCGAGGAAATCCATCCAATATGTAACCATTTTTACAATCTGGCTTACTAACTCTCTCTTTTACCATTTGTATCGTAATATCATCCGGGACAAGTCCACCAGTCGCAAGAATATTAGAAACTTTCTTACCTAACTCTGTCTGATTCTTTATCGCCTCTCTAAAAAGATCACCTGTGCTAATTTGAGGAATACCATAATTTTCATTAAATTTTTTAGCAATTGTTCCTTTACCTGCTCCTGGGGCACCAAAAAATACTAATTTCATTTTTTTCTCCTTTTTATAATAAATTTACAATCAATTTTTATATCTCTAAAATTTTTATTAATTAATGGGGGATCTCTTCTTGTTTTATACTTTAAAAAATAAAAATTGTCAATTTATTCAAAAAATATAAAAAATAAAAGGATGCGATTTTATTTTTAGGCAGATAAAAAAGCGGATTTATCCTCATGGTAATTTTATTTGAGAAAAAGTTATAATAATTTTATTTATTT
>DAONLM010000039.1:0-17476 GCA_035406685.1 Spirochaetota bacterium
ATGAAAATTCTATTGGTAAATACATTAGATAATTATGGAGGTGCTGCAAGAGCCTGTTATAGATTGCACAAAGCATTACTAGAAGAAGGCATTGATAGTAAAATGCTTGTGCAATTAAAGACCGGAGATGATTGGACAGTTTTAGGCCCTCGAACAGACATGGAAAGATCCATGGGCAAGGTTAGATCAATTATTGAGAAAATTCCTTTGAAAAAATATAATATTAATGTGACATTTAGTTTAAATATATCACCTTTTAGCCCTGTTGTAGAGAGGATTAATGAGATTAATCCAGATATAGTTCATTTACACTGGGTTAATGATGGTTTTCTTAAAATAGAAAATATTCCTAAAATAAAACCTCCAATCATCTGGACAATGCATGATATGTGGCTATTTACTGGGGGATGCCATTATGATGAATATTGTGATAGGTTTAAAAAGAATTGTGGGAGATGTCCTGTTCTTAATAGTAATAAAGAGAATGATTTGAGTAGAAAAACATGGAATAGAAAAAACAAAGCGTTTTCTAAAATAAAAAATATGTTAATTGTAGGTCCTGGTAAATGGCATACAGAATGTGCTAAAGATAGTTTATTATTAAAAAATAGAAAAATATGGAATATTCCGAATCCAATTGATACTAATGTATTTAAACCTTTTGATAAAATAAAAGCAAGAGAATTGTTTGGACTACCTATTAATAAAAAATTAATATTATTTGGTGCTATGAGTAATACAGACAAAAGAAAAGGATTAAAAGAATTAAAGGAGGCTTTACATAAGATTAAAAATATAAATGACATAGAACTTGTTATATTTGGAAGTAGCCCACCAGAAAAAGAGATAGACTTTGGATTTAAGAGTTATTACCTTGGAAGACTCAATGATGATCCAAGTCTTGTTGCTTTATATAATGCAGTAGATATTGTGATAAATGCAAGTCATCAAGAAAACCTTTCAAATGTTATTATGGAGAGTATCTCCTGTGGGAAACCGGTTGTTGCATTTAATATTGGTGGTAATCCAGATATGATTGATCATCAGATAAACGGCTATCTTGCAAAGCCATTTGATACAGATGATCTTGCAAATGGGATAAAGTGGGTTTTGAATAATCCAGATTATAATGAATTGTGTAAAAATGCACGGGAAAAAGTATTAAATAATTTTGATAAAAAAATTGTTGTAAAAAGATATATTGAACTCTATAAAGAGATATTAAAAAATTAATTGAAAAATTGATTTTTTTTTGATATAGTTTTGATATAGTAAAGAAGAAATCTTTTATTTAAATTTCAAGGTAAAATATGAATTTAGCCCCAATTACTCTTTTTGTTTACAAGAGAGTAGATCATCTTATTAAAACTGTGGCAGCCTTAAAGAATAACGATTTGGCAACCGAAAGCGAATTGATAATATTTTCAGACGGTCCAAAGGGTGAATTTGACTCTGATAAAGTAAAAGAAGTAAGAGAATATATTAAAAAAATAGATGGTTTCAAAAGATTACAGATAATAGAAAGAGAAAAGAACTTTGGCTTGGCAAATAATATTATAGAGGGAGTTACAGAAGTCGTAAACAATTATGGAAGAATAATAGTCCTTGAAGATGATCTTGTAATTTCTCCATATTTTTTAAGATTTATGAATAGTGCTCTTAATATATATGAAAAAGAGAATAGAGTAATATCTATTCACGGGTATGTATATAATATTAAAGGATTACCAGAGACATTCTTTTTAAGAGGGGCTGATTGTTGGGGATGGGCAACATGGAAGAGAGGTTGGGATCTTTTTGAAAAAGATGGGGAAAAATTACTTACCGAATTAAAAAAAAAGAAACTTACAAGAGAATTTGATTTTAATGGTGGATATCCATATACTAAAATGTTAGAAAAGCATATAAAAGGCAAAAATGATTCATGGGCAATTAGATGGTATGCGAGTGCTTTTTTAAAAGAGATGCTTACCCTATATCCGGGAAAATCTTATGTTCAACATATTGGATATGATTATAATTCCAGCAATGCAAGATTTAGAACAAAATTTTTAGATACAGAAATAAAAAAAGATTTTACTGATATAGAAAAAATAGAAATAAAAGAGAATATTGAAGCAAGAAGAAAAATAGAAAAATTTTTATCTAATTTTACAATAAGATACAGAATAGAAGTAATTTCTAATATTATCTCTGAGTCTTTAAAAAGGGTTGTGGGATGGAAAAAATAAAAAAAATATTAAAATTAATACTACCTCCTATTTTTCTTGATTTTTTAAGAAGGATAAATAGATACGGATGGCATGGTAATTATAAGACATGGGGAGAAGCAAGCAGAAAATCAACTGGTTATAATAATAATATCATATTTGAAAAGGTAAAAGAGGCAAGTTTAAAAGTAAAAAATTGTGAAGCAATTTATGAAAGGGATGGCTGTATATTTGATAAAATAGAATATTCATGGCAATTATTGTGTGGAATACTATATGCTAAGGCAAAATATAATAATTTAAGTATTCTTGATTTTGGCGGAAGTCTTGGAACTATCTATTATCAGAATAGAAAATTTTTAAATGGCTTAGATTTAAAATGGGGGATAGTGGAACAGAAATTCTTTGTTGATATTGGCATTAAAGAATTTCAGGATAATGTATTAAGATTTTATTATGATGTAGATAGTTGTATAAAAGATATAAAACCAAATGTTTTGATTATTTCAAATACTATTCAATATATTGAAAATCCATATGAATTACTTGACAAACTATTAGTAAATAATTTTAAGATTATAATAATTGATAGAACTCCATTTTTAGATAAAGAAGAAGAGGACAAAATAAAATTACAGATTGTCCCACCAAATATTTA
Organism: Spirochaetota bacterium; assembly: GCA_035406685.1. Classification (GTDB taxonomy): domain Bacteria; phylum Spirochaetota; class GWE2-31-10; order GWE2-31-10; family MWDO01; genus DAONLM01. Next base: position 2,869 of record DAONLM010000039.1, read on the forward strand.
TAAAGCATCGTATCCTTGCTGGATTTTTAATGAGAAAAAATTTATTTATTATTTTGAGAAAAAAGGTTATGAAATAATAGAAACTTTTGAGGATTCTCTACCAAAATATGGTAATTTTTCATTTAAAGGAATGATTATGGAGAAAAAAGGATAAAAATGTATTATTATTGCACACTTTTTGATAGCAACTATCTTAGCCGGGGACTTGCAATGTATGACTCTCTTAAAAAATCTAGTAAAAACTTTTATCTTTATATATTTGCGTTTGATGATAGATGCTATAAAATTTTAACAAAATTAAAACTTGAGCATGTAAAAGTGGTATCTCTTAAAGAGTTTGAAGATGAAGATTTGTTAAAAATAAAGAATACAAGAACAAAACAGGAATATTGCTGGACAGCAACACCTTCTATCATAAAATATTGTATTGAAAAATATAATATCTCTCATTGCACATATATAGATGCTGACCTCTATTTCTTTAAAGATCCTTCCATTCTTATAGAAGAGATGGGGGATAAATCAATACTTCTTACAGAGCACAGATATACTCCTATCTATGATAGAACAAAAAAAAGTGGCATATATTGTGTTCAATTTATGACATTTAAAAATAATGAAGAAGGCTTAAAGGCATTAAATTGGTGGCGAGATGCTTGCTTAAATTGGTGCTATGTTAGAATAGAAAATGGAAAATTTGGTGATCAGAAATATCTTGATGATTGGCCAGAAAGATTTAAAGGTGTTCATGTTTTAAAAAACATAGGCGGGGGCGTTGCTCCATGGAACATTCAGCAATATGATATAACTAAAAATGATTTTGAATTAGTATTTTATCATTTTCATAGCGTTAAATTTTTAAAAAATAATAAAGTAGACTTAGGAAGGTTTTATCTTTCTAAAAAAAATATTGATTTTCTTTATAAGCCATATTTAAAACAACTATTAGAGATTAATAATAGATTAAATGAGATAGAAGAATATGATTATAATGGAACTATAAAGAAACTAACAACAAAAGAATACATTATAAATTTAATAAGAATGTTTTTAGGAATATATAATATTTATGATCTAAAAAAATTGTTAAAATAAATTGATAGGAGAAAACAAAAATGCTTAAAAAATTAAAAAATTATTATTATAAAAAGCAGTTTAATCCAGGAATAATTGGTATTTTTATCAACCCATTTTATTTTTCAAGAAAAGAATTATATAAAAATATTTCAAAATTAAGTAAACATATAAATGGTAAAATTCTTGATATTGGCTGTGGAATAAAACCCTATCAACATCTCTTTAATTATGAAGAATATATTGGACTCGAATGGGACACAGAAGAAAACAGAAGACTTAAAAAAGCTGACTTTTTTTATGATGGAAAGGATTTTCCTTTTGAAAATGAGACTTTTGATAGTATAATCTCCACTCAGGTATTAGAGCATATTTTTGAGCCAGAAATTTTTCTAAAAGAGATGAATAGGATTTTAAAACCTAACGGAAATATTTTATTATCATTGCCTCTCACTGGCCAAGAACATGAACAGCCATTTGATTATGGTAGATACACTTCATTTGGGATAAAATATTTACTGGAAAAGAATGGATTCTCTATTATTGAATTAAAAAAAAGTGCCTGTGGATTAAAGGCGATTTTTCAATTGATAAATGACTATATCTATAGGATTACCTCAACAAGAATTAGAATTTTAGATATAATTATAAGATTCTTTTTAATTACTCCGGTAAATATAATCGGGAGTATATTGTCATTTATATTACCAAGAAATCAGGATATATATCTTGATAATGTTGTGGTTGCAAAAAAGATAAGAGGTGCGTAAATGGGAAAAATGCAAAGATTTACTTCAGAGGAAATAAAAGATTTTGTTACAAAACCTTTATTTAATGATAGAACTATTTTAAATAAAGATCCAGATTATCCAAAGATCTCCATTGTTACCCCATCATACAATCAGGCTCAATTTCTTGAGAGAACTATTCTTAGTGTCTTAAATCAAAACTATCCAAACCTTGAATATATAATTATTGATGGTGGTTCAACTGATGGAAGTGTTGATATAATAAAGAAATATGAAAAATATATAAGTTATTGGGTAAGCGAAAAGGATAGAGGACAAAGTCATGCTTTAAACAAAGGATTTAGTAAGGCTACTGGCATTCTTGTTGGCTGGCAGAATTCTGATGATATATACTTACCTAATGCATTTAAAAAGGTTGTCGAAGTTTATAAAAGAAATAGTAAATATGATGTCTATTTTGGAAATGTGTATTTTATAAATGAAAACGAGGAAATAATAGATGAAATGAGATTTGTGCCCTTCAGTCTTTTTTCTCATTGTTATGATAGGATAATGGCATCAAATCAGAGTGTATTTATTAAAAGAGAGGCACTTATTTATACAAATGGAGTTAATGAAAATTTGAGATTTATTATGGATTTCGACTTATGGCTAAAATTAGGAGAAACCAGAAAAAGATTTTGTTTTATTAGAGAATATTTAGGTTCATTCAGATATCATAAAGAAGCAAAAACTGCTACTATTATAAATATTGGAAATAAGGAAGCAAAAGATTTATTAGAAAACAAAAATATAAAAAGGGATTCATGGTATGGTAAAATATTTAAAAAGATAAGTCTTATCAGACGCACATTATACTATTTTATCCAGGGAGATTGGGATTATATTTCCCGTGGTATAAAAAAAAGGATCTTTAAGGCAATGTGAATGGCTAATAAATTATATTCGAAGGAATGCAAATGAAAAAACTAATAGGTTTTTTAATCACAAAAGAAAAAAAAGAAATAAATATTGACATTTTCAATGCAGGGTTAAAATTAATTCATTTTAAACATAGTGATTATTTTATTTATTTATGGGGAATTGGGGATATTGATAATTGTAAAATAAATGAAAAATATTCTCTTTCTTTTCCTTTAAGCGACAATTTACTTGATAGAAATGTTATTATTTATATTGAAAAAGATAAAATTATTGTAGAAAATGATTGGCTGGGATCTATTCCTGTGTTTTATAGTTCAAAAGAACTAATTGTTTCTACAATTGCCAACTTTTGTATAAAGAATAAAAAGATTCATAATGAAGGATTAAGTAATTTTTGTGAATTTGGCTATAGTGTGTTTGAGCAAACTATTTTTGAAGAAGTTAAATTTATGAGATATTTTTCAAAACTTATCATTACGGAGAATAATATTGAAATAGATTATAAAGAAGATTTTGTTTTAAACGAAGAAATCTTCAAAGATAAAAAAACAACTGATGAAGTTATTCAAAAAATGCAAAATTATATATGGAATATAGAATCTCAAACATCTGGTGAAATAATCATACCTACTTCAGGAGGGTATGATAGTAGAATTCTTAATTATTTAGTTAAAGATAAAAATAGAATTAGAAGTTTTACATATGGAATAAGTAAAAATCAATATCAAAGTAGTGAGGTGGTTTATGCGAAGAAACTATCCGAAATACTTAATATTTACTGGGAACAGATAGATCTTAAAGAGTATCATAAATATATTGATCAATGGTTTGCTATTTATGGAATATCAACTCATCTTCATGGTATGTATCATATAGAATTTTATACAAAAATATTAAAAAAGCATAAATTTTTAAATCCAACTTTATTAAGTGGTATTGTTGGTGATTTATGGGCCACTGGAAATAAATTTAAACCTATAAGAAATCCCAAAGAAATAATACATCTTGGATATACGCATGGGCTGAATCTTGATTTAAAATATTTGCTTATTAACAGTAAGGAAGAATTAAAGAAAAAATTTTTTTCGGAACTCAAAGAATATCTTCAAAATGATAGATTAAGATCTATCTTCGTCATAAGAACAAAAATAATACTTATTTCATATTTGACACAAATTCCAGAATATTTTGGAATACCAGTCTGGACACCTTTTTTAAATTTTGAAATTGTCCATACTATTTTAAGTCTTTCCGATGAACAAAGAGAAAATAGAATCTGGCAAAGAATTTTTTTCAGGAATCAGGGTATAAATATTGAAGAGATGAATTTAAATTGTGCAAAAAGTAATAGATTAGATTATGAAACAGCTAGAAATTATATATTTGAACCATTAAGTATAAAGTTACTAAAAAATTATATTTCTACAAAAAGAATAAATGAGATTAATAACATTCTAAATAAAAAAAAGTCATTTTTTAATACGATTAAAAATGAAATTTTGTTTATTCCTAAAGTTGGCGGTATTTTACGGAGATTAGGATTTAAAAATGAATATTTAACAGCCTTATATGAATATTATACTATTAAAGCAATAGAAAAAGGATTAAAGTATGAGTATTAGACTTTTTGCTTGTGGTGATATTGTAAACTACACAAATAATGAAAATTTTATAAACAAAGAATTAAAAGATATTATAAAAAATTGTGATTTTGCTATTGCAAATTTTGAGGCTCCTATATACCATAAAGATATGGTTCCTATTCCGAAAGCAGGTCCTTATGTATATCAATCAAGAGAATCAATTAAATATTTAAAACAAAGTGGTTTTAATATTGTTTCACTTGCAAATAATCATATATATGATTATGGGCAAAGAGGGTTGGAAGAAACAATAAATGAATTAGAAAAAAATGAGATTCTTTATGTTGGAGCGGGTAAAAATTTTTATGAAGCTTACAATGTAAAAATTGTTGAGAAAAATGGCCTAAAAATAGGCTTTCTTGCTGCCTGTGAAAATGAGTTTGGCTGTCTTTATGAATACAAAGAAAGAGGTGGATATCCATGGATTTTCCATCCTCTTATAGAGGAGAAAATAAGAGAATTAAAACCCAAATTGGATTTTTTAGTTTTTATTGCACATGCAGGAGTAGAAGATATCCCTATTCCTTTGAAAGAATGGAGAGAGAAATACAAACGTTTATGTGATCTTGGAGTTGATGTGGTTATTGGGCACCATCCCCATGTTCCACAGGGCTATGAGAAATATAATAATTCTTTTATTTTTTATAGTCTTGGAAATTTTTATTTTGATATCCCGGTTTTTGTAAAAAAAGAAGATGATAGTTATAGCGTGATAATAAATTTTTTTGAGAATAAGACAATTAATTTTGATATTATATATCATAAAAAGGAAAATTTTCAGGTAAGAAAAGTTAAAGAAAATGAACTAAAATTTAATATTATTGATTTAAATAATTTATTACAAAATAACTATGAAGAAAGATACAATAAAATTTGCATAGAATTATTTAAAAAATATTATTATTCTTATTATGTAATGGCTATAAAAAAATCACTTAAATCAGTGATATTTTCAATAATAAAAAAATTTTTAAAAAGAAAAAATTTTGATTCTCAAAAGCTTTTGCTTTTACATAATATTCGGATAGATTCGCATAGATTTGTGGTGCAGCGGGCACTTAGTTTAATGTATGAAGAAATGAGAGGGGTAAAATAAAAGAAGATGTTATGATAAAACAAATAAGGTGAACTTAAAAAGGGTAAAGATAGTATCATATTTTGTAGGAAATATCCAATAGGATAAATATATAGCAAAAAGTTTTTAAATAGTAATTTTTAATTCATATCAAAAATTTCAATAATAGCGGTAATCTATTAAGAAATTCAAAATTTTTATTCTTAAAATTAAAAAGCCCACAGAAAATATAATTTTCTAACGCTTCATGTATGTTATTTTTCTTTAGATTGTCTTTTACTCTTTTAAAACCTCTTACAAAATTCTCAATTTTTTTCTATTACTTCACTCTTAAATCTATCAAATCACACCTTCCCTCTTATTTGTAATCTTTTGTTATATCTAACAGAAAATGTTCCGAGTAGTAACTCCATTATTTTTGATAGATTCTTTTCTCTTTTTGGGCTTATAATAAAATGGCAGTGAGTATAAACAAATACGAAATTTAGAAGTGAAAATCTAAATTTCTTTTTACCTGTTTTAAAGTTAATAATAACATTTCACGGATGAATAGGGGTTGAAGTTCAGGTCTGTCCCTATTAATTGTGCAGTTAACATAATAATCTGCACTTTTTTTAATATTCTATTTCTTCTAATAAAAAATCCTTCATAAGAAATTATTTTCTATATATTAATCACAAAATTTATGAAAAAAAATTAAAAAAATTGCCTAAAAACAAAATTATTTAATTTTATTCTTAAATAAAAAATTCTAATTTTTTTAAGAAATAAAGATAAACTTCAAAAAAATATTTCTTATTTTAAATTTTTTTTGTTATAAAAGAATGGTCATGAAAAAATCTAATATATTTTATTGGATTAAAGATAAATTTATATTCTATTTAATAGGTATTACTCTTCTTATAATAGTAGATCTAATTCAGCTATTTATACCTAAATTGATTGGTCAAACCGTCGACGCCTTAAAGACATTTTCTATAAGTAGTTTTGATATATTGATTTTTGTCTTAAAAATTTTAGGAATCTCTTTTGTGATTTTTATAATTAGAATTTTATGGAGAATTTTTATTATGAAGCCAGCAAGAGAGATTGAATATAATATGAGAAATGCTTTGTTTAAACATTTAGAATTATTAAGTCAGAATTTCTACAATAAAAATAAAATTGGCGATTTAATGGCATACTTTACAAATGATCTTGGAGCCATTAGAATGATGTTAGGTCCTGGGGTGTTAATGGCTGGGGATACTATATTTCTTACTATTTTTGTTCTTCTAAATATGTTTTTTGTTAACTTAAAATTAACAATAATAGCCATTTTACCTTTTCCAGTTATTGCCGTCGGTGGCTACTTTTTAGGAAAACTTCTTGACATTAGATATGAAGATAAACAAAAGGCTTTTGCAAAGTTATCAGATTTTACTCAGGAGACTTTTAGTGCTATTAAAATAATAAAGGCATTTGTTCAAGAACCTTATGAAATAAAAAAATTTTATGAGGTTAATAAAAATAATAAAGAGATAAACATAAAATTAATAAAAACATTTTTACTTTTATTTCCTTTATTTGAAATGGTAAGTGGAATTAGTTACTTTCTTACTCTTTTATACGGGGGATATCTTACCATAACAGGGGATATCTCTCTTGGATCTTTTATAGCCTTTAATCAATACATTGCCATTTTAATGTGGCCCATGATTGGGGCTGGATGGGCTTTAAATATTATATCACAGGGTAATGCATCTTTTAAAAGATTCTACTCTCTTCTTCAAGAGAAAATAGAAATATCTGATTCTTTTGATAGTATAAGTATAGATTTATCATTTGAGAATCTAAAAAATAATTTGAGTATAAAAATTTCAAATCTTAATTTTAAATATGAAAATAGTGATAATCTTGTATTAAAAAATATAAATCTTGAAATAAAAAAGAATGAGATTATTGGTATAACAGGTAAGACTGGTTGTGGTAAATCAACCCTTGTAAATTTACTCACAAGAGTATATGAGCCTTCTGAGAATACAATTTTTATAAATAATATAGACATAAAAAAGATAAAATTGGAAAGTTTAAGAAATATAATTACCCTTGTTCCACAGGAAAATTTTTTATTTTCTGACTCTATAAAGAATAATATAAATCTTTTTGAGAAAGATATATCTTTTGAACAATTAAAAAATATAGCAAGATTGGCAAGCCTTGAGACTAATATAGAAAATTTTAAAGATAAATATGAAACAATAATTGGAGAAAAAGGATTAACTATTTCTGGTGGACAAAAACAGAGAGTCTCTATTGCAAGGGCAATATTAAGGGACACACCTGTTATTATCTTTGATGACTCATTCTCCTCTGTTGATAATGAAACAGAAAAAGAGATTTTACAAAACATTTTTAAATTAAAAAAAGAAAGAATAATAATCATAATTTCTCATAGGCTTTCTTCACTGATAAATTGTGATAGAATTGTCTATCTTCATAATGGAGAAATTAAAGAAAGTGGGGCTCATAAAGATCTAATAAAACTAAGAGGTTACTATTATAATCTTTATGAAAGAGAACATATAGAAAAAAAACTTGATATGGAATAATTATGGAATATGAAATTGAGAAAAAAAATTTTGATATTAAGATAATTTTAAGATTGTCAAAATATATAAAACCCTTTATACTTCAATTTATTTTAGCCTTTATACTTTTGTTGAGTTTAACCGGGCTTCAACTCATTAAACCATTAATAATAGGAAATGCAATAGACAATTTTATAAATGGGTATAAAAAAAATTATGTTGTATTTGATATACCAATAAAAGATTCTCTTTTTTTAAATGGTAAATATATAAAATATGTGAAGAATTACAACTTTTATAACAATTTTGCAAAACTTGTCTATCTTGAAAATTCTTATTTTATATTTATAAATCTAAAAGAAAAAGATTTAGACTTTCTTAATAGTTATGATTTTTCAAAACTTAAAATAAAAAATTCTATAAATGTAAATGGTTTTAATGGTATAAAATTAACAAAAGAACAATTAAGAATATTAAGAAAAAATGATATTCAGGGAATTATCTTTTTATCTTTTATATTTATTTTTGTGATTATTCTTTCTTTTCTCTCTCATTTATTTCAGAATTTTATTCTTGAACTTACTTCACAAAAGATCTTATTTAATATAAGAAATGAGATATTTGAAAAAATAATTAATCTACCAATGAAATTTTATGATAATACACAGGTTGGGAAACTTGTAACAAGAGTTACAAATGATACAGAGACATTGAATGAAATGTTTACAACAGTTATAATCGAGATATTAAGAAATGTAGTTCTTATTATTGCCATTGTAATAATAATGTTTAGACTTAATTTAACTCTTTCTTTATTATCTCTTTCTGTTTTGCCATTTGTAGTAATTACCACGATTATTTTTAGAAAAGTTGCACGAAATAATTATAGATCTTTAAGAAAGGCAATAGCAGATATAAATACTTTTTTAAGTGAACATCTCTTTGCGATGAAAATAATTCAACTTTATAATCTTATAAATATTAAATTCAATAAATTTCTTAAATTAAGTGAAAATTTAAAAAAAATATATTACAGAGAGATTAATATTTTTGCAATATTTAGACCACTTATGTTTCTTTTTAGCATACTTTCAACCTGTATTGTGCTTTATATCGGTGGCGTAAAAGTATTGAATCTCTCAATATCATTTGGATTATTTTTTGTTTTTATATATTATATTGATAGACTATACGAACCAATACAGGATTTAAGTGAACAATTTAATGTTTTGCAATCAGCAATGGCATCTTCTGAAAAAATTTTTGAGATTCTTGATGAAAAAAGTGAGATAATAGAGATAGATAATCCAGTTGTTATTACTGGCTTTAATAATAGCATTGTATTTAAAAATGTCTATTTTGCATATAAAGATGATGAATGGGTATTAAAGAATATCAATTTTGAAGTAAAGAAAGGGGAAAAGATAGCATTTGTTGGTGCCACTGGCTCTGGAAAGACCACAATAATAAATCTATTGTTGAGATTTTATGATATTCAGAAGGGGGATATCTTCATTGATGGCATAAACATAAAAGATATTAAGATAGAATCTTTAAGAAATTTGTTCGGTATTGTTTTACAGGATGTATTTATTTTTAATCAAACAGTAAAGGAAAATATTTTATTAAACAATTCTTTACCCTATGAAAAATTAGTTGAAAAGTGTAGATATGTCCATGCAGATATTTTTATTGAAAAGTTAGAAAAAAAATATGATACTATTCTTTCAGAAAACGGGAAAAATTTATCATTTGGAGAAAGACAATTACTCTCATTTGCAAGAGCAATAGTAAAAGAACCAGAAATCCTGGTCCTTGATGAGGCAACATCAAACATTGATACAGAGACAGAAAAATATATTCAGGATGCCTTAATAAAAATGATAGAGAATAAGACTTCTATTGTAATTGCTCATAGATTATCGACAATAAAACATTGTGACAAGATAATAGTATTATCAAAAGGGGAGATTAAAGAGATAGGAACACATGAAGAGTTAATGAAGAAAAAAGGGATATATTATAATCTTTATAAATTAAATTTTATGCCAGAGGGAAAAAACTAAAAAGATTGTTTTTTTGTTTAAATGATAATAACTAAATCTTATATGATTTAAATTAAATTTAATTTTTTTATAAAAAAATATCAATAACTCTTGCTTTTTTAAAATAATTATTATAAACTATTTTTATATTATTCCGAAAATAATTTAGATATTTTAATATCTTGGAGGGTAATGTTTTGGCTATTAGTAATCCTTATCAGCAGTATAAAAAGACTCAAATAGATACTGCAAATCAAGGGAAATTAATTGTAATGCTTTATGATGGGGCAATTAAATTTATTAATATAGCAATTGATTTAATACCATCAAGATCAATTGAAAAGATTCATAATAACATTATGAAGGCTCAGGATATAATCAATGAATTAATTACTTCTCTTAATATGGAAGTAGGAGAGATTTCAGAAAAGCTATTTAGTATATATATGTATATTAAAAAGAAGCTAATAGAGGCAAATATTAAAAAAGAGGCAGCCCCACTAATAGAAGTAAGAGATTATTTAATTGCATTAAGAGATGCTTGGGAGGAAGCTGCTAAAAAGGCCCCAATTGAAAAAAAAGATGATGATGGAGGAGTTAACATTGCAACCTGATTTATTAGTAAAAAAGATAAAAGAAAATCTTTTATCACAAAAGGCAAAGTTAGAAAAATACCTTGATATTCTTGAGAAAGAGGAAAATGACATAACAATAAAAGATGCTGATAAACTTCTTGAGCATATCAAAGTAGAACAGAACATAATAGAAGAATTAAATTCTTTTAAAAAAATTTTAGAACCTTTAGAAAAAATATACTTTAATCTCCCTTATAAAAAAGAAGATGCTATTTTTAAATTAAAAGAGAGTCTTAATAATTTATCCACCAAAGTAAAAATAAAAGCAGAGAATAATAAAAAAATGCTTGATATTGAATTAGAAAAAATAAAAGTGGAATTAAATAAATTAAATAAAAATAGTTTTCAAAAAAATAGTTATGACATCTCAACTTCTAAATTTATAGATATAAATGGCTAAAAAAATAAATCTTCAATATTTACTGGTATCTATTATTATTTTTATAATTTCATGTAACTATAAAGTAGTCATAAATACAGATCCAGATGATTCTACTATATTTATAGACAATGTTGAAATAAAATCGAATGCTATTTTTAAGACAAAAAATAAAGAGATAAATGTTAGAGTAGAAAGAGAAGGTTTTGAAAATTATAATTCCACATTTAAAAATAGATTTTTTATATTAAATCACCATAATATAAATCTTATTAAAAAGAAATTTAATGTCTCTTTTGAAACTATTGACAATAGATCTAAAATTTCCATTGATAATGGAGAATTTACAACTCTACCATTAACAATTGAGTTAGAATATGGTACTCATTATATAAGACTATCGCAGAATGGTTATGCAGATCAGGAATTTGAGACATTTGTTAATGGAGAAACAAAATATAAATTCAGACATCAGAAAAATATTATATCAGATAAAATAAAATTAATACCTCTCAGTATCATAGACTGCGGTAAACAACCAAAACAGGTTAATTTCTCTTTTGATGATAAGTATCTTTTTGTCTCTCTTTTAGATGATTATGGTTTTGATGTGATTAATATAAAAAATCTTTCTCTTGAACAAAAGATAAAAGTAAAGAATAGTGAGAAAAAAGGTTATGTTGAAGGTCTTTTTATAGATAAATACAAAAGTTTTTTTATATCTCAAATGACAACGGGTAATATTTATGAATTTGATATTTCTAATATAGAAAATATTCAATATAAAAGAACAATACCAACAAAAGGATTATGGACAAAGGTCATTGCATATTGTGAAAAAAAAGATCTAGTGGCAACATCTAACTGGTGTTCAAATGATATTTCGATTATTAGATATGATAATGGAGAAGTTATTAGAAAAATCGAAAATATTATTGTGCCAAGAGGGATAATTTTTTCAAATGATGGAGAATTTCTTTATGCAACAAGTTTTGAAGGTGGACAAATTTTAAAATATAATACCACAAATTGGAATCTTGAAAATAAAATATCAGATAAAGGTGCACCACGACATATAGTCTTAAACAAGACAAATACAATTTGTTATGTAACTGATATGGCTTATAATTCTCTCTATGAAATAGAGACAAAAGATTTTAAATTATTAAATAAAATTAAAGTATATAATAACCCCAATACAGTGGATATCACCCCTGATGATAAGTATCTTTTTGTCTCCTGTAGAGGCCCAAATAATCCAAACGGATATCTTGAAAGAAGCCTTGAAAACGGTAAAATAGCAATCATTGACTGTGAAAAAAAAGAGGTTATAGGTTATATTGAGGGTGGTGCCCAGCCTACGGGTCTTGATATAAGTAATAATGGTAAATTACTTGCTTTCTCTAATTTTCAGGACCATAACATTGAGATATATAAAATAGAATATAGTCACTAATCAAATAAACTTTAAGGAATTATTTTGCTAAGTAAAAATTTCAATATACCCAATAGAAAAAATATCACAAAACCAGCAATAAGTATAAGAAGAGCAATTATGATTAAATAAATTCTATCTGCATATCTTGAATTTATCTTTAATAATTTACTTATTCTAATTGCTACAGGATCTATAACAGATCTCATTGATGTAACAAAAGGATTATAAGTATAAGGTGCAAAAATATTTACAAAAAACAATACAATAGTAAATATAAATAAAACAGTTAAAAAAATAGAAATGATTGATTCTACTATAAAGAATAAAATATCAAAAATATAAAATAATGAAATAATTCTATGATTTATCATTAGATCAAAGATTATTTTATTTAAAATATGAATTAATAAAAAAGGAACAATTATAGAGAGATCCAGAAATCCCAATCTTAAAAAAGGAAATCTCTTTCTAAAAAAATTGAAAATAGGATCAGTAATTTTATTTAGCCAATAAACAATCTTTAAAGGAGGCAAAACAAGCCAGGATAATATTATTCTTATAGTCAAGATAAGAGATATAGTATTTAAAATAGTAATTAAAAAAGATCCTATTAAAGCCATTTTATTCTCCAATCTTAATATTTTATGCAATTTCTTCCCGAATTCTTTGCTTCATATAATTTCTGATCAACTCTCTCAATGAATTGATCTATTGTTTCCCCCTCTTTATATTCTGCAATACCTATGCTAATTGTAAGATTAATAGGCCCTTTTGAGGTTTGAAACTCATAACATCTAACAAGATTTAGAATTCTTTCAGCCATTATAGCAGCTTCCTGTAAATTGGTATCTGGTAGAATTATTAAAAATTCCTCTCCACCATACCTTCCCATTAAATCTATTTCTCTTATATGATTCTTTATAAGTAAAGAAAGGGATCTTAATATTTCATCTCCAACAGTATGGCCATAAGTATCATTTATATTCTTAAAAAAATCTATATCAAACATTAAAAGTGAAATATGGGTCTTTATTCTCTTTATTCTGTTTATATCGTTTTCTAAAAAGTCAAATATCGCCGCCCTATTATAAAGGGTAGTCAATTCATCATGAGTTGATGCATACTTTAATATTTTATTTAATTCTTCTATTTGTTCTTTTGCTGCTTTTATTTCCATTGTTCTTTCAAGAATTTTTTTATTTAATAATTCTTCTCTTCTTAATGCCTTTTTTATTTCCCTATTTTTCTTTCTTAATTTTCTATTTAATCTCATTAATCTCTCTGTTAATACCTTTAGTCTAACATTTACTTTTATTTTAGAAACGAATTCTTCTTTTAAAAATGGCTTTCTTATATAATCATTGGCTCCTAATTCATATATTTTAGCAATTTCTTCGTCTGAATTATTCTTTGCAGTAAGAACAATTATTGGAATATAATCATACTCTTTTCTTTTTCTTATCTCTTTTAAAAAATCAATTCCATCCATTTCTGGCATCATCAGATCAAGAATAACAGCATCAATAGTTTTATCAAAAATTTCCAGCGCCTTAACCGCATTATTTACAGGTATAGCCATAAAAGATTCTAATGAAAGAATATTTTCTATAAGAAAAAGAATATCTTCTGAATCATCGATAATTAAAATTTTATTTTTTATTTTTATTTCATTCATTATTATTTTTATTTTTATAAAATTTAAATAGATTATATAACAAAATAGAATTTTTTTCAAGAATTTTGAGATGTTTTTTAAAAAAATGAGTACGATTTTATTTTTAGAGAGATAAAAAGATAGTATTAGCCTAAGGTAAATTTTGAGTAATCAAAGATAGAATGGCCAAATTTTAGGTATTTCATTAATTTTATAAAAATTTTATTTCGTTCAGGCAAAATTTTGAGTTGAATTTGAGTAAAAAATAGTCGTTATACTCAATCGGGCAGGGGATATCTTGGCCTCCTCTTTCCTTCACCACACAAGCCTTTCTTTTTTTTAACCCCTCTATCTCATTTTTTAGTTCTTGTATCATCTTCATAAATTTCTCTTCCCCATAAGTTTCAATACCTATAAAATAT
>DAONLM010000040.1:0-17290 GCA_035406685.1 Spirochaetota bacterium
TCTCCTTTTTATAAAAATAAAAAACCCACTTAAGTGGGCTTGTAATTTCTATATAATTAATCACAAAATTTTTAAGAAAATCCTTTACAAGTTTTTAGGAAAATAACATTTTTTTTAAATATTTTTTTTATTTTTTTAATTTCATTTGTTTTTTTAAAAGAAAAGTGATATAATAATTTTACAAAGGGGATATATGTCTACTTATGAATCAAATCTAAAAAAGATAATTTTAATTCTTTCTGTATTTTTAGTTGCTTTGATCTTATATTTAACTCATAAAATGTCGGGTTTTCTAATACCGATATTTTTAGCATTTTTTACTGCTTTATTATTTCAGCCATTATTAAAAAAACTGGAAAAAACTAAAATTCCTTCATGGATTTCTACTATATTGGTGATTTTATTATCAATATCATTATTGACAGCGTTTCTCTTTATTCTTATATCATCTTTACAAAATTTTTTAGATGATTTTCCAGTGTTAACTAATACAATTCAGACAAAAATTATTGAGATTATATCAAATATTTCTGAATTAGAATTTATTAAAATATTTGGCGGAGAACAAAAGTTAAAAAATCTTATTTTTGAATTTTTTGCAAAAATTAATTTTGGAGCATATATGATTTCTACTATTAATAAAACATTAGGAATTCTTAAAAATTTTTTTCTTTATATTTTTGCTTTAATTTTTATTATGCCGGGTATTAATAAAATTTCATATAGAATATCAAAAGCATTTCCAGAGAATAGCCTTAAAATTAATAAGATTATTATAAATATTACAGAACAAATTCAGAGGTACATTGTAGTAAAATCAATAATAAGTTTTATAACTGGGGTTTTAACATTTTTAGTCTGTTTTATTTTTGGAGTAAAATATTCTCTATTATGGGGATTATTTGCTTTCCTACTGAATTATATACCTTATATTGGTTCTATCATTGCGGTATTTTTACCAGTATTACTTGCATTTGTTCAGTTTCCAACTATTGTTAAGCCATTACTTATTCTTACTTTTTTAATTGTTATCCAGAATATACTTGGTAATCTCCTTGAACCTAAATTTCAAAGTCAGGGTTCAAATTTAAGTTCAATAGTTATATTTACTTCTCTTTTAGTATGGGGATATATCTGGGGAATTGCTGGTATATTTCTTGCTGTCCCTATTATGTCGGCATTTAATGTTGTCTGTCAAAATATAGAAATATTAAAACCAGTTACCTATCTTATTAGTGCCAGACACAAAAAAAAGAAAAAGAATCTAAATTTTAAAAAGATTTAGTAAATAGGTTCTATAAAGGGTAAAATATAATAAGGTATATTTTTCTCTTTTTCATAAAGATTAAAAAATACTTTTATTTTTTTATACAAATTGTTTGATATTTTATCTACTATATTTTCAGAATAAAATAAATTACTCTCCCCATTCATTATCTCATCCCAGAAACTTGGAGGTTTTGGATATAATACAATAGAATAATTTTTTATTTCATTCTTTACAACTGCGTATTCTATTGCTTCATTTAGGCCACCAATCTCATCTATAAGTTTATATTTTAAAGCCTCTTTACCACTCCAAATTCTACCTTCTGCTATACTTGAAATTTGATCTTTTGAAATATTTCTTCCTTTCATTACATGATTTATGAATTCCTCATAGGTTTTTTGCATTGAATTTAGAATTATTTTAACTTCTTCATCTGTGGCTTTTCTTGTTGGATTTAAATAATCATCATATTTATATTCTTTTATTGTTTTATAATTTATACCTAAATTTTTAGTCAATTTTTCCACATTAACTAACATAAATACCACCCCAATAGAACCAGTTATTGTGGTATTTGATGCAAAAATTCTTTCTGCCTCTGAACTTATATAATATCCGCCAGAAGTAGCAATTGGCCCCATTGAGACATAGACTGGTATACTCTTTTTTAGTTCATTTAATCCTTTTAACATTAATTCACTTGCCAATGCACTACCACCAGGCGAATTTACTCTTAATATTATAGCCTTTATTGAAGTATCTTTTTTTATCTCTTCTATATCTTTAAGAAAAGATTTTGCTCCAATCATATCCCCATTTGCTCTGTCAGAGCCAGTCCAGTAATTTGTTATTGTTCCTTCTACATATATAATTGCAATTTTATTTTGAGATATCTTATCTTTAAGTAGAGTAGAGTAAGATGATATAGAAATTCTTTTACAATCTTTTTTACCTATTTTTTCAAACATCTCTTCATAACTAAGCATATCATCAATAAAGCCATATTCTTTTGCCTTTTCTGGTGTCATATAAATAGTGTCTCCGTTTGCTATTCTTTGTTTAATTATATTTTTGTCAATATTTCTATTTTTTGCTATTGTTTCTATAAAATCTTGATTTATATTTTTTATCAATAATTCATAAGATTGTTTTAATTCTTCTGATATATCGTTTTTTGAATAATTTTCATATGCTCCTTTATATTTACCTATATGAAATACATTAAATTCTATACCAATCTTATCAAAAGTGTCTTTTAAATAGGGCATTGATATAGAACTACCATTCAGAGACAAAAAAGAAGAATTTGTTGGTGGCATATAAATATAATCTGCTATTGTGACAAAATAATAGTTAGAATTTATACCATTTGACAACCATGTATAAACTTTTTTACCGCTTTTTTTAAATTTTTCAATGGATGACATAATTTCACGCGCGTGAACTCTTGAATAAAATGTCATATCTCCATTTATTACTATACCTTCTATTTTAGGATCATAAGCAGCCATTTCTATTGATTTTAAATATTTTATTAACTCTATTTCTCTTTTTCTTTCAAAAGGAACTATTGTTTCTCTTAAAGGTTTCTCTTTTATTTCTCCATTAAAGTCAAGTATAAGGTAAGAATTTTGATATACAATTGTCCTATTTGAGTCTACTAAACTTATAGAAATACCTATTATAGCAATAATAGTTAAAATTATTCCAAATATAATTCCCAAAAGTATTAATCCAGCAACCTTCAAAAATTTATTCATAATTTTCCTTTTGTTATTTTTATTTTTAAATTATTGAATTATATATCAAAAATTATTCTATTTGTCAAAAAATATAATAATTTTTAAAGATTATTTAATTGACCATACATTTTTTTTTTGATATATTATAGAAAAATATAATAAAAAGAGGTAGACTATGTCTATTGATGGATTTTCTGCTGAGGATATTTTTTATCAATTAACGGGTTATACTTATAATGATATCATTCTATTACCAAGATATATAGATTTTGATGTTAAAGATGTTGATTTAAAGACAAAGTTAACAAGAAACATTGTCTTACAACTTCCTTTTGTCTCTTCTCCAATGGATACTGTAACAGAAGAAAAGATGGCTATTTATATGGCTTTATTAGGTGGAATCGGAATTCTACATTTTAATAATACAATAGAAGAACAATGCGAAATGGTAAGAAAGGTTAAAAGATATGAAAATGGATTTATTACTGACCCGGTTGTTTTGAGTCCAGAACACAGGATAAAGGATGTTTTAAATATAAAGAAGACTTTAGGTTTTTCTGGTATACCAATTACAGAGGATGGGACATTAGGAACAAAACTTTTAGGTATAGTTACTGCAAGAGATATAGATTTTGAGAAGGATACTGAAAAGAAACTTAAAGAAGTTATGACTACCAATCTTATTACAGCAAAAGTAGGCATTACTTTAAGTGAGGCAAATGAGATTTTAAAGACAAAAAAAGTTGGTAAACTTCCAATAGTGGATGAAGAAGGTAGATTAAAAGGTCTTCTATCAAGAACTGATTTAAAAAAGAATAGAGATTTTCCACTTGCAACAAAGAATAAAAATAAACAATTAAGAGTTGGAGCTGCTATTTCAACAAGAGAAGAGGATAAAGAAAGGCTTGCAGAACTTGTAAAAAATGGTGTAGATGTAATTGTTATAGATTCTGCTCAAGGATATAATAAGTATCAGATAGAGATGATTAAGTATATTAAAAAAACATATCCAGAAATAGATGTTATTGCTGGAAATGTTGTTACAGAAGAGCAGTCAGAAGGTTTAATTAAGGCAGGAGCAGATGCTTTAAGAGTAGGAATGGGACCTGGCTCAATATGCACAACTCAGGAGACAATGGCTACCGGAAGACCACAGGCAACTGCTGTTTATCATTGTGCAAAAATTGGTAGAAAAAACGGAGTGCCAATAATTGCTGATGGTGGTATAAGTGTAATTGGACATATAATGAAGGCTCTTGCATTAGGGGCTCACACTATAATGATGGGAAGTCTACTTGCAGGGACTTCAGAGTCTCCAGGTGAATATATTTATAAAGATGGAGTTAGATTAAAGAAATATAGAGGTATGGCTAGTCTTGAAGCAATGAAAGAAGGTGGTGGAAAAAGATATTTTGTGGAAAATGATACAATAAGAGTTGCACAGGGGGTTTCTGGTGCTGTTATTGATCGTGGAAGCCTTGTTGATTTTATACCTTATCTTGCTCAAGGGCTAAGATATGCTTTTCAGGATGTTGGGTATAAAAACATAGATGATCTTCATAATGGTATGATTACTGGCGAATTGAGAATGCAGATAAGGAGTATTTCATCGATTAGAGAAGGTGGAGTTCATGATCTCTATCAATATGATAAATATATGATTTAATTGACTTTTAGAGTAAAATATATTATATTTTTAAATCATAAGGGGATGCACTGGATTCGATTGGAATAGTTGTGCTAGATGTCTGCATGCAGTGGTGTGGGGCCACTATAAAATCCACAAAAAAATAAATGCAAACGAAAGTTACGCTTTAGCAGCATAGTCTGTTAACGATCCTTGCGAAGTTTCTCCCTGTACTTCAATAGGATCGTAGGCCAACAGGGATAGGACAATTGATACCTATAAGATTGTCCGAAAATTTATAGGTTGCGTAATATGATAGGAGTGTCAATAGCCAGTCATATTACTAAGAAAATAAATATTGACTAAGCATGTAGTGGACACTGGTGCATATTTCAAGACGCGGGTTCGATTCCCGCCATCTCCAAAGTTAAAAGATCAAATTTATCTAAATTTATTAGAATTTTTTTCGTTTTTCAAATCTTTTATTTTTTCAATAGTAAACTTCTTTTAAAGCCACTTTAATATAATTTTTATTGAATAATAAAAATGTTTGATTAAGTTTTTTAAAGCTTTCTCTTGAAATTTCAAAAACAGATTTAAATCTGAAATAAAATATAAATAAAATATAAATAAAAACTTCCTATAAGATATATTATGTCTACTTCTATGTAAATAGAATGTGAATTTTTTATTTTTTTTAATCTCTTTTTTTAACTTAATTGTTTATTGTTGTAATTTTATTTTCAAGTTCAATAAAGATATCAACAAGTATTCTGTTTAAAATATTAAGCCCTTTTTCATTTAATCTTATATTCTCTTTAATTTCAAATAGATCATTATATTTCTTTATACTATTTTCTAAGAGAAAAATTGGATTTAAATCAAATCTATTTATAAATTCTGAAATATTTATACCATCAGTAAGTCTTAAAGACATAAGAAAAAATTCTTTTAATATATCTATTTTATTTAATGTTATTATGTTTTTATAATTATTATTAATGTAAAATTCTAAATTTGAGGCATTTTCTATTCTTATATTTCCTATTTTACTATGAGCAGAAGGACCAAGACCTAAAAAATCTTTATATTTCCAGTATGCTAAATTATGCTGGCATTGTTTCTCTTTTTTTGAATAATTTGATATCTCGTATCGTATAAAATCATATTTTGCTAACAATTCTTTTAGTAAATTTTCATATTTTATTATTTTTTTTTCATTTATTTTAATTTTTTCTACTCTACCCCAATAACTATTTTCAGAAATAGTAAGTTCATAAAAAGATAAATGGGTTATATTATAATTTTTTGATAAAATATAATCAAGTTTTTTTATCTCTTCTTTTGGATCAGAATATAGTAATCCTATAATAAAATCAAGATTTATATCTATTTTATGATTTGATAAAATTTCTAAAGCATTCTCTATACTTTTTAATGAGAAATAGTCTCTATTTGCATAATTAAGACTCTTTTTATTAAAAGATTGAATTCCAAGTGATATTCTTTTTACTTTAAAGAGTATTATTTTTTCTACTATTTCATTTAAAATATTAGATATATTACTTTCAATTGTATATTCTTTTATACTATTTAAACTAATACTTGAATTTATAAAATCATTTATTTTTATAAAAAGATCAAAATCAATTAAAGGATTGCCACCACCAAAGTATAATGTTTTTAGATTAAAGTTATAGATATCTTTATAATAACTAAATTCATTTTTTAAAGCATTAAAATATTTTTCTGATAGATCATTTTTATATATTGTAGAGTAAAAGTCACAATATTTACATTTTTTATAGCAAAAAGGTATATGAATATAAAGATGCTCTATAATTACTCTACCCTTTTTATTTATATTTATTTATAAAGCCAAAAGAAGAAATAGGCCAGTATTTTAAAACTGCCTTTCCAATAATTTGATTGGAGTCAATAGGTCCCCATATTCTTGAATCAGCTGATACTGCTCGATTATCACCTATAACATAGTATTGATTTTCTTTTAGTATTATTTCATTTTGAATAATCATTGATGAAATTAATGGAGAATTTTCCTCTGTCTCTTCTATTACTTTATAGTTAAGATTTATAACTTTTTTTTCATTAATTTCATTAATAAGTATAATAACTTTATTATTATTTATCTCAAATTTTATTCTATCTCCTGGAATACCTATAACCCTTTTTATATACATATTTGCATCATAGTTTTTTAAAAAAGAAGAGATATCAACTAAGGAAAATGTAAGAGTATATATCAATGAAGATAATGATCTAAAAAGATGATTTGTGTTATAATACTCTTTTGATAAAAATATTATAACATCTCCCCTTTTTATATTTTTAGTTGCATTAAAAATTCTAATATCTGTAAATGGTAGCTTCGGCCCATATATAAATTTATTTGCAAGAACCCTATCCCCCTCTGATATTGTAGGAAACATAGAATTTGAAGGAACCTTATAAGCTTGCATTATAAAAGAATTAAAAAATAAGACAAATAAAACTGCTATTACATATATTAAGATTATATCTCTTATAATTTTCTTTTTATTTACTTTTTTCTTATAATACTCATATCTCGGCATTTTTGTCCCTTTTAAGATATAAATTATATAAAAAAACTGAAATATTGTCAAAATTTTTTTTATTTTAAATTAAAAATATCTTGAAAAAAAAAAGAAAAAAATTTATATTTCTAACATAATAAAAATATTTAAAATAGGCGGATTTTTTTTATATGAATGCATATGAAAAAGAATTAAACTATATTAAACATCTTTTTGGACCAGAGGTCTTTAAAAGAGGGATGGAATATTATAAAAAAGCACATGTCTCAAACATTGTAGATATGGGTAATAAGATAACTTCAACGGTTGATGGGTCTGTTGCTGGAAAGGTATATAATGTTACAATTGAAAAAACATCAGATGGTAAAATAACAAATTCAATTTGTAGTTGTCCTTATAATTCGTTCTGTAAGCATGGTGCTGCAACTATGATTTATTACATAAAACATGGTCCACATAAGGTTATTGAAAAGGAGATTGTTAATCCTCTTACTGTAGTAAAAGAAGATATTAATAAAGAAATTGTATTTGAGATAGGAGAAAAATCAAAAGATTCTAATTTTAATAACATATTTAATTTTTTAACTTATCCAAAAAAGGAAAAACTTGAAGGAAAAAATATTAAAGAAAGATGGAAACTGATATTTTTAATAAAAAAAGACTATATGTCTTATTATGAACATAAAGATCGCTTGATTTTAACACCCGGGCTAATATATATAAAAAAGGATGGTTCTTTTGGTAGAGTAATAGATTTTAAAGAAGAAAAGTTAACAGAACCTATCGAAGATGAATTAGAGATAAAATTATTTAATAATCTTTTTTTAAAAAATTACTATAAAGATGATCTTGAAACATATTTTGAATTTTTATTACAGAATAAAGATAGAATAAACCTTTATTCTGAAGGTTATAATTATTTTAGTTATACTAAAGTTCAATTTTTAGAAATTGATAAGGTTATAGTTGATTTTAAATTAAAAGGTATAGATTTTAATACTAATACGCCTGATTTTAAGGTAAATATTACCTTATTAACCAAAAATAATGAATCAATACTCTTAGAAAATAGAGATAATAGTATCTCTATTTCTCTTGATTATATAATTATACTAGATAATAATGGCAGACTCTTTTATAAAAAGACAAATTTCAATTTTATTGAATTTCTTAGAAGAATTTTAAAACATTCAACTTTTTATAAAGAAGATATAGATTTCTTAAAAAAGATTGTTGAGGAGAAGTTAAAAGATGAGGTAATATTAAATTTTAATAAGAAAAAAATTAAAATTTTAAATATTTTACCAAAACCGATTCTGGAATTATCAAATCACTTTGGGGAAAAAGAATATTCTTTTATTGATATATTCTTTAACTATCGCGGAAAGGAAATAAGATATCATTATGATTTTAAAATTTTTCAATTAGAAGAAAATATAAAAGAAGATGAGATAGTTTTAGTAAAAAGAGATATATCATTTGAACAGGAGGTTAAAAAATATCTTAAATATAAATTTAAAAAGGCTCATATAGATGATTATGGTTCTTTTATTTTAGAGCAAGATTTTGTTTTAAACATACCTCTTAAAGAATTTCTTATAAACTTTGGTTTGCCATTGATGGATGAAGGGTATGAATTAAGATTTAAAAATCAAAAAATAAAGATTAGTAAAAGTGGTGGCTTTAAATTAAAACTTAATATTACTACTGGAATTGACTGGTTTGATGTAAGTACATCTTTTGTCGATGAAGAGGGAAATGAAAAAAAATTCAGGATAGATCATAACGTTATAAAAACTGGTATTGTAATAGTCGAAGATAAATTCTATATTATGTCAAAAGATGATATTAAGACCATACAAAGACTTACAGAAGAAGGCCTTGATGAAAATGGCAATTTAAGAATTCCAAAAATAGATTTTACAGCTGTTGAGGTTCTTTATAGTGCAGTAACAGAGAAAGAAAGAGATAAAAATCTGGAGTTAAAATTTTTTAATGAATTGGCAAAGAAAATAAAAGATTTTAAAAAAATTGATAAAAATCCTCTACCTAAAGAATTTAAGGGTAAATTAAGAGAGTATCAGGAAGGTGGTTATAACTGGCTTCATTTTTTACATAAATATAATTTAAATGGCTGTCTTGCAGATGATATGGGACTTGGAAAAACAGTTCAAACACTGGCTTTTTTGCAGAGTCTTAAAGAGAAAGGTGAATTAGGATTATCTATGCTTGTTGTACCAGTTACAACTGTTGCAAACTGGGAGAATGAGATAAGAAGATTTACCCCAGAATTAAGATTTGTTCGTCATCTTGGAACAGATAGAGTTAAAGATGATAAAGATTTTTTTAAAGATTTTGATATTATAATTAGCAGTTACCATACTTTAAGAAATGATATAGAATTTTTTAAGGATATTGAATTTGATTATTTAATTCTTGATGAGGCACAAAATATTAAAAATAGTAGGTCTCTTCTTTTTAAAACAGTAAAAATTATAAACTCAAAACATAGATTAAGTTTAACTGGAACCCCTATTGAGAATAATACATTTGAATTATGGTCACAATTTAATTTTCTAAATCCTTCATTATTAGGAAATTTAAATGATTTCAAACATAAATTTGTCTATCCTATTGAGGTTCATAAGGATAAAAACGCAGTTGAAAAATTAAGAAAAACTATATATCCTTTTATATTAAGAAGAAAAAAAGAGGAAGTTGCAAAGGATTTACCAGAAAAAGAGGAGATAATTGTTTATTGCGAAATGAATAAAGAACAGAGAGAATTCTATAATGAATTAAGGGATTATTATAGGGATCATATTGGAGAGACAATAGTTAAGAATGGAGTTATGAGTTCTGTAATTCAGATACTTGAAGCATTACTTCGTTTAAGACAGGCATGCCTCTTTCCATCTCTTGTTACTGATAAATATAAAGATCTTGAATCAACGAAATTTGAAACATTAAAAGATGTGATAGAAGAAATATTAATGGAAGATCATAAGATATTGTTATTTTCTCAATTTGTTCAATCTTTAAAAATAATTGAAGATTATGTAAAAAAGAAGAATATTCAGTATTCTTATATAGATGGGCAGACAAAGAAAAGAGATGTGGAGATTAAAAAATTTCAGGAAGATAAAAATGTAAAACTTTTTCTTATTAGTTTAAAAGCTGGTGGTGTTGGAATAAATTTAACTGCTGCTGATTATGTTATACTTTTTGATCCATGGTGGAATCCAGCAGTTGAAAATCAAGCCGTTGATAGAAGCCATAGAATTGGGCAGACAAAAAAAGTTATAGTTTATAGGCTGATAGTAAAAGATACAGTAGAAGAAAGGATTCTTGAATTACAGCAAAGAAAGAAAGAGTTAGTAAGTGAACTTGTAACAGAGGATGCAAGTTTCTTCAAGTCATTATCAAAAGATGATATAATGAAATTATTTAGTTAAATTCAGTATTTCTATATTTTAGATAAGGTAAAGACTTGTGATATTCTATCCAAATTAATACAAGAGGAATATCTATTAAGTTACTATTAAAAAAAATCAGGAATAATTTATGCGTGATATGACAAAGGGCAATGTTTTAGAACATATAATTTTTTTTTCCATTCCTATGCTTATAGGAAATGTCTTTCAACAATTTTACAGTGTTGTTGATTCAATTATTGTTGGTAAATTTATCGGAAAGGAGGCTTTAGCAAGTGTTGGAGCCAGTTTTTCTGTTATTTTTTTAATAATTGCATTAATTATTGGGGCAACAATGGGAATTGTTGTAATGGTAGCTCAATTTTATGGGGCTAAAAATTTTAAGAGTTTAAAATAATTGGTAAGCACAACTTATATATTTTTATTTTTTCTCTCTTTATCCGTCACATTAGTTGGACTATTCTTTAGTAAATATATTTTATTATTAATAAAGACTCCAGAGGATATTATCCAGCAAGCAAAAATTTATCTTGATATAACTTTTATTGGTATATTTTTTTTATTTGGCTATAATGGCGTGAGTGCTTTATTAAGAGGTATGGGGGATTCAAAAACTCCTTTATATTTACTTATAATAGCCACTATTTTAAATATTATCTTGGATCTTCTTTTTGTTTTAGTTTTTAAATGGGGAATAGCAGGTGCTGCATGGGCTACTATAATTTCGCAGGGGGTATCATTTATATCTGGATTAATATATCTTAAAATAAAAGATTCTGTCTTAAAACTTAATCTTAAAGAATTGCATTTTAATAGTGAATTTTTGTTTAGATCTTTAAAAATTGGTATACCATCGGGTATCCAGCAAATTTCAGTTGCTATTGGTATGATGGCAATTACAAGAATTGTAAATACTTTTGGAACAGAGACATTGGCTGGATTTACCGCTGCTCAAAGAATAGACGGATTTGCTGCTATGCCAGCCATGAATTTTTCAATAGCCCTGTCTACATTTACTGGACAGAATATCGGTGCTAACAGATTAGATAGAATAAAAAGTGGTGTAAAAGCAACTTTTTTAATTTCTACTATTTTCTCTTTAATTATTACAATTATTATTATTACATTTTCAAAAGAATTAATTCAACTATTTAATAGAGATCCAGAAGTTATAAGAATTGGAAAGGAATATTTAGTTATAGTTAGTTCTTTTTATATAGCGTTTGCATTAATGTTTGTATTTAATGCAGTAGCAAGAGGAGCTGGGGCAACTTTTATTCCAATGTTAATTACAATATCATCATTATGGTTCTTAAGAGTCCCTATCTCCTATACTTTATCAAAGTATATCGGAACAAAAGGTATCTGGTGGGGTATTCCAATTGCATGGATTTTTGGTGCGATTGCTTCATTTATTTATTATAAAAGTGATAACTGGAAAAAACATATCAATCTTAAAATTATTCAAAAAGAAGATATTATTATTGAATCTGGTGGTTAAATTTTTTAAATAAATCTATTTGTCTTTAATAAGACTATACTACATGCTTTTATTACTTTTATATTGTTATTGCTTAAAATTTTTTCAAGATCTTCTCTTTCTGTTCCAGGATTCAATATTACTTTTTCTGGCTTTTTATCAATAATTTGATTTATAATGTCATCAGTAATTTTTTCCGGATTTATATATATGGTAATTATATCAATTCGATCTTTTATATCTCTAATAGATCCATAACACTTTATACCTTCAATCTCATTATATTTGGGGTTTACTGGAAATACATTCTCACCTTTTTCTTTTAAGAGTCTTACAACAAGATTGGAGTATCTTTCTGGTTCTACCGAAGCACCAAGAACTACTATGTTTTTTATTTTATCATCTCCTTTACAATTAATCTTATATTTTCAATTTCAAAACTAATCCCTTCTTTTTCTTTTATCTCTTTTATCTCTTTTAGAGTCATTTCATCAGAATATTTTTCATCAATATTTAATCTTTTATAAAATTCTTTTTTATCAAGATTGAATTCTTTTATAACTTCTCTTAGTGTCATTGACCCCTTTATCTCTTCTGGTGAAATATTATTTGTTTGATTTTCTTCTTTCTTGAAGTTTATTATATAAGCGATAGTATCTCTTATTTTTTCTTCTGTTAATTGATTGTTAAATTTCTGTAACTCTTTTATCTTTGTATTTTCTGGCACAACATTTTTGTTTAAATTAAATTCTTTATATAACCTATCAATTTTTATATTAAAAATTTCAGAAATATCTTTTATAGTCATAAATCCTCTTATTAAATAAGGATCAAGTTTTCCATCTTTCTTAACCATTTTTTCAAGACTGGATTCCTGTGTCTGCCATATTCCAAAGATATTTGTTATGCCTATTATTCCAAAATAAATAGATACGCCTATTATTGCTATTAAAAATGGTTTTAAATATTTACCAACAAATGTCGTTTTTATTGTATCTTTTTGAGTTGGGCAAACTATGACACATTCCATACAATTAATACACTCTGAAGTTTTTATAACTTCGAGATTGGTAACATCTATATTTGCCGGACATGCTTTTGAACATTTATTACATTTTATACATGTTGAAGTATCTCTTTTAATTTTAAAAAGAGTTATCTTGTTTAAAATTCCTAAGAAAGCACCCATTGGGCATAAATATTTACAAAATACCCTGTCATAAAAAAAAGAGAATATAAGCATTAAGATTAAAATTATAAATCCAATCAAAAAATCTTTCAGTAACTCATTTATACCAGCAGGTATATGAGCATAAGCGGCAAAAGGATCATAAGGAGAAATAACAAGTTCGCCGAGTTTCCATGTAAAAAAAAGTATTATTACGAGTAGAATATATTTTAAAAATCTCAATGGTTTATCAACTATTTTTGGAATTTCGAATCTTTTTTTAAAGATTTTTTGCCCAATTCTTGCAAAAATTTCCTGTAACCATCCTATAACACATAAAAAGCCACAAAAGAATCTACTCAATAAAATAGTTAAAATTATTGTTCCGCCTAAAAGGATAAAATTTGAAATATATGTTCTTTTTATAAATGTCTTTTCAGCAAGAATTTTATAAATTGTTTCTAATCCGCCAAATGGACATAAAGAATGAATTGATGGTGCTCCTTTTGGACCGCCACCTAAAATTTGATGTTGAAATGCGACAATTGTTATAACAATTAAAAGGAGTGTTAAAATAATAAATCTGAATATACGAATTTTATTTAAATTTTTCATATGCTCCCATTTAATAGTTGGATATTTCTTTATGTTTTAATAAGTAGTATAGAATCCATTTTCTTAAATATTTAGGTTAAGATAAAAATAAAATTTACTTATTCTCTCTCTTTTTATCAAAAAATTATCAAGATTCCTTATTTATATTTTCTCTATCTTTTTCTACTGATTTTTTAAATATATCTTCAAGTCTTAAAAATGCTTCCACAACTGTTGGGTCAAAGTGTTTTCCACTACTCTGCACTATTATATCTCTTGCAACAGCATGGCTCATTGCTTCTTTATACACTCTTTTAGAGGTCAATGCATCATAAACATCAGCCAATGCGATAATTCTTGCAGATAAAGGAATTTCAGTCTCCTTTAATCCAAATGGATATCCACTCCCATCCCATTTTTCATGATGACAATAAGCAATATTCTTACCCATAGAAAGAAATGATTTTGTTTTGTTTTTTAATTGTTTTTCAGCATCCTCTAATGTCTTACCACCAATTATTGTATGAGATTTCATTATATCAAATTCCTGTAAAGTTAGCTTACCTGGTTTTAGTAAAATTTGATCACTTATCCCAACTTTACCTATATCATGAAGAGGACTCGAATGGTAAATATTGGCTATATATTTTTGATCAATATATCCTTTATAAGTTTTTGAAAGAGACATCTCCTTTGCTAAAAGATAAGAGTATTTTCTAATTCTTGAAAGATGATCCCCTGTTTCCTGATCTCTTGATTCTGCTAATTTAGCAAGAGCAAATATTGTAACATGTTGAATTTTTTTTATCTCATATGTCTTCTTTCTTACTTTTTCCTCTAATGATTGTTTTAATAAACTTAACTCTTTATTACTCTTTAATAATTGTAAATTCAATTCATTTATTTTATTTGCCTTTTCTACAATACTCTTATATAAAACATCCTGTAAAGAATCTGACTGGTTCTTTAAATATGATAAAAATTTTTTTTGTTCCTCTTCTGATAAATAAGAAAGAAGACCATAATATATTTGATCAATACTACCCTTTATTGCATTAACACATTCTCTTAAAAGATAGTCAGCCTCATTTAAATTATATTCATTCATTTTTAAAAGATCCTTTACATTTTTTTTAAAAAATATATTTTTTAAAAAATGTGTATGTATTATATATTTATATTATAACAATAAATCGGAAAAAAGTCAAAAATTTTTTTCTATCTTTTAGAAAAAATATATATTTTAATTTCTTCTATTTAAAAACATCTCTATACTACTTGTGGTCTCCTGTTTTTCATTGTTAAAATCAATAATTTCTATAAGATTTTCTGGTAATTCTTCTATAAAATACGAAGGATTTCTCTCTATTATTTCACCAAATTTCTTTCTTTTTTTAGGATATGATAAAAAAAGCCTCTCTCTTGCTCTTGTTAGAGCGACATAAAATAGTCTTCTCTCCTCTTCATCACTTCCAGTTTCTTCAATTGTTTTAACATGAGGAAGTAATTCCTCTTCTACCCCAACTATAAACACAACTTTAAATTCAAGCCCTTTTGAAGAATGAATACTCATCATACTTATTTCATTATCTTTATCCTCATTTTCATCATCTCGTTGAGTTAATGAGACTATATTAAGATATTCAAAAAGATTGGGCTCAAAATTATCAGGATTGTTTTCATATCTTGAAATTGATTGAATTAATTGATTTATATTATTCATTCTTTGTGCAACTTTTTTTAATACTTTTACCTCATTAATAAGTTTATCTTTATATTTTATCTCTTCTACTAATTTTTCTACTGTTTTTGCTATATTTTTAGGTTTAAAAATCATCTCTTTATATTTTTCTATCAATTCTACAAAATCTTCTAGATCTGGTGTGATCTTATCACCTAAGGTATTATATTCTATAAAATGTTTAATTGTTCTATACATCGAATTGTTATGCTCTTTTGAAAATTTTAGAATTTCCTGAATCGTAGATGGGCCTATACCTCTTTTAGGATTATTTATTATTCTAATTAAAGCAACTTCATCATCCTGATTTGCTAAAAATCTCATATAACTTAGTATATCTCTAATTTCTGCTCTGTCAAAAAATTTCATTGCGCCAACCATTTTATAAGGGAAATTTGATTCTCTACACATCTCTTCAAATGGTCTTGATAAAGAATTCATTCTGAATAAAATTGCAATATCTTTATATTGATATCCCATATTTAACAGTCTTATAATCATTGTCTTTACAAATAAAGCCTCATCTTCTTCATCTTTTGCTATAAAATATGAAATCTTTTCCCCTTTACCCTCTTCTGTCCATAATTTTTTAGTTTTTCTAATTTTATTATTTTTAATAATTGAATTTGCAGCATCAAGAATTGTTTGAGTTGATCTATAATTCTGTTCTAATTTTATTTCATATACTGGCGCAAAATCCTTTTCAAACAATTTAAAATTGTTCTGATTAGCCCCTCTCCATGAATAGATAGATTGATCATCATCTCCTACCACAGAGATATTTTTAGATTTTTGAGCAATTAGTTTTATAAATTCATATTGCATTAAAGAGGTATCCTGATATTCATCAACAAGTATATATTCCCATTTTTTTTGATATTTTTCTAAAATTGAAGGATTTGATTTAAAAATTTCAATAGGTAATTTTATAAGATCATCAAAATCAACTGCATTATGAATTTTTAGATATTCATTATACTTCTGGTAAATATTTTTTATATTCTTATCTAAAATATTATCGGTAAGATTCATTTTTAAAAGACTTATTTTATATAATAAATCCCATATATTATACTCATTTTCTGGAATTTTTAATTCTAACAATATATCTTTTAGTATCTTCTGGCAGTCTGTTTCATCATATATAGAAAATCTATCCTTATAGTTAAGATGCTTAATTTCATGCTTTAATATAAAAAGCCCCAATGAATGAAAAGTAGAAATAAAAGGTGGATTTTTTAATTTACCTATAAGTTTCTTTACCCTTTCTTTCATCTCATTGGCTGCCTTATTTGTAAATGTAATTGCTAAAATTCTTTCTGGCTTAACTCCTTTATGTATAAGGTATGCTACTTTATATGTGATTACTCTTGTCTTGCCAGATCCTGCACCAGCAAGAATAAGAGAAGGTCCTGTAATATGAGTAACAGCCAGAAATTGTTCTTTATTTAAAATTGAACTTAAATTTTCCATAGGGCAACGACTATAATAAAAAAAAGATTTTTTGTCAAAAGATTTGGGATAAATTATAGCATTGGTGCGCAATTTTATTTTTAGGCAAAAATTTTTAATTTTTTTCTTAAATTTTGTAAAGGATTTTCTCAAAAAATTTGTGATTAATATATAGAAATATTTTTTTATGGAGGATTTTTTATGAA
>DAONLM010000041.1:0-17065 GCA_035406685.1 Spirochaetota bacterium
TGTAAAAAATTTTAAAAAGGTAAATGATAATCTAAAGAAAAATAAAATTCAGGAATCATTAGAAAATTATATTTTTTGTGGGCTTTTTTATTTTAAGAATAAAAATTTTGAATTTCTTGATAGATTGCCTCTATTACTGGAATTTTTGATATGAAATAAAAATTATTATTTAAAAAATTTTTGTTATAATTACAAGATTTTATTCGCTTAAAATAACAATTATTTTATTATATTTAGTGAGATATCTAAAGTAGATCCCTTAAAATCAGAATTGAATATCTCTTTAAACAGAGAAGATTTATCTACATTAAAAAATCTTTTTATTAATTTTAAATAAAAAAAATTACTTTTTTTAAAATTATTATACTAAAATCTAAAAAAATGTGCTATCATTATATATAAGGATATAAAGATAATATGATAGTATTGTCGATTATTAGGATAATATGGAAAGGAAAATTTATGAGAAAAATTATATTTTTTTTATTATTTATAACAATTAATATTAGCGCACTAGAAAATAAATTTTTTACAGAACTCTCTTATAAAAAAATAGCAACATTTAATGATGCAATAACATTAATGAGGCTACTTTATAATGAAAATGATAATAATTCTACATTTATTGATAATGTAATATGGGCTGCGAGTAAGAAACTTTTTAGGGTTACATTACCTATAACAGAAGATCAGGTAAATCCATTAATAACAAGAAAAGAATTGTCGTACTGGATATGCGGGGTTTTAAATCTTGCTGGTAATAAAAATAATGAAACAAGGCTTGGTAGATATCAGTCATATAAGTTATGTGTTAATTTAGGGATAATTGATGCTGGAAGAGGAGCTGATGATAATCTTTCTGGATGGGAGTTACTTAATGCTTTTGCCTATCTAGATTATTATGTCAGATATAATAAAATAACTACAAGAGAAGATAAAATTGAAAAATTGGAAGAGGATTATCAATATTTTCCAGAATGGAGAAAAATATTATATAAAGAGTTTGATGAGCAAAGAGAGGCAGAAAGAAGGGAGAGAGAGGCAAAGAAAATAAAAAAACAAAATAAACAACAAAAAGATACTGAATTTGAACAAAAGTTTAAGAAAGATAATAAAGATAAAAAGTTAAATGATGTTACTTCAGATTCTGAGATAATAGAAAATATAATAGAGGAATAAATATGAATAGACAAAAAATAATAACCATAGTTGTTTTTTTTATCTTTTTATTTATAAATATTTATGCTAATGATGAAACTACGGATCAAAAAGATAGCAAAGAGAAAAAGAATATTTTTGATAAAGAGTATGTTCCAGAAGAAAAGTTAAAAGAACCATCGGTTCTATTTAATATGGGTGGGGATATAATATTAAGATCAAGAATAGAATTTGGTCAGAATGGGCAATATTTTGAAACACTGAGTACTGGTGGTTTTAAACCAGTGCCAAATGATAAATGGATTGGCTTGTTTGATACAAAAATATGGAGTAGAATAGTATTTGAAAAAGAGTCATTTTTACATATTGGGATAAAGGGGATTTTTAAATTTACTGATAATTATATAGTGCCAGCCTTTACTTTTGATGAGTTATATCTTACCTGGAGATATCCCATTGGTAAACTTACCTTAGGTAGAACTATTTATAGCCTTAAGGCTGCAACAATATTCTCTGGTCCTCTTGATGGAATAGAGTTATACATTACAGTCCCATATCTTAATTTTAAAACATTTTTAGGTTACGCTGGATTTTTGGGATTATTTCATCCCTATTTTAACCCTTATACAATATCAGAATATGATGTCTCCTTTCAGGAAGAGACAAATCTCTTAACACCAGCGATGATATTTAAAATAGATGCAGAACAGCCGAGAAGAATATTTTTAGCAACTGATTTTGATATAAACTTTTATGGACAACATATAAATCCTTATTTTTTAATGCAGATGGATATATCAAATATACCTGTTAAATATTATAGTAACAATAAGAATCTAATAAATACTTTTCATATAGGTTTAAATACAGAAGGAAGAATTGTCGAAAATTTATATTACAATCTCCATTTTTCTGGCTTATTTGGGTTTAATCAGGATCTAACAACAAATAATATTTACTCAATATTATCCTGTGCGTTTATAGGTAAGTTAAGATATACCATTGTAAAAGGTGGAAATTCTACTTTTATTCTTGGATATGCTCTCGGAAATGGCAATGCCGAATCGAATTTTAACTTCTGGAAAGATAATAATAATATGACAATAAACAAATTTTACTATTACGGGAGGTTTGATGGTGGCTATGTCTTAAATCCAATACTTTCTAATATTCATTCAATCTCTTTTAAATATATGGTAACGCCAGTAAATAAATTTTCGAATAAACTTACACTCTATCTTGGTCTTTATCAGACATTTAAACTTTTTTCAAATGCTCCTATAAGTGATCCTTCTTTTAATAATGATAGTTATTTAGTCGGTTCTGAATTTGATTTTGGATTAATTGTAAATTCAAGGAATTTCTTTACTTTTTTAATGGATTCTGGGATTTTTCTTCCGGAAAATGATATGACAAATTTCATGCCTACTTTTAAATTAGGAGCAAGTATTATATTTTCATTTTAGTTAAATTTATTTTGTAATTATAAAACTATCTATCTCTTTACCGGTAATATCTTCGACTTTTACTCTGATCTGATTGTTGTTTATATTTATAATAGCAAAACCATCCATATCAAAGACCTGTAATTCAGAATTAATATCCTTTTCATCCCCAGTTTTTGATGGCTTGTTACTACCAAAACTCGGTAATGTAATATATATAATGCCATTTATTTTTTTGGTCCTTTCATATACATGATTATGCCCAGAAATAACAAGATCAACTCTATATTTTTCAAAAAGTGGTGCTAATATCTCTCTTGCCATAAGATTGGAATAGTGTCGCGGAACATACGAATAAGGAGAATCATGCATAACCACAATAATCCATTTTGACTTATTATTTTTTAGAGTATTTTCTATGAATTCATACTGTTTACTACCTTTCAAAAAGGAAGTTTGAGTATCAAGAGTTATAATTCTTAAATTTTTATAGAGATATGTATTATAATATCGTTCTAATCCTAAATATCTTTTTATAAGCGGACTTTCCTCTTCATGGTTACCCATAGCAGTAATAAAAGGTATTCCTTTAATATTTGGCACAAAAGGGGTAAAAAATGTTAAATCCCAGCTAAAAGCCTTAAATCCATCATTTACATTATCACCAGCAGATACAATAAAATCTGGATTATAATTAAAAATTTTCTTTGCACCATCCTCTATTACCTTTGGTTTATTCTGACTATCTGAAATAGCAATAAAAGTAATGCCTTCTTTATTATCAGGAGTTTTAAATTTTATCTTTTCTCCATCCTCGCCTAACTTAAAATAATAAGATGTTGCTGGTTTTAAATTTGGGAGAATTGTCTCATATCCATATTCATACTTTATAACTTTTGCCTCTATCTCATCTTTCTCATTACTCCCATAAAATAGTCTATCTTTATTATTATTCCATAATATTTTATAATTTAAAAAATCTTCTGACATAGGGACAAGCAGTGGTTCTCTTAAAAGTGTCTTATCATCAAAAACTCTTCCCCATGAAAAATCTTTAACAATAACCTCTTCATCTCTATATGGAATATATGTAACTACCAAATCATTGTTATTGTTATCCCTTGCCTTACTTCCCCAATTACCTCTTGTTGGCTGAAATTTAAAATTTCTTCCGGTCTTTAGAGTTAAAGTAGCACTCCAGTAACCATTACTATCTTTTTTAAGAGTAGTAGCATAGGGAACCCACTCCTTATGTTCTGGCACCTCATGAGCAAGAAATATTGTATCCTCTTCGTTTGTATCTGGCGGTGGAAAAATTTTAAAAGTAACATTTACCATCTCTTTAGCAGCAACATAAAAGGTAAAGTCAGTTGTTGACTTTTCTTTTTTATTAAGAGAGATTGTTAAAAATACAGTATATTTCCCTTCTTTTAGATTTAATTCTATTTTATCTTGATTATTGCTATTTAGAGGTAAGTTGTTGTTTTCAGAATCCTTAATTTCCCATAAAAAAGAGATTTTTCTATTTTTCGGATATTCACTTATACTACCATCAAGGACAATTGTCTCTGTCTCTCTATAAAATTGCCTTGCCTTTATTTTTGCCTTTAAAGTGGTAGCATCTTTTGCATAAATATTTAAAAGATAAAAAATAAAAATAAGTAGTATAATTTTTCTTTTCATAAATATTTCTTATCCTAAAATATAAATTTTATTGAAACATGCTATCTTCATCTTCTATATCACTCTCTTTTTTTCTTTTTCTTTTAGTTTTAGGTTTTTCTTTTTCTTCTTCTTTTAATACATCATCTTCATTATTAGTAGTTTTTTTCTCATCTGTATATTTTTTGAATTCTTTAAAAAGTGATTCTTTCTGCTCAAATATAAATTTTTTTAATTTCTCAAACTCTTTTTTACCATCTTCAAATGATTGTTCCCATATATTCTTTAAGGTATCAGGATCCATTTCTCCTTTTGCTAACGCATACCTTCTTGCCACAATTCCTATAGAATAAGTACCAGCAAAGGCAACTGATGCATTTATTACCCACCCAAAAAAAGGTATAACATTTGTAATTATTTTAGATACACCTTTTAATAATAATCCAATTCCAGCAGTAGCCCCTATTATTTTAAGAAAATCAGATGGCTCCATATCAAATTTATAAAGATTAAAAATTTTGGTTATCATTGCTATCTGTAAAGGTGTAAGAAGAAAATAATCTGAAAAAGGTATGAATGGAATAAAGCCTATTGCCCCTGCTACCATAGAAAAATTGATTAATGTCTTATTAAATTCAAATTCAATAACTTCATCAAGATTATAAATATTAAAATCAAAACCAGTTTCATCTTCCTTGATATTCAGGATTTTCCCTAATTCAGCAAGGGCCATTAATTGAGACATTGAAATTTTTTCAACCTCAAGAATCTTTTTAGCAAGATTAAAACATTCAATCTTTTGTTCTTTTGTCATCTCATTAGCAATACTGTTTATCTCTTCAATAGAGATTTTTTCATTTAAAAGATTTATTAATTCCTCCTCATTAATATTAAAAATTTCAGCAATATAAGATTTTTGTTTTTCTGATATAATGCCAGTTAAAAGCGGATATAATACGAGTTGTTTTACTTTATCTGTCATAAAAAAGTCCTCCTAATAAATATTTATTCTACCATTATCTGCTGTAACAGTAATATTTTTTACATTAGTATTCTGAAAAATAAATTTAGATACAGATGTCATTACCTCTTTTTCAAATACTCTCTCTAAATTTCTAACTCCAAACTTAGGACTATAACCTATTTCAAGGATATAATCTATAAAGGTGGAGTCAAAATTTATATTAATGCCTCTCTTTTCAAATATTTTTTTAGACTTTTCAATTATCAATTTTATTAAGATATCCCTTGCCACCTCTCTTGTTATAGGATTAAACATTATCACTTCATCTATTTTATTAACAAATTCTGGTGGAAAGATTTCTGTTAGTTTTATGTCAGTCTTTATCTTTTCATTTGCTCCAAATCCTAAATTACCTGATGAGGATGTTATGGCATTACTCGTCATAATTATTGTGACATTTGAAAAGAATATTGTTTTACCTTTTGTATCTGTAATTTTGCCTTCGTCGAATATCTGTAAAAATATCTTTAAGACCTCTGGATGAGCCTTTTCTATCTCATCGAGTAGTAAGACACTTGATGGATTTTCAA
The DNA here is from genome assembly GCA_035406685.1 of Spirochaetota bacterium. GTDB lineage: Bacteria > Spirochaetota > GWE2-31-10 > GWE2-31-10 > MWDO01 > DAONLM01. The sequence goes on from DAONLM010000041.1 coordinate 5,820, forward strand.
GAATTTTAACACTAAAAAAAGATGGTGAATCATAGCCGATATATCCGGGAGGAGCTCCTATCAGTTTAGAAACAGAGTGTGGTTCTGTAAATTCTGCCATATTAAGTGTAATGAGCTTATCCTGTGTGCCAAATAAAAATTCAGCAATTAATTTTGCTAAATATGTCTTTCCAACACCAGTGGATCCAACAAAAAAGAAGACCCCATCAGGTTGTTCTGGTTTTAAATCTAATTTATTCTTTGTCATTCTTATTATATTTGCTATTCTCTCTATTGCCTCATCCTGCCCAAAGATTCTCTCTTTTAAGAATTTTTCCATTTCTAATAGATGCCTGCCTTTATCTTCTTCTGTTTCTAAAAATTTTATGCCAACAAACTCGCCTACGATGTTTTTTATTGTGATATCATCAACCTCTTTTTTACCATCCAGAGCACATCTTGAAAATGTCTTTTCAAGAATATCAATAGCCTTATCTGGAAAGACTCTTGTCTTTATCTCCTCTTTTGAAAGATTGATGATTAACTGTAAATTTTCATCACTAATATCTATCTTATAATGTTCTACCATTTTCTTTTTTAATCTTCGTAGTATCTCAAGAGTTGCCTCTGGTGATAATTCATCAACCATTATTGTATAAAATCTTCTATCAAATGCCGGATCTTTCTGAAAGTATTTTTGATATTCATCGATTGTAGTTGCTCCAATGCATCTTAATTCTCCTCTTGCAAGTGCTGGTTTTAAAATGTTTGCAGCATCAAGAGAACTATCAGTTGTTTCTCCGGCTCCAAGAACAGTATGTATCTCATCTATAAATATAATAAGATTCTCTTTCTCTTTTACTTCGTCTATTATTTTTTGTAATCTCTTTTCAAAATCACCTCTATAAGTTGTGCCTGCCACAATCATTCCCATATTAATTTCTACAATTTCTATGTTTTTAAAAAACTCTGGCACATCCCCATTTGCTATTTTTAAAGCAAGACCTTCGACAACAGCGGTTTTACCAACGCCAGCCTTACCAATTAATAATGGATTATTCTTTTTTATTTTATAGAGAACCTCAAGCATACTTCTTATTTCAGAGTCTCTTCCAATAACCTCAAAAAGTTTACCCTCTCTTGCCATTTTTGTTAAATTTCTACCAAACTTCTCACAATATAATTCTTCTTTTGTCTCTGTCACTTCAATTGATTGAGTATTATTAATATTTGCACTTATTAAATTCACAGCCTCTGGATCAAGAATCTCGGCCTTATCTTTATATGTCTCAGATTTAAGATCTTCTTCTTTTATTGGCTCCATTTTCTTTATTTCTTTGCTATATTTTTTCTCAAGTTCTTTTTTTTCATCTAATGCAACTTGATAGTTTGGATCACTTTCGAGTGCTTTTTGATACATCTCATATGCCTTTCTATATTTTTCCATTTGATAAAAAACAAGTCCAATGTTATATAAGGCATATTTATATTTACTATCTATTTCGAGTGCTCTTGTATAATAATATAGAGCAGAATTATAATCTTCCTGATCATAATAAAGTATTCCAAGATTATTTAATGCTGAAATATAATTTGGATCGCACTTTAAAGATTTTAAGAGATACTCTTTAGCCTTTTTATAATCGTCTCTCTCTTTATAAATAGATGCAAGATTATAATAAGGATACTTATAATTAGGATTAATATTAATGCATTTTGTAAAATATTCTTCTGCTTTGTTATAATTATTCTGATCCATATAGTATAATCCAAGTTCATTAAAGGCCGGATAATAGTCTTTCTTAATGTTTAATGCCTTTTCAAACCATTCTTTAGCCTCATCCATTTCTTTTTTATTCTCTTTAGTATACATTCTTGTCATTGAAAGCCCTATATTATAGTATGCCCAGTAGAAATTACTATCAGCCTCAATTGCCTTTTTATAACATCTTATGGCATTATTATAATCAACTAAATCATAATATAGATTGCCAAGATCATTCCAGCCATTCGCATTTTTATTATTAATATTGAGAGCCTTTTCAAAATAGACAACTGCTTCTTTTATATTATTTCTTGCCTGTTCTATTTTTCCTAATTTTTCATAGCTTAAATAATGATTTGGATTTTTTTTTATTATCTCTTGATATAATTTTGCTGCCTTTTCATAATCATTTTCATAATAATAATTATTTGCCTCTTCATATAATGATTCAATATTATCTGCCATTTTTTTATCCTTGAAAATTAAAAATTCTTTTCAAAATAAGTATACTAAAACAAAGGTATTTTGTCAAAAAAAAATTAAGAAAATAAATTTTTCCATGTGTGATTTTATTTTTAGGCAGATAAAAAGATAAATTTATCCCATGGTTAATTTTTTTGAGAAAAAATTGTAATAATCTTATTTATTTTTTGAATAGAATTTTAAGCAAATTTGGTCAATAATAGGTCTCAAAGCCCACTACCTGATGGCAATCGTTGTAGATTGCCTTGTAGAATGGCGTTGTATTGCCCTCAAAGTGGGACAATTCTTTACTTTTCCACCATTTTTTTATATTCGTTAGTTTTAAGAATAACTTCAATGTTATTATAGAACACTTCTTCTCAAATCCAAGCATCCCCATTTTCTCATATTCTTCAATGAAAACTTCAAGAATTGTCCTAATCAATTTTGCCATGCTGAAAAAATTCAGGTCAGCATGGACTTTCTTTAAAAACCTATAATCTTCTTTTGGCAAATAAAAATGAATAGAGTCATCTGCATCTATTCTTTCGTAAAAATTTCCATCCTCATGTCCGAAACAGTATCTTTTTTTGATCCTATCAGAGAACTTTTGCAATACATAGCAGATCAATTTTGATAGAGAAATATTCTCTTTTTTTGCTATGTTTGCAATCTTTTTTTTCATAGTAGAAGTAACTACAAAATGTAGTTCATGATCTTTTTTGTAATTTAATTTTGTATTCATAATAAATCCTCCATAAAAAATATTTCTATTATATTAATCACAAAATTTTTGAAAAAATCCTTTACAAAATTTAAGAAAAAAATTAAAAGAATTTTGTCTAAAAATAAAATCACACTCAATTTTTTAAAATAGTGACAAACTGAAAAAAATTTTGTATAAAAAAACAAGAGATAATTGAATGAAAAGAGTAATTATATTTATACTAATACTTTTAATATTTAACTCCTGCGATAAAAAAAATATTATTAATGAATTAGATAAAAGTTATTTTAATTATAGTAAAGATTTTACTGAGAAATTAAATAGATTATCAGTATTAAATAAATTATTAGATCATAATAAAGAGATAATTCTTATAAAAACAGATCTTTTTTATATAACCAATCAATATGTTTTGCCATTTTTTTATTTTGAATTTGAGGAATACATTAGAGATCTCTCAGATGATTTGGTTTTTCCTTTATCAAAAGAGGAGATAGATGACTATTTTTTATATGTAGCAGAGTCAAGAGCAATTAATCAACTTATGCTTATTGAGGCTAAAAGTTATGGGATTGATGTTACTGAAGGTGATGTGACTGAAGAAATTAATTCTTTTTTAATAGAAGAAATGGAAGGCGATATAGAGGGTTTTAAAAATAGAATAAATAGCACAATGTTTAGCTATGATTTTTTTGAAAAAGAGAGAAAAGAGTCTCTTATAATTGAGAAATACAAGAAGGAGATTATTTTTAAAGATATAGAGCCAACTGATCATGAACTTTTTGAATACTATAATAATAATCCTTCATTGTCTACAGTAAGAGAGAGAGCTATAGTAAGACATATTTTAATCTTAACACAAAATCTTAATGAATCTCAGAAGAGAAAAAAGTATGAACTTATTAAAAATATTAGAGATATGGCTATTAAGGGGGCAGATTTTTCAGAACTTGCAAAAAAGTATTCACAGGATGAGACAACTAATAAGTCTGGCGGTAGGGTAGGGGAGTATATTGAGAGAGGTCAGACTTTTAAGGAGTTTGAAGATGCTGCTTTTAATACGATTGATGGTGGAATAAGTGATATAATAGAGACAGAATATGGATATCATATTTTAAAAGTGGATAAAATAGAAAAAGAAAAGAGATTAACATTTGAAGAGGTTAAGGATAAAATTTACGAAATTGTTAAAATGGATAAAGAGATGCTTGCCTTTGAACAGGGAAAAGAGAGATTAAAAAAGAAATATCATTTTAAGATGGTGTTTTAAATATATATTTAATATATTAAGATAAAACGTTAATTATAAAAAATATATAATACGACAATTGTCGCACTTTTTGAATATTAGCCTAAATAAGATCGGTTAAAATACTTTATTTCAATTAACAGGCTTTTTAAAATATATTAATTAAATGCCATTTTTTAAAAAATAAAATTTTTTTGACAAAAAGAGAAAATTTAAGTATATATCTATTTCAAAAAACTTTTGCAAGATAAGTGAAATAGTGAAATATATAGGGTGAAACCTTAAGGAAGGAAGAATAATGGGATTAAAAATATATAATTCATTAACAAGAGAAAAAGAGGAATTCAAGCCACTTGACCCACCATTTGTAAAAATGTATGTTTGTGGGCCAACTGTTTATGGGCATTCACATTTGGGACATGCAAGAAGTTATGTAACATTTGATATTCTTTATCGTTATCTTAGTTTTAAAGGATTTAAAGTAAAATATGTTCAGAATATTACAGATGTTGGACATCTTGTTGGTGATAGGGATACTGGTGAAGATAAAATAGCAAAACAGGCTAAAAAAGAGCAGCTTGATCCTTATGAAATTGCATATAAGTATGAGGTTTCATATTTTGAAGATATGGATAGGCTGAATATTTTAAGGCCAAATATAAGTTGCAGGGCAACAGGTCATATTATTGATATGATTGAGCATATCGAGAAACTTATAAATAAGGGATATGCTTATGTGACACAAGAAGGAAATGTCTATTTCGATGTAAGAAAATTTAAAGATTATGGCAAACTTTCAAATAGAAAAGTAGAGGAGTATCAGGAGGGGGATAGAATAGAAATAGCAAAAGATAAAAAGAATCCTTATGATTTTGCCTTGTGGAAAAAAGCATCTCCTGAACATATTATGCAATGGAATTCTCCATGGGGAAGAGGATATCCGGGTTGGCATATTGAATGCTCTGTAATGTCTTCAAAATATCTTGGGGAAACACTAGATATTCATGGCGGTGGGCTTGAGAATATGTTTCCTCATCATGAATGTGAAATAGCTCAATCAGAAGCATTGACAGGTAAACCTTTTGTAAGATATTTTGTTCATCATAATATGCTTACTGTAAATGGGACAAAGATGGGCAAATCTCTTGGCAATTTTATAATTTTAAAAGATCTATTTAAAAAAGTAGAGCCAATGGTTTTAAGATTTTATATTTTACAGGGACATTATAGAAGTCCTCTTGACTTTACAGATCAGGCAATGGATGCAGCAAAAAATGGTTATCAGAGAATGAAAAATTCTATTTTCTCTTTACAAAAATATCTTACTTCTTTAAATATAGATAGTTATAATAATGGTTATCTTGAATCAAAATATTCTGATGTTAATAATATCGCTAAAAATTTTTTTGAAGCCCTTGATGATGATTTAAATACTGCTGTTTCTATTTCAGAAATATTTGAAATGTTAAAAATATCAAACATAGAGTTAGCAAGTAATAAGCCAGATATAGAAAAATTGATATTAATAAATTCTTTTATAAAAGATGGATTTGAGAAAATATTGGGTTTTAGAGATGTCCTTGTTGATGAGTGCGACAATTCTCAGAATATTGAGGACAAACTAATTGAGTTAATAATAAACCTTAGAGCAGAGTTTAAGAAAAATAAAAATTTTGAGATGTCTGATAAAATAAGAGATAACTTAAAAGAATTAGGGATAACATTAAAAGATGGTAAAGATGGAACAACCTGGATAAGATAAAAATGTAATTTTTAAAAGGGAATGTATGAAAAACTTTAAAAAAAGTATATTAATTATTATATTTCTTATTTTTTTATCTCAATTTACTTTTTCAGATGAGAAAAAAAAATTTTTTGGCTGGAATACGACTGTAAATATTCTTATTAATATGGGGATATCTTACAATTTTAAAATCTCCACAGATTATAATAATCAGGCTCAACTCTTTTCATTGGATATACCTTTTAGTGTTGGAGTTGATACAAGATTTATAGAATGGTTTTCATTATATGGATTACTTGAGTTTAGTTATTCATTAAATTCATACAAGATACCATTTTTGAATAAAGAAAATTTATATTATATCCATAGTATGTATATAAGGCTTCCTTTTATTGTAAGATTTTATCCACTAGTTTATAAGAGTGATGACTATGCTAATTTTTATCTTAGTGCAGGTCTTATATTACATTTTTGGCCTTTAAATTATTACTGGATTCAGAGGGAAAGCAGTAATTTTATTGGAAATTCATATTTTGATAATAATCAATTTATGCCCCCTGTTAATTCATATAGCATAGTAAATACAGGTATAAGACTCTCTATTGGTAACCAATTCAACATGTCAAAAAGGGGATTGTTTGGGCTTGAATTATACTTTTTATATCTATTTCTTCCTTATGTGAATGGCTATTATTTTAATAATAATTATAATATTGGCGGTCCTATTATTCTGGAATTTACAGCATCAGTGGGAATAATAATTACATTTGGTATCAGGGTAAAAGGGGAAGAATAAAAAAAATTAGAAGTTATAAGGCAGTAGAATGTTATTTCCTACAATTGAATTTGGGATATTTTTTATAATAGTCTGGGTTGTCAGTTTTCTATTAAGAAATAATCTTTATGGGAAAAAAATATTTCTTACAATAGCAAGTTATTTTTTTTATGGATACTGGGATTTTAGATTCTGTTTTTTATTGTTTTTCTCCTCTACAATTAATTATATTGCTGGCTTATTAATAGAAAAATTAGAAAAAGAAAGAGTAAAAAAGAGTGTTCTAATCTTTTCGATAGTGATAAATTTAGGAATACTTGGCTTTTTTAAATACTATAATTTCTTTATTTCATCTTTTAATAATCTTATTTTTAAGTTAGGATTTACTAATGGTTTACCGGTTTTAAACATTATTTTACCAGTAGGGATATCTTTCTTTACATTTCAGGCATTGAGTTATGTAATAGATGTTTATAGAAAAGAGATAAAAGCATCAGAATCTTTAATAGACATATTATTATATATCTCTTTTTTCCCACAACTTGTTGCAGGTCCAATTGTAAGGGCAAAGGATTTTTTACCACAATTGTCGCAACATACTCCTACCAGTATTAAATATGATAGAGCCTTTATATTGATAACCACGGGTCTATTTAAAAAAATGATTGTTGCAAACTATTTAGGATCTCTACTTGTAGATAAGGTATTTGATAATCCAGCAGAATATGCCTCTATTGAATTACTTTTTGCTGTTTATGGTTATGCTATTCAGATATACTGTGATTTTTCTGCTTATAGCGACATTGCGATTGGTATTGCATATCTATTGGGATATGAGTTTCCTAAAAATTTTAATCACCCTTACAGAGCAGAAAGTTTACAGGATTTCTGGAGAAGATGGCACATATCACTCTCAAATTGGCTTAAAGACTATCTATACATACCTCTCGGCGGTTCAAGAAATGGTAAATTAAATACATATAAAAACCTACTGATCACAATGCTTTTAGGTGGTTTATGGCATGGGGCTAACTGGACATTTATTATATGGGGTGTTTTACACGGTGGATTTTTAGCAATTGAGAGATTTTTTAAAGAGAAGTTTTTTAATGATGTATATCATAAAAAAACTCTTATTGTAAGAATATTTCAGATAGCAGGAATATTTCATTTTGTATGTTTTTGCTGGATATTTTTTAGATCAAACTCTTTAGAAAATGTTTTCTCTTATTTAAAAGGATTTTTGAATTTTAATAAGCAAATTACCATACTTTCTCCATTTTTATTAATACTTATAATTGGTGGCATTGCTTCTCAATTTGTACCGGAAAAATTTTCAGATAAGGTGAGAGGATTATTTAATAGGCTTCCAGTAATAGCACAGGGGATAGTACTTGGTATATATTTCTTGGGATTAAGTATCTTATCCTCTGAGGGGGTTGCTCCTTTTATATACTTTCAATTTTAGGATTTTTTTATGGAGAGAAAATATTGTTATAAGGATGTTATAATTGTAATAATCATTATAATATTTTTTACCTTATTTTTTAATTCAAAAGGATATATAAATTGGGCTATAAATTTAAAGTCAGTTGTTTTTAAAAAGATCTTTTTAAATATTTTGACTCCTGTGGATAAAATAGCAAATATTCTTTATCTTGATTCTATATATCTTAATTTAAGAGGGCTTTTTCTTTCTTTAATTAAAGATAGGGATAAAGATAAAAGCGGGGATATCCCCCTTGAAAAAGATCAAGAAGAGTCAGAGATTAATTATTCTACTAAAAATCCATTAAAAATAATTATGCTTGGAGATTCAATGATAAAAGAATCGATCTCAATGGCTTTTTTAAAATTAACAAAAGATAATAAAGAATTAACTACCTATGTTTCTGCCTTTTATTCTTCTGGGCTCTCAAGAATTGATGCCTTTGATTGGTTTAAACAACTTGATTCAGATCTTATTAATAAATATGATTTTGCCGTGATTATGCTTGGGATGAATGATGCTCAGGATATTATAGAAAATGATAGAAGAATTATCCTATTTACAGAAGAGTGGAATAAAATATACAAAGACAGGCTCAATCTATTTATTCAAAAGATAAATAGCAATGTTAAAAAGATAGTATGGATAGGTCTTCCATTTATGCGGGATAAGGGATATAATGAGAGAATGATAAAATTAAATAACCTTATAAAAGAAGAATGCAATAAGTATGATAATCTATTTTTTCTTGACCCAAATAAGATTTTGTATAATAATGAAGGATATAAAGAGTATATAAAAATTAAAGATAAATTTGTGCAGGTAAGAATATATGATGGTAAACATTTTACAAAGGATGGTGCTATTTTAATAATGGAAGAGTTGATAAAGATAATATACAATAGTTTTAAATTTGAGACTCCTGTAAATATAAATAGATCTCAAATGATCGATTTAATTTATTAAGATGATTTTAACTGGAGATGATTTAAAATTTATCTATTTTGCTACTCATACATCTCTTAATTTTAATGAGATAAATAAAATAGCCTCTTTTTATGATAATATTGTAGAGGTAATAAATACAATAAATAAAAAATCCCTCATAGATAGAGAGAGGGATTGGTTTCTGTATGATTATCTATTTAAAAAAAATAATCTTTTTTATGGCAAAAAGATAGTTTTATTAAAAGAGAGTGAGATAAAAAAATGGGGTATAATTACTCATGTTTGTGATAATGGGTATAATTATCTATTACAGATCATAGAGAATCATGCCTTTTGTAAAAATTGCTGCATTCAATTTTTTCCAAAGATATGGTGGGATCATCCAAATAGAATGAACTATTCTTATACAGAAATAAAGTATTTTCCAGTTGTTAAGACAAAAAAACCAGAAATTTCAAAAGAGTATTATGAAAAACTTATGAGTTATGGTGTTGACGAGAGGATTTTAGATTTAGCACTATCTGTTATGTTTTCTGAAAATGAACTTGAATATGTATTAAATACAAGGAATTATGATAAGATTAATCCTCCGCCAGCGGTTAATATTCATTCAAAATTGATTTTTGCTTATAACTTATGGAAGGTAAGGCCAGTAAAGAATATAGGAACTTTTTCAAAATTTCATCAATATTTTTTTCATAATTGCCTTAATGGTAATATAAAAATACTTTTTTCAGAAAGATATTTTTATCCCTGGTGTCCGGATTGTCTTACAAAGTTTATTCCAGAAGATGATTATTATGCTCTTGATAATTTTAAAAATAGGGAACTGATAAAGACATTTTTAAATTATGATTTTATAAAAAATGATAATAAAATTGTAAGAAAAAAACATATAACTTCTTTTGATTTTCTTATTGATTATAATCTTTCAATTCTTAATCTATCACGGGATTGCTCTATTGAGAATATAAAAGATTCATTTAGAAAATTGAGTAAAATTTATCATCCAGATGCAGGAGGGGATCCAGATATGTTTAAACAGATATTAAAGGCTAAAAACTGGCTTATAAAAAATTATAGTTTGTTTAAAAAAGAGGTGAAGTAGGAAGTGGATTTTGTAGGACAATTGTCGTATATTATAATTTATTAAAATAATTTTTTTTAACATTTTTTTCTATTTTAAAAATTTAGTCTAATTTATATATAAAATAAAAATTTTGGGGTAAATATAATGAAAATTACTTTTTTATATTTCAAGGAATGTCCTAATGCTACTAAAACTTTAGAGTTACTGAAAGAAGTTATAAAAGAGAAAAATGTAGATGAGGAAATTGAAATTATAGAAGTTAAATCAGAAAATGAGGCAAAGAAATATAACTTTTTAGGCTCGCCGACTATACAAATTGATGGTATGGATATTGAAAGAGAGAGAAGAAATGACTTACCTCTTTTTGGATGTAGAGTTTATAAAAGTAAAGATGGATATAGTGGCGTTCCACCTAAAGAAATGATTGTTAAAGCATTAGAAGAAGTAAAAAATAAAAAAAATATATAAATTGGAAAGTATCTTTTTTAGAAGAGAGGTGATAAAGATTATAAGTTCATGGGTGCAACTTCACAGGGTTAGAATTTATATCTCAGAAGGGGTATATAATAAGTTGATATTAGTTCATGATAAAATCAATTCATTCATTATAGCAATTTTTATTAGAGAATTGCTTGAAGTATATTTTTTGGCCTTGAAATAGAGGGAGAAGAAGAATTTAGAAAAAGAATAGGAAAATTGAAGATTGAAATTGAAAGATTAAAAAAATCTAAGGAAGTAGTGGTGAATTTTATTTCCCCAGATATCCCATGTCAGTCTGACATGGATGACTACTTTTTACTCAAATTTAACTTAAATTTTTGCCAGACAGAAATAAAATTCTTATAAAATTAATGAAATGCCTAAAATTTGTCATTCTATCTTTCTTACTCAAGATTTACCATTAAGAATAATTTTATCTTTTTATCTACCTAAAAATAAAATAGCAAATTTAATATTCAGTATAAAATTTGGGATTTTAACACACATGGTATCCCCTTGCCATAATCTAACTAGCTAA
>DAONLM010000042.1:0-17012 GCA_035406685.1 Spirochaetota bacterium
TGAGAAAAAATTTAGTTTTTTTTGAAAAAAAATAAAGTGAGGGACAGACCTATAATTTTTTTATAGTTATAATTAAAAGAGGGACAGACCTGATCTATACTTATCATGATGTTAAACTATTTTTCATATAGAGATCAATAACTTACAAATTAAAATTTTGTTAGTATATATTGTTACGGATAAGAATTATTGTGTTAGTTTTTCTCAAAAATAAAAAATTTTAAGTAATTTATTCTGGTATAAAAAAATGAACAGAGGAACTTTTAAAACTAATCCAGATCTTTTCATTTATTTTAAGATCAAATAGAGAAAATGCCTGATGAGTGATAAAACATTTTATATTCACGCCAGCATCAATTACCAATTCTATAAAATTAATCCTTTCATTTATATCAATAATTTCCCCATAATAATTATTTCGTGCAGAAGAATTTAATCTTTCTTTTGAAATTATTATATCATTTGCCTTAATTGTCGCATAAATATTAGAACAATTTTCAAGTTCAGTATATATTTTAAAATTATCATTTACTATAAAATAGTTGTCTATTATATTACCAAAAAAAAGATTTTCACATCCAACAAAGTCAGCAACAAACAGTGAATTAGGCTTATTAAAAACTTCCTGCAAAGTTCCGGTTTGAATTATCTCTCCATTATTTATTATTGCAATTCTGTCGGATAGATATAATGCCTCTTCAAAATCGTGTGTTACATGAATAAATGTTGCCTTTGTCTTATTATGAATTTTTTTAAGGATTTCATATATATCTTTTTTAATATTATTATCAAGCGAAGAGGTTGGTTCATCTAATAGAAAAATTTCTGGTTCAATTACCAATGCTCTTGCAATTGCAACCCTTTGTTTTTCTCCACCAGAAAGATTTGTTATATCTCTATAAAGTAGATTTTTTATTTTTAATTCTTCTGCAATTTTATTTACTTTTTCATCTATTGTTTTATTATCTAATTTTCTTATTTTCAATCCATAAGATATATTTTCATATACATTTAGATGAGGAAATAAAAATAGATCCTGATAAATAAAGCCTAATTTTTTATAATTAACACCTTCAATAGATCCAGAATCTTTTTTTAGTAAACCTGCTATTAGTTCGAGTAATATGGTTTTGCCAGAGCCAGTTGGTCCAAGAATGACGAAGTATTCTCCTTTTTGTATGTTAAGATTGATATTTTTTAATGAGAATGAGCCTATTTTTTTATTTAGATTTTTTATTATAATCACCTTTCCCTCTTTCCTCAATTATTCTCATTATAATAAAAATAACAAGACATATCAAAATGAGTAAAACAGCCACTGGTTTTGCATATTTTAATCCATAACATTCATATCTATCATATATGAGAATAGAAGTAACCATTGGATGGTATACAAGTATTATAATTGCACCAAACTCAGATATCCCCCTTGCCCACATCATTATTACACCACTTATTATTGACTTTTTGATAAGTGGTAGATCTACTGTTAAAAATGCCTGAAATTGCGTTGCTCCTAAGGTCATTGCAACTTTTGAGTATCTATAATCCACAAGTTTAAAACCATTCTTAACACTGTTTATAAAAAATGAGATTGATACAAAAAACATTGCCATTACTATTGCTACTTCTGATCCTACTATTGAGAGTCCTGTTATTCTACCAAAAATAGAGTCTCTTCCCCATACAGTAAGTAAGGCAATTCCGGCAGCAGAATGAGGTATTATTACAGGGATATCCACTATTGCCTCTATTATTTTTTTTCCATAAAAATTATATCTAGCAAATATATATGAAAGTGGTATTCCAAATATAATAGCAAAAAGAGTTGCTATTAATGAACATTTTAAGGTAAGAAGTATTGAGAATATTACCTCCTTATCAACTAATGTATTAAAGAGTAATAGAGGTGATGTTGAAAAAATCATATTTATAATTGGATATAATATAAATAAAACTATTATTGAGCCAGAGATTATAAAAATAATTTTAAATTTATTGGACTTGTCTAACATATTTTTTTAATATAATCGGTAAATTATCATAATATTTAGAAATCATTGGTGTTATAATTTTATGCCCATTTGTCTCAAAAATTTTTCTTGCTTCTTCAGTAGTGAGAAATTCTACGAATTTTATTGCAAGGTTTTTATTTTTTGAAGAAACTGGTATTGTTAATGAATATTTAATTGGACTGGCGATCTGTTTTATTTTTTGATCTTCTGTTTTTCCTCTTATTTCAACTATTGCATTTTTATAGAAATCTTTGAGATCTTCATTTCCTAAGTTTATCTTGTCTGGTAAAGTAAGGTATAAGCCATTATGCTGCACAGCCACAGATCTATATATGAATAGATAATCTATCTCATTTGTTTCTAATAAAGAAAGCATATCCACCTCTTTAGGTCTAATATTTTTCATAGGACAATTGTCTTTAAGTTGGTTAAAAAGATTTTCTTTTTTATAATAGATCTCTGCTAATTGCCATACCTGTAAACTTCTGTAGCCACATGGGTCTTTATCTGGATCAGAATGTCCGTATTCAACCCCTTTTCTTAATAAAATATCATACCAGTTAGAAGAATTTATTTCTTTATTAAATTTTGATTTTGATGTAAACATGATAACAATTTCATTTGTTAGAAATTCTATACTCCACGATGCGTATTCGGGTATTAAATATTCAGAGATTACAAATTCATCACTTGATGCAAATAGATCGCAATCTTTTTTTAGATCTCTAATCTTTCTTGCGCACTCAATACTACCAGCAGCTTCTAAAAAAACAGTGATGTTCTTATTCTTCTTTTCAAACTCATATTTTAATTCTTTAAATGGTTTTGCCAGTGATCCGGCATGAAAAATTATAAGTTTATTTTCTTCTGAGTATAAAAAAGTTAATATAAAGAAAAATAAAATAGCCTTTTTTTTCATTAAAAATCCTCCTTGTTATTAAAAGTCTATAAATATTTAATAAGCCTTACTAGCTTTGCTAATATTATAGCAAATATATGATATTTTTTTTATATGTCAACATTTTTTTTAATTTTTTAAAAAATAAAATTTACATATTTTTTTCTATTTTATAATATTCCCTAAATTTTTTTTACCTATCCAATCGGTCATGATATAGCGAAAAAATATATATAGCAAAAAGTTTTTAACTAATAATTTTTATTATATCAAAAATTCCAGTAATAGTGGCAATTTATCAACTCAAGTTTGTCATGGAATTTGAGATTTTACCAATTTTTATGTGGAATAAAATTTCAAAAAAGTGTATAATTATTAAAAAATAAAAAAAAGGTTGAATAAATTTAAATAATATGATAATTTTAATCATCAATAGATTATTATCATTTCTTATCATAATTTATAAATATAATTAAAAAGTTAATTTTGTTAAAATCGAATGTAGGCTCCCATTCTTAAGTTTTTTGTTTAACAGAAATAAATTTTATGCTATATTATAATTATGTATATAAAAGAAATTAAAAAGAAAAACAAATATTCTGATAAAATCTTTGTCTATCACAGGCTTGTGTAGTCTTACAGAACTCCAAAAGAGCCCAGGCAAAGAATAAGAAAGCATTTTAGCACAATGGTATTATCGACTGTATCAATGGCCACAAAAGACAATAAAACAATCTATATAAGAAATACAAGCAAGCCAAATGATTTCCAAAAGGAGATATTTGATAAACTTAACCTCAATGGGAAAATAATCAATAAAAAAATCACAATAGTAGAATAAGTTGTAGGTACCATTAAAGAATCAAAAATCAATATAACTATCGATGTTTAAAGAAGATATGAATTTTATTATGACAAATTTGGGTTAATATTAATTAAATAGGCTTATTTTGGAATAAAATTATAAATTTTTGAAGCATAAATTTTATTTTTTAGATTTTAAATAAATAAATTTTTTAAAATTAATATAAAGAAAATAATTTTTATCAAATAATAATTTTTTAGATAATTTTAAAAAAAATTATTGACAATATTAATATTAAATGTTATTTTTTATAAAAAATATTACTTTTTTTGTTAAAGTAACAAAATAAAATAAAAATTATCTATTTTCTTTTAAAATTATAGTTGATTTTTATTTTATTTTGTTGTATAATAAAACATATAGTTATATAAATCTAATTTTAGAGAGAGTGATTATGGCAAAAAGATTTGTAAAAGAGATTGGAGAAAAAGAATTAGATCAAATTTTTAATGCTATCTCGGAAAATAAAGAAGATGCACTGGGGTGGTATTATTTTAAAGATCTAAAAATTTTAGTTTATCCAAGTGATATTTCTAAGAAAAGATACGAGACAGTTAGAAGAACATTTAAAAAATTAAGGGAAGAGGGGAGATGTCTTTATTGTAGTACAATTGTTACTGATATTAATCCTCATACTCAAAAACCTTATTGTAAATGTGCTGTTCATCGAAGACTAACTGCTTTAGTCTTAAAAAGAAAGAAGTTGTTGGAGGAGAATGCTCCACAGGAAGCAATTCAAGAGGTAGAAAAAGAATTAAAAGAGGTCAAAGTTCTTGATAAAGAGCTAAGGGATAAAGAAAAACAGAGAAGAAAGAGAGAAAGAGAGCAATTTTTAAATAAATAAGTTATTTTTTCTAATATTTTAGGAGGATATAAGATATGAGAGAGAGACGAGAAATAAGAAAAATAGAAAAGAATGAACTGTTTGAAGTTCTTAATAAGATTAAGTCAGATCCAGAGAGTATAAAACATATTGCATTTAATTATAATGGAATTTTAATATATGTAAAAAATAGAATTCCAGCAACTGTGAATGAAAGATATAAGAAATTGTATTTAGCAAGAAGAAATAGTGGTTTATGTATAAAATGCTCCAAGCCTGCTCAAATTAATCCAAAGACAAATAAACCTTATCGTTTTTGTGAAGAACATAGAATTGAAGAATTAACTAAAAAGAAAGAAGAAAGAATTTTTATAAAACAATTGATAGAAAGAGAGAAAGAAAGACTTAAAAAAGAGCAAGAATCTAAACAAAAATAGCCAGTTTTTTAAAAATTGGTATTGAAGATAGATATTCATTTTTTAAATAAATATTTTGACAAAAAGACAAGAATCTACTATAAATATAGTGTCCATATTATTTTAAATCCTCCAATCTTATAAGGTTTATTTTTATGACAGATATAAAAAATATAAGAAATTTCGGTATAATTGCACATATTGATGCTGGGAAAACAACAACAACCGAAAGACTTCTATATCTTACAAAGGCTAATTATAAAATTGGTGAAGTTGATGATGGAACAACGACCACAGACTGGATGATTCAGGAAAAAGAGCGAGGCATTACAATAACTTCAGCAGCAGTAAGTTGTAATTGGAAAGAAAGAATTTTTCATATTATAGATACCCCGGGGCATGTTGATTTTACCGCAGAGGTAATAAGAAGTCTTAGGGTACTGGATGGGGCTGTTGTTGTATTTTGTGGAGTTGCTGGAGTTCAGACTCAATCAGAAACAGTATGGAAACTTGCAGATAAATTTGCTATTCCGAGGATAATATGGATTAATAAACTTGATAGAGCTGGAGCAAATTTTGAGAGAGTAATAAAAGAGATTGAGGATAAATTAAAAGTAAAAACATTGCCAATCACTATTCCATACTATGAAAATGATAGCCTTACAGGTGTTATAAATATTCT
The DNA here is from genome assembly GCA_035406685.1 of Spirochaetota bacterium. Classification (GTDB taxonomy): domain Bacteria; phylum Spirochaetota; class GWE2-31-10; order GWE2-31-10; family MWDO01; genus DAONLM01. Next base: position 5,700 of record DAONLM010000042.1, read on the forward strand.
TGAGGAAAAGCTAATTCTATTTGAAACTGATGGTAATATAAAAGATAAGATAGATATACCAGATAACTATAAAGAAAAATTTCATTATTATAAAGAAAATTTAATAAATGTGGTTACCTCTTTTGATGATAATTTACTGGAAAAAGTTTTAACTGAGAATTATACCAGAGATGATATTATTTCTTCGATAAGAAATGGGACAATTAATTATAAATTCTCCCCATTATTTTGTGGGGCAAGTTTTAAAAATATTGGTGTTACAGAACTACTGGATGGCATAGGAGATTTTCTTCCTTCTCCAGATGATATAAAGTATTGTGAGGCTCTAATTGTTAAGAAGAATATAAGAGAAAAAATATATTATTCAGAGACAGAATCCCCTATATTATATCTATTTAAAATCCAGTATAATCGTGAAAAAGGCCCTCTATCTTTTACAAGAATATATACAGGTAAGATAAAGAATGGCGATATTCTCTATAATCCGAGAACAAAAAAGAGAGAGAGAATTCTTGATATTCTAAAAGTATATGCTGATAAATTTGAAAGGATTGAGAAAGCAGAGGCTGGAGATATTGTTGTGTTAATAGGCATAAAAGATAGCCTTACAGGTGATACTTTATGCAGTGAAGGATATCAGGTAGTATTGGAGTCGTTACATTTTCCAGAACCAGTAATATTTGTCAAGGTAGAACCTAAGAATGCAATTGATATGGAGAAATTCCTTGTTGCAAAAGAGTATCTCTTGTTAGAGGATCCTACAATAAGTTTTAAAGAGGATAAGGATACAGGGCAAATACTTATTGGTGGAATGGGAGAACTTCATATTGATATATTTTTAGATAGGGTAAAGAGAGAATTTGGAGTTGATCTAAGAAGTGGACAGCCTCAAATTGTTTATAGAGAAACTCCGACAAAGAATGCAACATATTCTTATGAATTTGATAAAAAAATCAGTGGTAATGTCCAGCATGTAAATATAACACTCTCAGTATTACCTTTGGGTCGGGGAGAAGGATTAGAAATAGAATATAAGATAAATAAAAAGGAGTATGATAAAGAGATATTTGAATACCTTGAAAAAGGGATAAGAAGTTCGCTTGAAGCAGGTCCTGAAAGTGCATTTCCTGTAGTTGATCTTAAAATTATAGTCCAAGGTTTAGATTATGATAAAACAAAGACAAATCCAATGGCAATAGAGGCAGCAGCAAATATATGTACCTCCTATCTTTTAAGAGAATCCGGTATTATTTTATTAGAGCCAATAATGAAAATAGAAATAGATACACCAAACAGTTATACTGGTACAATTATTGGTGATTTACAGAGTAGAATGGCTGTAATATTAGACATTATAAAAAAAGAGACTTCTGATATAATAATTGCAAAGATTCCTTTAAAGGCAATGTTTGGTTATGCAACAACTTTAAGAAGCATGACTCAGGGTAAGGGTGCTTTTTCTATGGAATTTCTTGAATTTGATAATCTTTCTTAAATATTGTTTTTAACAACTTTTATAAAAAAATATATACGACATATGTCGTAGTTAAAGAGATTTATCTATATAATATAACGGCCTTTTTTTATAAATTTGTATTTAAACTCGGCAAAAAAATATTTTAAAGAGAATTAACAATGTTATTAAATTTTCTACCCCTATCAAATTCATTTTGAAACAATCCAAAACTTGTACAACCAGGTGAAAAGAGAATGATATCCCCCTTTTCTGCATATTCAAAAGCCTTTTTAATAAGAAATTCTAAGGAGTCATTCTCTATTATATCATCTCTATTTAAAATCTTTTTCATTCTTTCTGTGCCATTACCAGGTAATAATAAAATTTTTTTAGGAATATTCCTCACCTTTTCAAGAATAGAAAAATCAAGATTTTTATCATTACCGCCAGCTATCCAGATAACTGGTGAATTGAAAGACTTAATAGCAAAATAGGAAGCATCTGGCATTGTTGCAGTTGTATCATTTATAAATTTAACCCCATTTATTTCTCTTATAAGTTCCAGTCTGAAAGGAGCTCCTTTAAAATCTGCAATACCATTCTTAATATTTTCAGGCTTAATACCAGCCAGATAACAAAATCCAGCAGAAAATAAGGCATTCAATTTATTATGTTCACCATATATTTTTAATAGAATTTCCTCAAATATCTCTATTTCTTTATTATTATAAGAAAAAAATGCTTTACTATCTTTATAGTAAAAATTTGCTTTTTTATCAGATCTATCGTAATAAAATACTCTTGCCTCTGTTTTTATATTTTTGGTATTAAGATAATAATCATTGTAAGGAATAATTAAAAAATCATAGTTAGTTTGATTTTCCGTTATTATTTTCTTATCATTAAGATAATCAATCATATTCGCATAATAATTTTGATGATCACAAAGAAGATTTGTAATACCAGCACCTAAAAATCTAAAATTTTTTCCTTTTAGATCTCTTAATTGCCAGCTTGACAATTCTAAAATCACAAGGCTATCTTTATCAGTCTCTTTATAAAAATTAAGTGGTGATATGGTTATATTTCCGCCTAAAAATGAATTTTTACTCTCTTTTTGAAATATGTTATAAATAAGAGAAACGGATGTTGATTTACCCTTACTACCGGTCACAGCATAAACTTTAGCATCTGTTATATTTAAAAAAATTTCTATATCACTTATAATCTCTGCTTTATTTTCAATAGCAATCTTAATAAACTTATTTGTTGGTGGAACACCCGGTCCTTTTACCACAATATCTGCTTTTCTAAAATCATCTTCATCATGTTTTCCAAGAACATACTCTATATTATCTTCAAAATCTTTTAATTCAAGAATAGAATCTTTTAAATCATCTTCATTCTTTAAATCAGTGATTTTAATCTTAAATCCATTTTCTAAAAAGAATTTTGCAACTCCTAAACCACCGCCATTAAGGCCGAGTCCCTGAATTAAAATATTTTTTCCTCTTAAATTATTAAGGTACTTATCCAATTTACTCATATTTTTTTCTCAAACATTAAATCTAAAAAGAACCACATCATCTTCCTGCATCACATAATCCTTACCTTCAATTCTGATTTTACCATTCTCCTTTGCTGCATTAAAAGAACCATACTTTACAAGATCATTATAATTTACTATCTCTGCTCTTATGAAGCCTTTTTCAAAATCAGAATGAATCTTGCCAGCCGCCTCTGGTGCCTTTGTCCCATAAGGTATTGTCCAGGCTCTAACTTCCTGTTTACCAGCAGTAAGAAAACTAAAAAGCCCAAGAAGTTTATAGGAAGCCTTAATGAGTCTATCGAGTCCTGACTCTTTTAGTCCCAGTGCTTCGAGAAATTCCTGTTTTTCTTCATCCTTTAATTGAGCGATCTCCTCTTCTATTTTTGCTGAGATCTCAATTAAAGATATCCCTTCTTTCTCTGCATAATCCTTAACTATTTTTAAATATTTATTCTCTTCTTTATTTGAGAGATCCTCTTCTGAAATGTTTGCAACAATAATTACCGGTTTTGCCGTGAGCAAAAAAAGATCTTTTAGTAACTCTCTATCCTTTTCATCTTTTATAAAACTTTTTGCTAATTTACCCTGTGATAAATGTTCCATAAGATTATTATAAAAATCTAGTTGCTCTTTAATCTTCTTGTCCTGCGAAACTTTGACAAGTTTTTGATTTTTTTCTATTCTTTTTTGCAGTGTCTCAATATCTGCAAGTATCAATTCCGTATTTATTGTCTCAATGTCTCTTAAAGGATCTATGCTTCCTTCTACATGAATTATATCCTTATTCTCAAAACATCTAACAAGATGAAGAATTGCATCAACTTCTCTAATATGAGAAAGAAACTTGTTACCAAGTCCTTCCCCTTTACTTGCACCTTTAACAAGTCCAGCAATATCGACAAAATCAACAAATGCTGGCACTATTCTATCAGAATTATAAAGTTTGGCAAGAATTTCGAGTCTATGATCTGGAACAGCAACTGTTCCTACATTAGGCTCTATGGTACAAAAGGGATAGTTTGATGCTTCTGCACCAGCCTTTGTTATTGCATTGAATAGTGTACTCTTTCCAACATTTGGTAACCCAACTATACCTAACTTCATTATTTTTAAAACCTCATTTATCATTATCTTAAAATTAGAGAGGCTTTTTTATACTAAATTTTTAAAAATCTGTCAAAAAAAACAATGCTATAAAGAGTGTGAATTTATTTTTAGGTGATTAAAAAGATATATTTATCCTAAGGTGAGATTTGTTTGAGAAAATATTATAGTAGCCTTATCTATTTTTTTAAAAAAATTTTTAATAACTTTGGCTAATAATAGGTTTCAAATCCCACTACCTGATAGCAATTGTTGTATATAGCCTTGTAAAATGGCCTGGTATTGCCTTCGAAGTGGGACAATTCTCTACTTTTCCACCACTTTTTTATCTTCGTTAGTCTTAAGAATAACCTCAATGTTATTATACCACACTTTTTCTCAAACCCAATCATCCCCATTCTCTCATATTCCTCAATAAATATCTCAAGAATTGCTCTCAATAATTTTGCCATGCTGAAAAAATTCAAGTCAGCATGGATTTTCTTTAAAAACCTATAATCTTCCTTTGGCAAATAAAAATGAATAGAGTCATCCGCATCTATTCTCTCGTAAAAATTTCCATCTTCATGTCCGAAACAGTATCTTTTTTTGATCCTGTCATAGAACTTTTGCAATACATAGCATATCAATTTTGATAGAGAAATATTCTCTTTTTTTGCTATTTTTGCAATCTTTTTCTTCATAGTAGAAGTAACTACAAAATGTAGTTCATGATCTTTTTTGTAATTTAATTCTGTATTCATAATAAATCCTCCATAAAAAAATATTTCTATATATTAATCACAAAATTTTTAAAAAAATCCTTTACAACTTTTAGAAAAAAATAAAAAAATTTTTTCTAAAATAAAATGACAAGCGTATTTTTATTGACTTAATAATTTTATTTTTATAGAATAGTTTTCAATGAAAAAAAAATTTTTTAAATTCTTTTTTATATTTTTTATAGTTTTTCTTGCTATTTTACTTCTTTACCTCTCCAATTTGAATATAAAATATTTCTTAAATCAACATATAAAGATAATATTTGCTTTTATATATAGTATATTTGTAGCGTTTTATTTTACATATTTTATTATGTTTAATAGTAAAAATGGTAAAATTTTCTTATTTATCTCTTTTTTATTTATGCTAACATCTATTAGTAACTTAAAAGAGAATGTTTTTAATTTTATTTTCCCGGATATAATAAAGAATAAATATATTAATATTATTGAAATACTATTTTTTATATTATCTATATTTTCAATAATAATAGCAGACTATATTCAGATTAAACATAATCCAGTATTTAAGTTGAGAAAGAAAGAAAATGAAAAAGATGAGAATATTTTTATATAATAAAAAAAAGACTATCTTTAAGATAGTCTCTTGTTGATAAATTATTTATCTTTTACCAGATATTTAATTGATTAACACTAATTGAACTCAACCCAAACCTTGTACCAATCCAGATTAAATTGTTATTATTATCAACAATAATATCAACAACTGGGGCTATTGTATGACTTATAAAATCAACCTCATTTGTGGCTACTATATTAAGTAGTCTACCAATAGGAACAAACAGAAGTCCATCATTTAAAGTAAGATAATCTTTCTTTCCATTATTCATATTCTTAAACATAATCTTTTTTGGAGTGCCTACAACAAGAACATCCATATCATTTATATTGAGTAAAAACATATTATCAATTATTTCTTCATTAACATCTTCAATCTTATTCAAAGCCTTGCTATCCAGTAATACCATATTATTTTCATTTGAGTTAACAAAATCAATCCAGTAAGAATTGCTCTTATCAATATAATAAAGTCCTTTTCTTGTTCCTATATATACTCTTTTTGAAGTCGGCATTACCTTTGTTATTAAAATAGGATTGCCATTTTTTTCTTCGGATATATTGATAATCTTTTTGAATGAATTAATTCCCTTTATATAGTCACCCTGTGAAAATGCTGCAAGACCTATTTCTCTTGCATAGAATGCCCCTAATTTTGTAATAACAAATGTATTTCTTGTACCAATATCCTGTTTCATATCAAGTAGTAGAGAATACTGCCTTACTTTATTTAAAGTAAAATCCATTTTAACATCTTCTACACTCGACCAGCTATCAGAATCAAGTCCCCAGTTAAACCCAAGAAATCCCATTCCATAATCTATAAAGTAATAGTATCTATCACGCGGCTCTGCTCCTTGTTTTGGAAAATACAATGAGATTATTTTTTTTGCTTTTTTTAAATAATCTTTACCAAATAAATCAGATGAAATTTGAACATCTGTATTACTTACAGCAGAACCTATAGAGTCAAAATTTATATTAGCTACTCTATAAATTTTATTAGAACTAACTACCCAGTATCTATTATCAACACTATTTTCTACCTTCACAATTTTTATATAATCATTGGTTAATGCAGGCGGTAAAGGAAAAGAATTAAAAGAAGAACCATCGTAAGTTAAAACAATTGTCCTTTCCACTAAAATTTTTGGGGATAAAGGCAAAATAGTAAAATACGGATTACCAGTATTATCATCAATGCATAAATTTAACACAGAATATAGAGTTGTGCCTAATGGTCCGGTAAATTGAGAGCCATAATAGGACTTAACCTTTGTCGATTTGGTCAGATCTAAATTAAACTCTATTAATTTTGTTTCTCCTTCCATTAAAATAACATTTTCTTTAACATCACTCAGTACAAATGTATTAAACTTTTCTGTAAAAGAATCAGTACTTTCAGCAATATATACTCCAACAAAAAAATTCAAAGGAATTCCAGCTGGAACATCTATAACCTTTTCTTCATTTGTCTTTAAGTATTCTGTCTTAATCCTCTTGCCATCCTTTGTCTCAATGAGTAAAACATATCTTAAAAAAGATTGATTTTTCAAAGGATCTATTTGTGTATCATTATAAATTACACTCTTTAATGGAGGATTAATAATCTCTGGTGTTTTAATGGTTAAATAGCCACTTCCGCTCTGATTTATGGAACAGGAACTAATTACTAAAATCACTCCTAAAATTAAATATAATATTCTTTTCATAAAAACCCCCTTTACTTTTTAAGATTAATTCTTATAATAGCAGTTGCCTTTTTAAATTTAAATTGCTTTCCAATTGGATCTTCATTACCATCTTTTTCTGTTGCGGATAAACCAATTGGATTTGTATCTACATTATAAGTTAAACTTTTATTTGAGAAAGGCTCCTGAATATTTTTAAATTTTTTAACAATAGCCTCTTCATCTTCCTGAACAAAAAGATAATCCCCATTTTTACTCTCAAATAGAACTGTTCCTCTCTCAACATAAAGATATGAATCCCCATAACTGAATATGGTTCCCCTTACAGATGCTGTGGAATTTGCACTTCTAACTTTAAAGTTTGTTTTAACATCCTGTGCTGCTGGTTCAACAACAGCTTTTATTTTGCCGTATTTTAATTCAACATCTGTTATAACATTGTTTGATTCAATTAAAGAAGCAACAGATATCTGAGTAAGTTGTTTTACTTCGAGTAATGAGCCATTTACCTTTATAATAGCATTACTCTTAAATCCAGTGTTAATCAAGGAACCGGAATTGAGATTCATACCCTCTTTTGCATCGATCCACTCACTCTGAGGAGTAAGTTTTAATTGCACAATACCCTTAAAAGATTGCAATGTAATATTGCTTGCAAAGATAAAATTTAAACCAATTAAAATAAATAAAAGACTTAAAAACTTTTTCATAAAACCCCCTTTTAAAAAGAAATATTCATTGAAAGACCTACTTTCCATAGGATATCATTTTTATCATATATAGCATAATTTGGGATAAAAATCCCACCTTTCAGTGAAATGTTAAGGTCACTAAATATTGCCCAGGCTAATTCAATATCAATTTCTGTTCCTAAATAAAATTTCTCCGGAGATTTCTCCTTTATTCCACCTTTAACATATTCACTCTTTTCTGATATAAATGTTGCCCCTTCAATGTTAGGTCTCAATAATAAGTATAGCACACTCTTTAAAAAAAATCTGGAAAAAATTTCATTTTTTATAGCCGAAAGTGGTTTTATACTATTAGATATAGAAAAAACAAGTAAATTTGAAAGATCAGCATCAGCAGCATATCCAATTTTTGTAGAATTTGGAGATTTAAAACTAAAATCAAAACCCTCTTTATTGACAATTGTCCCATTTTTAAATTCAACATCGCTATCCCCATGCCCATACATCACATCAAAAGAGATAATGGGTTTTGTTATGTGAGAAAAATAGTAAGATATATTAAATAAAAATCCAAAACTATGAATTGCCTCATATTTTATAAATGCAGTGCTTCCATCATCATAGTATGTTGCATTAAAACCAGTCTCATAAGCAATGTCAAAATTATAATATAGATTTTTATATATCTTACCATTGATATTAAAATCCGCATAGAATGATGTATATCTACCACCAAATGTATTTGCAATATTATTTAATTTACTCGGAAAAGTTAAAACAAACTCCTCTGGAATTAAATCAATATTTGCAAGTAGACCAAAACTTATATTTTGATAACCGACCTGCAAGAATTCAAAAGATAGCCCAGAAAAAACTCTACCTGCAATAACAGAAAATTTTCTTAAATTATTCAATTTTTCCTTATCTTTTGCAGAATAGTCGGTAGTCTCATCTACATTAAAATAGAAGTTATACTCATCTTTTGTATAATCAGACATAAAACCCTGCTCATAACCTTCCATAAGCAAGTTACTCAATTTTGGCATTCTTTTTGTGTCCCATCTTGTAAATACTGGATTACATGAACCATCTGCAAAATCAAATAAAGGGAGATAGTCAAGACTATTTGAAACAGCAAAAAATCTCATTCTAAAATTTTTATAAGAGGAGACACTCTCAATGCCATCCCCTCTCATTGTAAACAAAAATCCCCTCATAAAATTCACATATATTCTACCTATTCTAAAGCCAAATATATCAGCATTAAACTCACCTTCAGTTTCTTTTATCAATGGGGATACAGTACTCTTTCCTGTTCTGAATTCAAGATACAAAAGATCAATATTTGGGATTACTGAAAAATTTGTTATTGAATTATTAGGATAATAGATAGTCTGATCACCTACAATTTTTGGGAAGAAGGCATCATATCTAAATCCAGCAGTAATTCTACCATATAGTAATAAATGTTCGTTAAATTTATTCTCAATATAAAAAGAGAGAATGTTTAGTGTAGAGAATTTTTCTCTTGTCCAGTTATTGTCAGTAAGATAGAATCCCCCAAAGAATGGATAGCCATAAATTAAAAAAGTAAAAAATAAAAATAGAATAGTTAAATTAATCTTTTTCTTCATATTCAATCACCTTTTCTAAATACTTTAATAAATCCTCTCCTGAAATTTTTTCAAATTCAGAAGTATTGTATTGTATTATATTAATAAGCATAAGTTCACGGGCTGCATATCTACCACTCTTTGTGGCAAGATAAAAAAGCCCACTCTTTAAATTTAGATATTGAGCTGCAAATAGAGAAAAGTCCCCTATTGTAGCAACTCTATTATTATCCATATTTTTAGGAAACTTATTAATGAACTTAGAAAGATTGTTTACATTCGTATTAAAATCTTCAGAAACTTCTATATTATACAAATAGCAAAATGATATAACAAGATCTGATATTGTTGCGTATTCTTTTTCTGTTAGCTCATTAATAAACTTAATCTGGTCTGAAAATATATAAAAATTAAGAAATATTAAGACTGCTGTAAAGATTTTTTTCATTTATTTGCCCCCTTTTTAAATTGTTGAAATTTAAATCTCTCCATCTGAAATTTCATGCCTAATGAGACAATACCACATTTTGATACAAATCCATAAGTTACTTCCAGCCCCAATCTCACCATATCCACTATTACGAATTCAAAGCCAGTGGCAATAATAAATTCAGTGGATGGGATAACATCCCCTATCTCATTTCCATAAGGATCTATATCTTTTCTATTTGATATAACTATCTCTTCTTTAAAAACAGATTTAAATTCATCTGTTGCATTGCTTAAATCCATCTTAACAATATATTTTGTCAAATTATGATTAACACTCTGAATAAATTTAATTGAAACAAATGGTTCAAAGAAAACAAATTTTTTGCTAACAGTAAAATCTATAAAAAATGATGTTGTATTTGTGATTGAATTAAAACCAATAGAGGTTGATATATTATCGTTACTCGTATCATAAGAAATTGATCCTATAGAAAATGAATCAATTCCCCATCTTGAATCAGTATAAGAGATTCCACCACCAATTGCAACAGAAGGGAAAAATTTATAATCTTTTATTATACAATAGTTAAAATTAAAACCAAGTTGCCATACATTAACAAAAGGTAATAAAGATTTTATCTCTTGAGAAAGGTTTTGGCCACTGGCTGCACCTTTTATAACCTCACCATAAGGAACATAATTGAATTTCATTCCCACACTAAATCCTTTTGGTAGTCCAATGTCAAAACTATAATATGCCATAGGTAATGGTAAAAAGTTATCATCAAGCCAGGAGAGAAGAACTCCACCTTTATCTAACATATTATCCCAGTTAAAATTAGCAAAATTTATTCTTTTTAAAAAGAAGAGAGGATTTCTATAAAAAAGAACACCAAAAGTTGCATTTACTCTAAAAGATGGGAAAGAACCTATAGAAGCAGCCCCCCTCACCTCTCCACTCGCATTATAAAGTCCAGCAATATTTGAGATATCAATAGCATACTGATTAATGGATTCTTTGAATGCATTAAAGGTATTATTGAAAAAAATCTCCTCTGCTGTCTCTGGAAAAAATAAATTTACTCTAAATATAAAAAAGAAAAATAAAAGATATTTTTTTGTCATTTTGGTATCCCTAAATAAGATTTTACTTTCTTAAATATTATATCACTTTATTTTAAAAAAACAAATTTTATTTTTAAAATATAGAAAAAAACTTTTAAATCGTAAATAGTAATTTTTATTTCATATCAAAAATTCCAGTAATAGAGGTAATCTATCAACAAATTCAAAATTTTTATTCTTAAAATAAAAAATACCACAGAAAATATAATTTTCTAATCCTTCCTGTATGTTATTTTTCTTTAAATTTTCGTTTACTCTTTTAAAACTTCTTACAAAATCCTCAATTTTTTCTATTACCTCACTCTTAAATC
>DAONLM010000043.1:0-16676 GCA_035406685.1 Spirochaetota bacterium
AAATAGAGATTTATTCAATACAAAATCAAATTCTTTCATATTTAATCCTCCTCTAAAAAAAATATTTCTATATATTAATCACAAAATTTTTTAAAAAATCCTTTACAAAATTTAATAAAAAAAATAAAAAAAATTACCTAAAAACAAAATTCCACCATTGGGATTATGGTATCACAAATTTCTATTTTTTATTTGACAAATTTTATTTTTTAATGTATATATATAGCACTTTTTATCCTTTCTTTTAAGGAGGTTAACATTGATTTTACCGTTGGATGAAATTATTGATTTTAAAGGCAACAGATATGAATTAACCTGTGCAGCTATTAAAAGAGCAATTCAATTAAATTTAACAAAAGATGAGGAACTAAAGAAGAATAAAAATAAAATTGTTCCTACTGCGTTAAGGCAAATCTTTTCAGGTAAAATAAAGTATAAATTAGAAGAAGAGATTTATTAAAATATGTCCTCTTTATTCTGTATAGCAATAATGGGACCTACTGGGGTTGGAAAGAGTGGGCTTGGTATAAAATTGGCAGAGGAATTTAATGGAGAGATAATCTCTGTTGATTCAATGCAGATTTATAAATATCTCGATATAGGAACTGCTAAACCACAAAAAAGTGAATTACAGAATATTACGCATTATTTAATTGATATTGTTGAACCAGATAAGAATTTTTCAGCAGGCCAGTTTAAAGACTTGGCACTACAATTAATAAACAATATTTTAGAAAAAAAAAAGTCCCTTTTTTGGTTGGTGGAACGGGTCTTTATTTTAACTCTTTAATGAGAGGAATGATAGATATCCCAAAGGTAAGTGATGAGATCAAGAAAAGGGTAAGAGAAAGACTTTTAAAAAGGGGACAGGAAAGGTTCTTTGAAATACTTAAAAAAATAGATTTTGAATATTCATTAAAAATTCATCCAAATGATAGACAGAGGACATCACGCGCAATAGAGGTATTTTTACAGACAGGAAATAAATTTTCTTCCTATTTAAAGAGGGAAAACATAAAAAATGAGATAAAATATATAAAAATAGGATTAATTATTGATAGACAAAAATTGTATGATATAATAAATAAGAGAGTGGATAAAATGATAGAGAATGGTCTTGTTGAGGAGACAAAAAAGATATTAGAAATGGGATATTCAAAGAATTGTCCCGCTTTAAAAGGGATTGGTTATAAAGAGATAGTCGATTATTTGGAAAATAGATGTTCTTTAGATGAGGCGATATATAATATCAAGAAAAATACCAGACATTATGCCAAAAGGCAAATTACCTGGTTTAAATCGATGAATGATATAATGTGGTTTTCGCCAGATGATGAGGAGAATATAAAAAAAGAGATATACAGAAAAATTAAGGAAATAAAAAATTGAAAGCAGTCCTTGTTTTAGAAAAAGAGAATGATTATTTTTATCCTCTTGTAGATAGAGATAAATCTACATCTTTTTTGCCTTTTTCTTTGGAATCTAATTTGTTATCGACAATATATTCATGGGTAAATTCATATTTTTCAAAAGATAAAATTTTTGTATGTTGTAAAAAAGGAGAGGAGGATCTTGTCGTTTCGTCCTGTTTTGAGATTCCAGAGGAGAATATAATAATTGAGCCAGAGAGATATTCATTTTCTTTATCTATATTTTTTACAAGTATATTTATTGAGAGAATTTTTAATGATTCATTGTCCATTTTTATACCGGTAAATTTTTTAAACCCTCATACTCTGAATATGAAAAACTGGCTTTTAGCGATTCAAGAGATAATTGAAAAGGGATGGCTTGTTTTACCAACATTTTTGTTAAATAGAGGCGAGATATTTTTACCTTATGTTGATGCTGGAAAACTTGTTTCAAGTGTAAAAGGAGTTGATTTTTTTGCAATAGAAAAGATTTTTAATAGTAAAGATAGTAAAAGAAAAATATTTGGTAAACAGGGTGGGATTACCGGGTTATTTGCTGGTAAGTCGAAGAATATTATAGAATATTTTATAAACAGTAGCAAGGAACATAATATTTATAAAAGATTGTATAATATTCTAAACTCGGATATTAAATGGGAAGATATAGAAAATTTGTATAAAGAAATCAAAAAAGAGGATCTTTTTTTTGATTATTTTAATAATATTGAAAATATTTTAACAATTTTTCTTGACAGGAAACCAGAATATTTAAATGATTGGAATTCATTATTTAACAATGTAAAATCTGGTAGCGAAAACATTTTTTATGGTAATGTTATTAGTAAAAATTGTAGAAATGTTATATGTTTTAATTATGATAATGAAAAAATTGAACTTGATTCATTAAAGAATTTGGTTATTGTGAAAAAAAATGGCAATGTTGCCATAAAAAATATTCTATAAATAAAATAAAGAGGTTTGATAATGCCTTCAGTAAAGAAAAAAAAGAGAGCAAAGATCGCTAAACACAAAAGAAAAAAGAAATCACGAAAGAATAGACACAAGAAAAAATAAAACAGTGGGCTTAATGCCCATTGTTTTATTAAGAAAATTAAATTTAGAATCATACTCAAATAAATAAAAAGATAATATTTACTCATTTTTAGATTTTTAGCTAAAAAGAAGTTTATTTAAACATAGTAATATTATGATAACAATATTCACTATTCCAAAACCATTTATAGATCCTCATATAAAGATAATTCAGACAAACGCTATAAAAAGCTGGCTTTTATTAAAACCAACACCAGAAATTATTTTATACGGTGATGATCAAGGGGTTGGAGAGATAGCAGATGAATTAAAAATTAGACATATATCAAATGTGAAGAAGAATCAATTTGGCACCCCTTTATTAAATGATATATTTGAAAAGACTCAAGAGATAGCAAATAATGAGATAATCTGTTATGTTAATTGTGATATAATTTTTTTTCAGGATGTAATTGAGACAATAAAGATAGCAAAAAATCTAAAAAAATATCTTCTTTTAGGCCAGAGATGGGACTATGATCAAAAGGAATTCTTAGACTTTAGCAATGACTGGCAGAAACAATTGAAAGAGAGAGTAATAAAAAATGGTTCTCTTCATCCACCATTTGGTAGTGATTATTTTATATTCAAAAAAGGTTTACTAAAAAATATGCCAGAATTTGCAGTTGGTAGACTCGGATGGGACAATTGGTTTATTGAATATTTTATTAAAAATAGAATAAAAGTAATAAATTGTACTGATTCAATATTTATAATTCATCAGAATCATGACTATTCTCACAAAAAGGTAACTGATCGATTAAGTGAAAATCTTGAAGATTCCAATAATTTAAAAAATTTAGAAAGAATTGAATTGCCATATAGTATTGATGATGTTTGCTATTTTATTAAGAACGGTAAAGTGGTGTATAAAAAAACATTTAAGAGTCTTAAAAATAGCCTTGTAAGGTTTCTTCTTAAACATAAGATTTTATTCTGTATTGTAAGAATAATTAATCTACCATTTAAAATTATAAAAAATAAATTTATAAAAAAAGAGAGAAAAAAATGTTAAACTTCTGTACACTTTTTGATAGTCACTATTTTATTCGTGGTTTAATAATGTATGAGTCATTAAAAAGACAATGTAAAAATTTTCATTTATATATTTTTGCTTTTGATAATAATACCTATAATATTTTAAAAGAGTTAAATCTTGACTCAGTTACAGTAATTTCTTTAAAGGAGTTTGAAGATCCAGAACTTTTAAGAGTAAAACCAACAAGGACAATTGCAGAATATTGCTGGACAGCAACTCCTTCTGTTATAAAATATGTTTTTGAAAAATATAAAACTTCTCATTGTATTTATATTGATGCGGATTTATATTTTTTTGATGATCCGCTTCCTCTTATAGAGGAGGGAGGGGATTGTTCAGTAATAATTACAGAGCATAGATTTTCATCTCAGTATAAATCTCATGAGCAGAATGGAATATATAATGTGCAATTTCTATATTTTAAAAACGATGAAAATGGAAAAGAAATAGTTCAATGGTGGAGAGATAGATGTATTGAATGGTGCTATTCAAGAAATGAAGATAACAAGTTTGGTGATCAAAAATATCTGGATGACTGGCCTAAAAGATTTAAAGGTGTTCATGTTTTACAGAATAAAGGTGGAGGAGTTGCCCCTTGGAATGTCCAGCAATTTATCTATTTTAAAGAAAACAATAAGGTAATGCAAAAAGAGATAAGCACAGGGGATATCTCCAATGTTATATTCTATCACTTCCATAATCTCATAATATATCAAGAGGGCTTTACAAAGGCACTCGGCTATCCTCTTTCGGATGGATTAATAAAATATATTTATAATGAATATATGATAAAAATTAAAGAGACGATTGTAAAGTATTCAGATTATTATAGCACTATAATAAAAGGTTTTAATAAGTTGCCACCGGATAAAATAGAAATTTCTAAAATTTTAAACAGAATGAAAGAGGGAAACTATAAAGGGGATTGTATTATAGTGTATGATGAGGATTTATTTCAAAAATACCTTGATACTTTTGGTGTAATAAAATATATTGGACTTATTATAAAAAGAGTTATAAATAAAGTAAAAAAGATCATTAAAGGTGAAAATATAAAAAAGGCTACCCCCTAAGGTAGCCTTTTATTTTTATTATTTGAAATTATTTATAGGTCTCATAAGCTTTATAGATATTCGACTTTGTATCAATAACATATACTTCGTTATTAATAACAACAGGGCTTCCTACGAGCGGTAGATTTTCTTTATTTTCCTCTATGTTTATAAAAATAGCCTCATTCTTTGTTTTATCATAACTGAAGATTTTTCCACTATCTGATGCAAAATATATCTTATCGTTAGCCATTACTAACTTTTTAGTTAAGTATTTATCACTGCCAGGATTGTTATCTACCTTAATTACCTTTTGAACAGAGTTAAAAGTATTCAAATCTGCCTTATAGAAGAAACCATCCTTTGCAACAAAATAGAGATTTAAACCATCAGATACTATGTTTGAGGTAACACCACTTCCTATCTTTAAAATATTATAACTCTTTGTTTTTTGTTTAATGTTGAATCTATACAGGTTACCATCATTATCTGCAATTACAAGATACTGATCAGAAATAACAGGTAACATATAACTTGAACTTAAAAGATTATTCGATGTCCATGTTACACTATTACTACTAATATCAAACTCTTTAATGTTTTGATATAGAGAATCAGATATATATAATGAATTGTTTTTAGCCGCCATGTAAACCTGTCCCTGAGAAACCTCTATTTCATTCATTACAGAGATGCTGCTACCATCAAATTTATAAGTATATCTTGAAGTTGGTATGATTATACTATTGGCTATTTCAACTGGTTTTGCCCAGAAAGATGTTCCATTGGTGATATCAAGAGATTGAATTATTTCACCACTATTTGCATTTAAAACAAAGATAGAATCATAACTTCCAAATACAACCATATTCTTGTATGGGGTAATAAAACTTTCTATCTTTTTTAATTTAGGATTACTAAATTTCCATAACAATTTACCAGATGTATTTAGACAGAGCAAAGATTTATTAGTATCCGTTGCTATGTATATAAATTTGTTATTTGTTGTAACGCCAGTGTTTTTTTCAGAAAAAGTTAATCCTAAATTGCCCAATTTATCAACAACAGTAACGAGTTGTTTTTCAATATTAGTTGTTGTCTCCTCTGTAACTTTTTCTTTATCTTTGCTGATTTTTTTCTCTTCAATAATTGTTGTCGTCGTCGTAGTATTTTCAGAGATATTATTTTTTCCCATATCTTTAAATTCCTCAACTGGGATATCTGTCTTTTTGTCTTTATCAGTTATTTTATCTTTTTTAATAACTTTTGATGAAAAAGAGTTAATATCATTAATTTTTTCTTTTTCTATTGTAGCAATTGTCTCTTTTAATTTTTCCTCAGAGTCTTTATTCTTCTCCAATTCAGAAACAATAGATGAAATATCTTGTTCTACCTTGCTGTTTAGATTTTTTATATCATCATCGGATACAACAATTTTTTCATTTTGAGCTAATTCTATTTCTCCAATAGCAACATCTTCTATCTTTTTTGCAATATTAAGATCTATCTCTTTAACTCTATCAAGAGAATCAAGTATTAATCTCTTTTTTATAATAACCTTACCACTATTTACGGCAACCTTTGTTACATTGGATCCAGCCACAACAATAAATTCTGTTCCTCTAACACCAGCAGTTATAGATTTTGTATCAACTTCAAAACTGGAGCCCTCTGTCTGTTTTTCTGGTTTTGCTAAAAGAGTTCCACTATTTAAAAATAATTTTGTATTATTTATATTCTGTTCAGAATAAAGTTTTGCTATTTTTAATTCTGAATTCTCTTTTATCTTTATGATTGAGCCTTCTTGAAACTGGATTTCTACATTTGATTTTGACTCTGTTTTGATTGTATCACTCTCTTTTAGGAGATCACCAGCAACAAGTTGCTCCCATTGATTGGTAGTTTGATCTAAAACAAAAGCATTTCCTTCTACCATTATTACCTTAGCATTGCTAACCTTTTTCCCCTCTAAAGTTGTAGTTGTAGTGGATTCCTTTTTACATGAAAATGTAATTAAGCTCACACATATAAACAAAGAAACAAATAAATTCCTCATTTTTCTCATTTAAAACTCCTTCTGAATAAGTTTATTTGTTATTTATTATAGCACATTTTTATGAAAAAACAATTTTTTTTATATTTTTTTTAGTAAAATATAATATATCTTTTTGCCTTCTTCTCTCCATTTTTTTTCATATAAAGAGACCGGATATCCTTCTAATTCCTCTACAAAGTATGGCGAAGAAAGAAAAGAGATAAAGAGATCTGATTTTAAAAAAATATCAATGGCATAGTCTCTATATTCTATATTATCTGTAACAAAATACAAAATAGATTCTTTTGTCATAATTTCATAATATTTTTTTACCATAGTTTCACTTATTGCTCTTTTTTTAATATGCTTTTTTTTGGGCCATGGATCTGGGAAATTTATATATATATAATCAAAAAAATCTTTTTCAAAAAATTTATCCAGTGCAGTAAAAAGATCCCCGTTTATTAAAATTATATTAGAAAGATTTTCTCTTTCAATTTTTTTCTTTGTTTTGTTAATATATTTAGCTTTAATCTCAAGACCAAAAAAAGTTATATCTGGATTATTTTTAGCAATAGATGCTAAAAAAAGTCCATTCCCACAACCAATGTCTATTGCTCTTTTTTTATAATCGTTTTTTTTAAATTTTTCTGGGTTAGTTATGTCCCATTCTCTTAATATAACCATAATTTTAAATTACTCCTTTTATAATACAGATATCCCCCCTTATGCTACGATATATGTCATATATATATTTATAAAAATAATCGTTATATTATATTCCATCTTCTTGTAGGGACTTATTCTATAATTTTAAAATATCTGTTCTATTTTTATAAAAATAATTGTTATGTTATTAAGATATCCCCCTTTTAGTGGGACATATGTCGCATATACTCATTTATAAAAAATAATAGTTATGTTATAATAATGTCCAGTTTAACAATACGACATATGTCGGAGATATATTTTAAAAAAACAATAGTTATATTATAAATAATATTCCTATTCTCACTTCTCGATATATTTATTTATACTTGATTTTAGCATATTTTTTAATAACATTCTATTCTTTTATATATTTTTTAATATTAAATCTAATAATAAAAATTTTTGACAATAATAGCTCTTTTTGATATTTAGAAAAATAATGAAATACCTTTATCTTTTTTTAAGTTTCTTTATTCTCTTTTTTACAAATTGCAAAATGAGTGAGCAATATCTATTTAATTTTCAGACAAAATATGAAAAAGAGTATATAGTAAAACTTAAATATGAATATGAAAATCTTAATGAAATTCAACAAAAAATAAATTGGGTATATGATACTGTTGATTTTTTTAAACAATTTAATAGAAATATCGAATTAAAAATATTTTTAGGCGAATATGCAGAAAAAGAGAAAAATAAAAGATTTAAATCATATTTGTATTTTTTAATTTCTAATTTATATTGGGAAGAAGATAAGAAAGAAGCATCTTTTTTTTATATTAAAAAAATTGATCCAGACCATTATGATCTTGAATACAACTCTCAGTCAATCGGATATACAATTGCGTTAAGAGTTATAAGTATGAATGTTCCATTTCGAGATAAGGAGTATATGTATAATCTCCTTTTAAAAAAATATTCTGATATGATAGATATACCTTATACGGCTTACGAACTTGCAAAATTATATAAAACTAATCTGGATATTGAGAAAGCAATAGAGACATTGAAATATATAATTAATTTTGTAAATAATTCAAAAAATGTTGAAGACTCTGTAAATATTTCCGAAATAAAGAGAGAGGTTGATTTTTACTATATGAAAAAAAATTGGATATATAATGATCTTGAGGATTTAATAAATAATATTAAATATGCCATTATTACAAAAAATGTTACTTTATTGAGTAATTATGTTTCAAAAATAAATTTTTCCTGTAGTATTTATAATAAGTCTCTTATGCAACAATGGGGTTGGAATCAATTAGCCATAGATAGATTCTGGAATTCAAATATTGTTTTTTCGTCTAAATTAGAAGATATATCCAATGAAAATGAGGCATATTTAAAGACCTTTAATTGGGGATTTCCTCAACTAACAACATGGTATTTTTATTTTAAAAGGGTAAATTATCCTTATGATAAATCAATAGATAGGGGATGGGAATGGGCTGGAATAATATTTGGGGATATGTTTTAGTTTTTTTATTTTTGAATAGCATTATTTATTCTTATGCTGATTTAAATAATAATGAAGATAATATTTTGGATATCTCTTATGAGATCTCTTTAGAAGAGGCTTTCTTAAAAAATCTAATAAAAAAAATACAAAAAGATGATGTCTCAAAAGATAAATTTAAAGAGCATGCTATTTTTTTTATAGAAAATACAATCCAGAATACTCTAAATGATAGTAGTAAGAAAGAGGATTTGTCACAAGACACTACGGGTGATGAAAATGAATATTTTCTTTATGAAGATAATCTTTATAAAGATAATATTGAAGAAAAAGAGGCTATGGGGGTCTTTAAGATTATAGAAAATGAATATATTGATAGATATGTAAAATTCTGGTCCACACCGAAAAAAATTCAGTTTATTCAGGAATCTTTAAATAGAGGAAGAATTTTTATTAAAGAAATAAAAGAGATTTTTAAAGAAGAGGGACTTCCGGAGGAACTTGCATATTTACCAATAATTGAGTCGGGCTTTAAAAATAACGCTTATTCGAGAGCAAAGGCTGTTGGTCCCTGGCAATTTATACCTCACACAGCTAAATGGATGGGAATGAAAATGGATATATGGATTGATGAAAGAAGAGACCCGGTAATTTCTGCAAGATATGCGGCAAAATATTTAAAATTTCTTTATGGAATCTTTAATGATTGGTATCTGGCATTAGCAGCATACAATCATGGTGGTTTTAATATAAAAAAAAGCATAAAAAGAGCTAATAGTAAAGATTATTTTGACTTAATTAGACTTAGAGCGATACCTAAGGAAACAAGGAGTTATGTGACTTCATTTATTTCTGTTTTGCTTATTTTAAATTCTAAAGAAAATTATAACCTTGAATATGAAGAAGAAGAGATAAATTATGACTATGTCACTTTACCATTCATGGCACCAGCCTATCTTGTTGCCCAACATTCTGACATGAATTATAAAGAATTTATGGAATTAAATCCATCTTTAATATCTGGTTTTGTTCCAGAAGAGAATTATCAATACAGGATTAGACTTCCAAAAGAGAAGATCGAGATCTTAAATTCAAATCTTGAAAAACTAAAAAAAGAATCCTGTTATAGTTATATTCCATATACAGTAAAAGAGGGTGATACTCTATCAATGATATCTCAAAGATATGGAATTTCTATCTTTATTATAATGAAAATAAATAATATTAAAAATCCATCATATTTAAGGATTGGGCAAAGAATTTATATACCAAAATTAAAACAGAATAGCTAAGTTTTCTAAGATTAAAAAATTATATACCTTATTTAATTTTTATTATATTGTAAAGATAAATATTTTATACCTCTTATTATAATTGTGAAAAATCGAATAACAAGGGATATCTGTGTAATAAAATTGTAAGATGAATGGATAAAAAGGCTATCATATTTTATAAAATAACTATAATTATTTATATATAAAGATGAGATCTGGGATATTTGTATTTCATAAAGGGGATATCTGTGTAAAATAACTATCATTTTTTTATACAAAGACGTACAGGACATATGTCGTAATACAGGATTTATTTATTAGTATAACGTCTATTTTTTATAAAGATATAACATACGACATATGTCCTACTAACTAAAGATATCCCACTCTTATTTATGATAAAAGAATAATATACTCACAAAATAAATAACATCAAAAATAAAAGTCAAGAATTTAATATAACTACTATTCTGTAATGAGTTAATTTTAAATCTTAAACAAGATCTTTTTTAAATAGTTCAATAGAAACTGCTTTACCTGTATCTTCTTCTATTTCTGCTATTACTCCCTGTAACTGAATATTCTCACTTACAATTTTCGAATACAAAAACTGACCTGTCTTTATCTTTTTTATCTCTGTTTCTGGAGAAAGCCCGAATATGCTAATCTTACCGCCACAAAAACCAGCACCAGTAATGACACCTGTATATTGATTAAGTATCCTATTGTCTGAGGTAAGAACTCGCAGGTTTGTCCCTATTACCAGTGATGCTTTATTTTCAAGATGCCAGTGCATACATTGTATTTCACTTGTAGTGCCGCCATGAAAATCCACTATTATTATATTTGTTGTCTCTTTTATTTTCTCAAGAGCCCTATCAACACTAAAAAAAGGATCATTTGCAAATATTTTATTAAAATTTATTCTTCCGAGAAGATTCAATACAGCAATATGAATATCCTCTTTTATTTTATAGATAGAATATCCCCTCCCAGGTAAAGAAGAGGGAAGATTATAGGGTCTAAGTAAAAAACCGACTTTTGAAAGAGTCTCTTTTATATCCTTTTTATTAAAAATCATATCACCAGAGGTCAAGACATCAATCCCGGCATTGTGTAATTGAAAGACTGTATCACTTAATAAGCCATATCCATCAGATGCGCCATCGGCATTTGCAATTACAAAATCAATATTATTTTCTCTTTTTATATCCTTTAATTTTTTTCTTATCTCTTTTACAGTTGGAATTCCTATAATTTCACCTAAAAAAAGTATTTTTATCATATACTTACCTTCAATAAATAATAAACCGACGACATAAGTCGCCGGTTTTTTTATATATTTAGAATTTAATTCTATCTTAACATTAAACCACCATCAACAACAATAACCTGACCAGTTATGTATTTTGCTCTGTCAGATGCTAAAAAAGCAACAGCCTCAGCAATATCCTCTGGTAAACCAGCCTTTTCCATTGGTATTAACTTTAAAAATTCCTCTCTTGCCTTATCAGAAACTGCCTTTGTCATATCAGTATCTATAAAACCCGGAGCAACTGCATTAACTGTAATGTTTCTCTTTGCGACCTCTGCAGCTAAGGTCTTTGTCAATCCAATAATACCGGCCTTTGATGCTGCATAATTTGCCTGACCAACGTTACCCCTTAATCCAACAATAGAAGACATATTGACAATTCTTCCATACTTTTCTCTCATCATAAGCAATATAGCCTCTTTTGACACTAAAAAGACACTTCTTAAATTTACATTTATTACAGCATCAAAATCTTCTGCACTCATTCTCATAGAGAGAGTATCTTTAGTAATACCTGCATTGTTTACACAGATATCAAGTTTACCAAATTTTTCAGTGATTGTCTTAAATAGAGATTTTACATCACTCTCTTTTGAGATATCCCCAGCTACTCCTATTGCCTGCACATTGTATTTTGAAGCAATCTCTTTTGCAACCTCTTCAATCTTATTGCTAGTTGCAGTAAGTATAAGATTTGCTCCATCTTTTGCAAGCCTTTCTGCTATTGAATATCCAATCCCTCTTGAAGCACCTGTTACCAATGCTACTTTATCTTTAAATTCCATATTTTCCCCCTTTTATTCTTTAAATTTTTTTACAAGAATAACTGCATTATGTCCACCAAAACCAAAAGAATTGCTCATTGCATAATTAACAGTTCTTTCTCTCATTTTATGTGGAACATAATCTAAATCCATGCCCTCATCTGGATTGTCAAGATTTATTGTTGGTGGAATTTTATCTTCCTGACATGCCTTTGCTATAACCATTGCTTCAAAAGCTCCAGCACCTCCCAATAAATGTCCAGACATTGATTTTGTAGAACTTACGCATAATTTTTTTGCATGTTCTCCAAATAACTCTTTTATCGCATTTGTCTCCATTTTATCATTGGCATCAGTTGATGTTCCATGAGCATTTATGTAGTCAACTTCCTCTTTTCTTATGCCAGCCATATCGATGGCATCTTTCATTGCCCTTATTGCACCTTTGCCACTCGGCTCTGGTGAGGTTATATGATATGCGTCAGCGGTTAATCCATAGCCAACAACTTCTGCAATAATTTGTACCCCTCTTTTTTTAGCATGTTCTAATTCTTCAAGCACAATAATTGCACCGCCTTCTCCCATAACAAAGCCATCTCTATCCTTATCAAATGGTCTTGATGCCTTTTTAGGATCTGAATTTCTTGTTGATAGAGCATGCATATTAGAAAATCCAGCAAATCCTATTTTACAAATAGCCCCCTCAAAACCACCACTGACAATTATATCAGCTCTATTTGACTGAATAGCAAGAAAAGCTTCTCCAATCGCATTTGTTCCTGATGCACATGCTGTAACATTACAACTATTTATACCCATGGCATTTATTGATTGAGCAAGCCAACTACCAGCAAGATTTGCTATCATCTTTGGAATTAAGAAAGGACTCACTCTTCTTGCACCTTTTGTGATCATTATTTCTACCTGCTCTTGAAAAGTCTTTATACCACCAACACCAACTCCAAGCAAAACTCCCATTCTGAAAGGATCATCAATTGCCGGCTTCATATCTTTAAATTCTGGATATATTATCTCATGTTCTTCTGGATGCCTCATTGGTATTTTTGCCATTAAAGCAGCCTCAAACATAGCAGCAAATGCCAGTTGTTGATAATAATCCATTTTATTGGCAAGCTTATTATCTATATGATAGTTTTCTAAATTAAAATTTTTTACTTTACCACCTATATTACACCTGATACCTTCCATATCAAAGTCTGTAATTGTATCAATCCCGGACTCACCAGCTAATAATTTTTGCCATGTCTCATTGACATTATTAGCCAAAGGATTAAGTGTGCCCATCCCTGTAATTACCACTCTTCTTTTATTAGAACTCATTCAAAAGCCCCCTTGTGTTAAATTAAAAATAATGACCATCTGGTCATATAATAAATTAACATTAATAATAATAATTGTCAATTATAGATATTAAGCTTTTTCTTATCTATTTTTTTGCTATTATTACACCGCCTCTATCACATCCCGGAATTTTATCTCCTGGTATAGCAATAACATCTTTAAATCCAGCCTTTAAAAAGTATTCAATCCACTGTTCGGGTCTTAATATTGGTGATAATGGTCTTAAATTTTTATCATCATACTGATTATAACTTGCGAGTAACCCAAATGTTAATTCCATATATCTGTATAGTTTTCCTTTTGGTGGAGCAATCTCTCCAAGCACTACATACCCATCATTTTTTACTAACTTATACATTGTGTCACATGCTTTTAAAATATCATTTGTAGCATGCATTACATTTACAGCATATAGAAGATCGGCATTTTCAAGTGCAACTTCCTGTTCCTGTAAATCTTTTGTCACATCTAAAGCCTTAAATTCCATAAAATCAAAATAATCTGTAAAATTTTGGGAAGACTTCTTTACAAGCCTTTTATGAATATCAGTAAAAATATATTTCTCAATATATTTTCTTGGATCATCAAGGCTTTTTAAAAGTTCTGTTGTTCCATTTCCAGTGCCAGCTCCGATCTCCAGTATATTTATTTTTTTATTAAATACATTCTTTATGAGCTTTGATACAGTAACACCCGCCAATTTAGACCAGAATCCATAGACCTTACTCGTAAAATATAGCTCTCCTACTAAAGAAAAGTCACTCCAAGGACCAAACATTACCTCTTCACCAGAAAGTTTACCTTTAATGAATCTCTTTAATCCACCAATTCCTCTTGCAAGCCATTGCAAGGCTGCCCCTTCTTCTGGAACTTTTCTAACAGCCTCAACAAGCCATTCAATAGGAGACTGAACATCTGGATCTGGATCATTACAGGTATAAACTCCGTCTGAATAGGATAGAACATTTTCCTCTACTAAAATATCGAGTAGTTTCTGAAAAACATACTCTGCTGCTGGATTTAAATTGATCTTTTGCCTCATTTCGTCAAAAGTAAGCCTATCCCCTTTTTTAGTAAATAGAGAATAGTCCCATAAAATTATTGCCACACTTGCAGCAAAACATACTTTTTGAAATCCCTCTTCTATTTCTGGCCATCTTTCTGGCCATAATCTTCTTGCGTCTTCTACAAGTTCATTTATTAATTTATCATTTAACAAAATTTACTCCTTAACATTAAAATTTACTGAGATTTAAAAATTAATTACCCTTCCATTTTTTTATTACAGAACAACAATTAATGCCACCAAATCCAAAAGAATTTTTAAGTATGTAATCAACATTATAATTTTCTACCTTCTTATTAGCACAAACATCTATTCCGAGTTCTGCTATCTCTGGATCCATTTGTTCTATATTGATAGAAGGATGAAGGGTAGAATTATTCATCTGCATAATGGCACCAATTAACTCAACTGTATTACTTGTCCATCCAGTATGCCCAATCATTGATTTTGTTGCATTTACCTTTACTCTTTTTGCATGTTCACCAAAGACTTCTTTTATTGTTGTAAGTTCTATCTTATCACCCAATGGAGTTGATGTTGCATGAGCATTTATATAGTCTATCTGATCCGGTGTAACCCCAGCCTTTTCAAGTGCTCTTTTCATTACTTTTTTTTGACCTTCAACGGATGGATTTGAAAGATGATTGCCATCACAATTTGATTCTACTGATAGAATTTCTGCATATATTTTTGCCCCTCTTTTAATGGCATGATCTAATTCTTCAATGATCATTATGCCAGAGCCATGAGATGGTACAAAACCTTCTCTTCTTATATCATAAGGTCTTGATGCTTTTTCTGGCTCATCATTAAAACTCTTGTAACTAATAGCACTAACAAGAATTAAAGCCTGATAACCGACATCTGAATAGTCCAATACGCCACCACCAATTATAGCCATATCACAATCATTGTATAATATCTCATTTATTCCACTCTTCATGGCAATACCAGAACTTGTACATGTTCCACCAACAATATACATAGGTCCATATATCTGTAATGTCTCTGTAATACTTGCAGCAACATCACTATCAAATACACATATACCCATTAAACCATCAATATATTCTGGATCTTCTCTATCAAATGTTCTTATATTTTTAACTATATAGTTATCATGAAAATTATGCCCACCAATTATACATGCGATTCTATCTGGATTAACATTAAACTTAAATAATCCAGCATCTTTATATGCATCAAGAGCAGTTAGCAATGTCAATTTTGTAGCAAATGGGGCTGTCTTTATTATCTTTTTTGCTCTTTTATATACCTCTTCTGGAATTTCTTCCTTTAATTTTTCCAATTTACCTTTTACATCATAGTCTCCAAGATCCCCACCTATTTTACATCTAATTTTACTGGTATCAACGCTTGTCATTTTCTTTATACCTGATTTACCAGCAATTAAATTTTCATAAAATAATTGAGGGGTATCTCCTATTGGTGAATTTATCCCCATTCCAGTGATAACGATTCTCTTTTTATAAGCCATAAAATTTTCTCCTTCTCGAATAAAAATACAAAAATTCGGTTGCTATTATACTAAAAAAAATAGTGTTTGTCAAAATAATTTAATATTACAATTACATAAAAAAGAACAAATTTATTTTTAGACAAAATTTAGTTTTTATATATAAAAGAATAAAATTATTTTTTTTATATCAAAATTTTTTAATTATTAAAGATTAATAAAAATTAATTTTTTTTTAATGGAATTATTGAAGTTAATGAAGTATAATTAAAATTGAACAATAAATAAAGCGTCCTCCTTATTTAATATAAAAGGCTGCAATAATAAAAGAAGCAGCCTTTTATTATTTTATATATAATAAATTAATTCTTTATGCTGTTTATTTCTTTCCAAAAAAAATATTTTAAAATATATACTAACAAAATTTTGATTTGTAAGTTATTGACCTCTATATGAAAAATAGTTTAACATCATGATAATTATAGAGCAGGTCTGTCCCTATTTTAATCATAAAAAAATTATAGGTCTGTCCCTCACTTTAATTTTTTTCAAAAAAACTAAATTTTTTTTCTCAAAAATTGTAAAGGATTTTCTCAAAAATTTTGTGATTAATATATA
>DAONLM010000044.1:0-16601 GCA_035406685.1 Spirochaetota bacterium
TAACTATCGATGTTTAAAGAAGATATGAATTTTATTATGACAAAGTTGGGTTAAGGTTATTTTATAATTTATTTATACAACAGAGATAAAAAAATTCATATCTCTTTTTCTTTTTTAAAAAAATAAAAATTTGTTAGATGTGTGACATCATGGGGATATCCCCTTTCATAATATAGTAAAAAACTAAAAATTAGATCTTTTTAAAAAATCACTCTTTCTTCAAAGAAAAATCAAAGACTTTAATAGTATGAGTAAGCTCCCCAAAAGATATAAAGTCAACTCCAGCCTCTGCCATCTCTTCAATTTTATCAATTGTCATATTGCCAGATACTTCTGTCTCGCTCTTTTTATTAATTATTTTTATAGCCTCTTTTATGGTTTCTATATCCATATTATCAAGCATTATTCTATCTACATTTAATCTTAAAGCCTCTTTAACCTCTTCTAAATTTCTCGTTTCAACTTCAATTTTATATCTACTTCCCCATTTTTTTCTAACAAGATTTACAGCCTCTGTTATTGAACCAGCAGCATCAATATGATTATCCTTTATCAATACCATATCAAATAAACCTATTCTATGATTTGTCCCACCACCACACAAAACAGCATATTTTTGTAGATATCTTAAACCAGGTATGGTCTTTCTTGTATCAAGAATTTTGACCTTACCATTTGCCTTGTGCACAAATAGACTTGTCTTTGTAGCAATTCCACTCAAATGAGATATAAAATTAAGAGCAGTCCTCTCCCCTTTTAATATACTCGATACCCTTCCTCTTACTCTTGCAATAATATCCCCTTTTTTAATAGAATCTTTATCATTAAAATAAAATTCTACCTCACATTTTTTATCAATTGTCTTAAAAACATCTATAAAAACATCCTTTCCACACAAAATGCCATTTTCTTTTGCAATCAACTTAAATGTCTCTATCTTATCATTATTCTTAAAAATAGCATCAGTGGTGATATCCCCTGTATTGCCAAGATCCTCTTTTAATGCGATTTTTATAAGATTTAAATAGTATTTTTTATCCATTTAATCCCCTTTTATCTTAAAATCTAAATTTTAAAAAATATAATTTTTAAGGAAAAGTATATATAAAATTTTTGACAAAATCAAGGATTTTCTGTATATTATAATTTTATTTTATAAGAATAGGAGTTTTTATGAAAAATATAAAATATATATTTGTGACTGGTGGCGTTTGCTCATCTCTCGGAAAAGGGGTAGCATCTTCTTCAATAGGAGCCTTGCTTGAAGCTTCTGGTTATAAAATTTCAATGACAAAGATAGATCCTTATCTAAATGTAGATGCTGGTACCATGAGTCCATATCAACATGGAGAAGTTTTTGTTACAGATGATGGAGCAGAAACTGATCTTGATCTTGGCAATTACGAAAGATTTACAAATGCTTTTTTGACCAGAAACAATTCTATTACAACAGGGCTTGTATATAGAGAGGTAATCGAACAGGAAAGAGCCGGTAAATACTTGGGAAAATGTGTACAGGTGATTCCATATATTACTGATGAAATCAAAAGAAGAATAAGGCAGAGTTTAGCAAAAGATACTCAAATTGGCATAATAGAGATTGGTGGTACTGTTGGAGACATAGAATCAATACCATTTCTCGAAGCAGCAAGACAATTTATGTATGAGGTTGGCAAAGATAATGTCCTTTTCATTCATTTAACACTCATACCTAAAATAAATGCAGCAGATGAATTTAAGACAAAGCCAACACAACATAGTGTTCAAAAGTTAAGAGAGATAGGTATTCAGCCAGATATTATCCTTTGTAGAATAGATGGTTCAATGGATATTTTAATGAAGAGGAAAATCGCTCTATTTACAAATGTGGAAGAGGATTCTGTAATTGAAGCATCCACAATAAAGAGTTCTATTTATGAAATTCCTCTTTTATATCATAATCAGGGATTTACAAAATTAATATTAAAAAAATTAAAACTATTAAATGATAATGAAGAGTTAAAAATAGATCTCTCAATATGGGAAGATCTTGTATATAAGATTAAAAATCCAAAAACAAAGGTAAGAATCGCTGTTGTAGGAAAGTATGTTGATCTTCAGGATGCCTATAAGTCAATATATGAGGCTTTAAATCATGCAGCAATTGCTAATGAGTCTAAAATTGAGATTGTTAAAATAAAAAGTGATCATCTAACAAAGGAGAATGTCTCTTCTATGCTGAGTGATATTGATGGTATATTGGTGCCCGGCGGGTTTGATGAAAGAGGCATTGAAGGAATGATAATAGCAGCCAATTTTGCAAGAGAGAATAAAATTCCTTATTTTGGAATATGTCTTGGTATGCAGATAATGGTAATAGAGTATGCAAGAAATGTGCTCGGTTATAAAGAGGCGAATTCAACAGAGTTTGATGCAACAACCCCATATCCAGTTATAAGTATGCTTGAGGAACAGATTGGCGTTAGTGCCAAGGGTGGAACAATGAGGTTGGGTGCTATTGAATCAAGAGTTTTTTTAAATACACATATTTATGAGGCATATAAATCTGAAAAAATTTCTGAAAGACATAGACATAGATATGAATTTAATAATATATACAGAGAAGAGTTTAAGAAAAATGGTCTTATTATAGCCAGTATCACAGAAGAAGTGGATTTAATAGAGGCAGTGGAGTGGCCAGATCATCCTTTTGGTGTTGGAGTACAATTTCATCCAGAATTCAAGTCCAAACCATTTTCTCCTAGTCCTATATTTGTTGAATTTATAAAAAAGAGTATTTTAAATAAAAAATGAAAATTAGATTTTTGATTTTGATTATTTTTATTTTTAGCTGTAGTAACTCAAAAGTAGAAAAGATCACAGAAAAAGAGATATTTCCGGATATGACTCAAAAAAATTATGAGCATTTTATCTATAAGAATGGGAAAAAATATCTTTATACAAAGATTGACTTTGCAAAATTTTTTGACAAAAAGAATAAAATAGAATGCGAGAGTATATATGCCATTGTGTATAATTCAAAAGGTGAGAAAAAAGCCGAGATAAATGCCGATTATTCTTATATTGATCAGGAGACAAAAAATGTCACTTTTAAAGGGAACATTAAAATAAAGATGATTGAAGAAAAGGCTACACTTTATACAGAGGAGCTCTTTTTAAATTATAAAGATAATAAAATGTCGAGTAATACAGAAATTTTTATAGAAAAAGAGGATGGCTCATACTTAAAAGCAAGTTCAATGGAATCTGATATCAATAAACAGGATACCTCTTTTAATAACTTAGAGTTAAAATATTATTATGAGGATAACACAAATGATAAGAAATAGATTTATTTTTTTGTTGATGTTTTTATTTTTAGGGTATAAATTTTATGGTAAAATAGATGAATTAAATTTAACATCAAATTATGGCTCTTACAATCAGCAAAAAAAGGTCTTTTATGCAAAGGGGAATGCTCATATTACCATAGATAATAATGAGATATACTGTGATGAAATGGAGATATATCTTACAAAAGATGATAATGTGGAAAAGGCTATTTTTAAAAAGAATATACGTATTTTTCAGGAAAAAGAAAAAATCCAGATCGGTGGTGAATATGCAGAGTATTATAAAAGTGAAAAGCAATTTGTAATAAGAGAAAATGCCTTTTATGTTGATGTTGAAGAGGAGGTTGCTGTATTTGGTGATGCAATATATAATTATGATAAAGAAAAGCTAGCAATTGTTCAGGGAAATATAAGAATTTTTCAAAAAGATATTTTTGCAAAAGGTGCATCAGTAAAATATACAAGAAAGGATAAAATAATGGAGATTACCGGATTTCCAACAGTAGAAAATCAGGGGTCTATATATAGTGCTAAAAAGATAATAGTAAATGTTGATACAAATACATTTTTTCTTGAAGGTGGAATTGAAGCAACAATTCTTAATGAAGAAAAAGCCGAACCTTCAAAAAAAGAGGGGGAGAAAAAATAGGAATTATATGGAATTAATAGAAAATCTTGTGATAAATTCATTTTTGTCTCTCGGATTAACTCAGAATGATGCAAAAGTTTTTCTCTATATTCAAACCCATCCTAATTGTAGTGGCTATGACATTGCAAAAAATACCACCATTTCAAGATCGCTTGTCTATGGTATACTTGAGAAATTGAGAAACTATGGTTTTATACATCTTACACAGGGGAGTGCTTCCTCTTATGTTGCAAAATCATTTGAAGAGATACAGTATAGCATAAATAAAAAAACAGAGAGTGCTCTCTCTTTATTAAAAGATTCTCTATCACAACTTGAAAAACCAGAACTTCCAGAAGATCTTTTTATTACTTTAACAGAGAGAAAAAATCAGATAGATAAATTATCATATATGGTAAAGAGTGCTGAAAAGTATTTATATATAAGTGCTGGTATGAGAGAACTTGACTGGATTAGAAATGAGTTATTGACTCTTTCAGACAAGATAGAGGTGCATATATTCAGTCTGTCAAAGATAGATGAAATATTTAAAGAAAAATTTAATGTATATTCTATGGAGATGGAGTCGAGT
Source organism: Spirochaetota bacterium (assembly GCA_035406685.1). Taxonomy (GTDB): domain Bacteria; phylum Spirochaetota; class GWE2-31-10; order GWE2-31-10; family MWDO01; genus DAONLM01. The sequence continues at coordinate 4,553 of DAONLM010000044.1, forward strand.
TTTATTCAGAATATAGAATCTCTAAAAGATGTATGGAGAATAATGGTAATAAAAGATGAACAAGAGCTATTTTTATGCGGTGGCGATAGCTATTTAAAAGGGGCTGGCATTTATACTAAAAATAAGATGATGGTTAGATTCGCTGTAGAACATTTTATACATGATGTAAAAATATATAACATTGAAAAAAAATATAATATTACAGATGATACTCATTTAAAATTTCAACATAAAGAAAAAAATAAAAATTTTTGAAATATTTCCTGAAATAAATTGATTTTTTTTATTTTTTGTTATATAATTTTCTATATATCCTTAATTTTTAAGGATAAATTTATTTTTTTATATTAAAGGAAAAAACCATGAAAAGACCTTATTTATTTATCTTAATTTTATCTTTTTTATTATTTTTATTTTTTAACTGCGAATCAACATCTCAAAAGAAACAAAATCAATCCTCTTCATCGAGTGGCAGTTATAATATTAATAATCTTAAAGATGACGATTATCTTGAGCCAGCTTGGAGTAAAGATAATACTACTTTTATTACAGTATTTAAATATACTGTTAATAAGAATACAAATGATTGGGCACAGGTTTTTTTGTATGGGGTTGCTTTCTTATACAAAAGAGTTAATTCTATGGATAAAGTACTTGCAGTTGGAATTATTTATAACGATGGTAATCAGAAAGGATACTATGTTGCTGCAAAAGATGTAAGAGATCTTTCAAATGGGACAATAACTTCTGATCAGTTTGTTGAGAGAGTACTCGTTAGAGATTTTTAAAGGATAATTTTAAAATATTTTTTAAATAATTTCTTGATTTTCATTATAAAGGCGGGGTTTAATCCCGCCTTTATAATCAGCCTATACAATATCATTAAAGGAAATTAAAAAGGTAGGTTATGCATAATATAGCACTATTTGGGGACGCTCTTATTGATCTAATAAAAGATAGAAAGAGTTTTGATTTCTCTCCAGTGTGTGGGGGCTCAATATTCAACACAGCAGTAACACTTGCAAGACTCAGCATAAATGTTGATTTTTATTCTTATATTGGAAATGATTTCTGGGGAAATTTTATTATTGAAAAAATGAGAGAATACAAGATTAATTCAGAAAATGTAAAAAGAATAGATGATTATAAAACAGCATTAGCCTTTTGCATAATAAACAGAGATGGCAATGCAACTTATGATTTTTATAGACAAAATTCAAAAGTAAAAATGGATATAAAAAATATAGTAAATAGTTCATTATTTTATTATGGCTCAATATTTTCAATACTTAATGAAAATAGAAATAATGTAAAAAAAATGATAAATATAGCAAAGAAAAATAATATTTTAATAATGTATGATCCCAATATAAGGAAAAAACATCTTAATTCTAAGAAGAGTAAAAAGTATATATATGAAAATTTTAAGTCATCAGACATTATAAAATGCTCAATTGAAGATTTAGCAAACATAACAAATATAACTAAAATAGAAGATGGATTTAATTTTCTTTCTCAATTTAAACCAATCTTAGCAATAATCACAGATGGAAGTAATGGTTCTTATGCAAAGTTAAGAGGTGGCAATATTATTAAAGCAGAAGCCATAAAGATAAGAAATATAGTCGATACAATAGGCGCTGGTGATAATTTTAGCGCTGGCATAATATATTTTCTTATTAAAAAGTCTTTTTTAAATAAAGAAAAAATTTTAACTATGAATGAGAATATTTTATTAAATTTATTATATTTTGCAAATAAATGTGCAGGTTTTTCTTTGAAGAGTAAAGGTGCTTTTATTTTAGAGAGGGATATTTTAAAATTAAAAAGAATTTTTAATTCATTATGAGAACAAGCCGTTACATTACCACAAAAGCTTATATACTTGAATATAAAACCATAAGGGAGATAGATAGGAATTTTATATTTATATCTCCTGATATAGGAATTAATTCAGCAACAGCATTTGGGGCAGAAAAATTAAAGAGTAGATTCTGTCCTGTAATTCAGCCATTTGTTAAGGCAACGCTTTTTCTAAACAGAAATCCAAAAAATAATCTTTTTAAATTGGATGATATAGCAGATGCGGATTGTAATGATTTTTTAAAGAAAGATATAAAATTAATCTATCTTGTTTCATTTTATAATGAAATTTTGTTGAATAGTTATCTTGAAAGTAATGAATTTAAGAGTTATTTTTATCTATTGGATTATAGTATAGAGATTTTAAAAGAGAGTAATGATATTATAAAATCTTTTTTGTTTTTTGTAATAAAATTTATATATTTGAATGGCTATAGATTTAATTTAGAAAGTTGTAATAATTGTAAAAATAGTAACAATTTTTATTTTTTTGATTTAAAAAATGGTGGTATTTTTTGTGAAAATTGTGCTACTGATAAGAATATAATTATTTCAGACTATTCTGTTTCTATTTTTAATAAATTTTTTGATAAGAAATTTATAGAAATAAAAGATATGGATTTTAATAGAGATATTATTTATGAATTTATTATTTTATTTAAAAAAATTCTAATAAATATTTTTGGAAAAGAGTTAAAAACTTTTAAGAATTTTGATATTATATTTAAAAAATAAAAGAGGTGGTTTATGAAAAAATTTATTTTAATAGGCATTATTCTAAATTTTATATATTTATCTTATACTCAAACTCAGATAAATGTTGGTAGGGTTGCAAAAGTAGGTAGTGAGATAATATTAAAAAGTGATGTATTAAAAAGAGCTAAACTTTATAACATAAGCTATGAAGAGGCTCTTAAAGAATTGGTTGAGGATGCCCTTCTTTATATTGGAGCAAAGATATCTGTTACAGAACCTACTGAAGAGGAGGTTTTGAATCAGATCAGGGATGATAAGGCTTATTATGCAAGTAGAGTAAACAAGGATGTTAGTGCTGTAAGTGATGATGAATTCTTAAAGGCTATTCTTATAAATAACCTATCTATGAAAACATATAAGGAATATGTAAAACGACAATTGTGGATATCTAAATTCTTGAGTTATGCTATTGAAAATGAAAAATTAAAAAAATATACCCCATCAAAAGAGGAGATAGAAAAATTAAAAAAGCAAAGACCAGATCTATTTGAGGAGAGAGAAGGGGTAATTATATCAATGATATACTTTTCTTTTTATGATAATAATGGCAAACTTCTTGAAGAAAAAGAGAGAGAAGCACAAAAAAAGAGAGCAGAAAAGTGTCTTGCACTTCTTAATAAAGGGCTTAATTTTGAAGATGCTGTAACAGAGTATTCAAATGATCTAATATCAAAAAATTCTACTCCAAAAGGGCGAGCTGGCTTTATAGCCTTTGATGATCCGAGGGTAAAAAACAGTCTTACAGAAGAGATATTATTAGCCTTTAAGTCTGCAAGTATTGGTTTAATAGATAAAATTTTTACTACAAATAATGGCTTATATATTTTTAAGATAGATAGTAAAGTATTACCCAAGAAATTATCAGAAGAAGAGGCAAATTATAAGGCTGAATCAATTCTTATAAGTGAGTATAATACAAATATAAAAGAGAGTGTTAGAAAGAATCTAATAGAAGAATTAAAACAGAAAATAGAAATTATTTATTATTAAATTAAAAACGGATGGACTCTTTTGGGGAGGGGAATAAGTTGTCCATCCGTTTATTTGACCTGTTCAACAGGTATCTATATATATTATAACATAAAAATTTTAAAAAGTCAAATTTTTTTTTTGATTTTTTTATATTTTTATGCTATTTGTTACTAAAAATAGCGATTTAAATTTAATATAGAGAGAGAATGAAGAATATTTCAGTTTTTCGTGTATTAAAGAATTTTTTTAAATTTTTAAAGTCAATTAAAACCGGAATTGTTCTACTTATTATTTTAGTAATTTTTAGCACAATTGCTGGAATTATCCCACAGGGTATGGATATAGAATTTTACAAAAACAATTATCCAACACTAATATTTTACATTATAATTTTAATACGTTTTAATAATTATTTTGAGTCTCCGGTATTTTTTATAATTTCTACTCTTTTTATAATAAATCTTTCTCTATGCTCTATTCCGAGATTTATATTAAATTTAAAAACAAAATTGATAAAGGGATCTGATTTTATTCATATTGGATTATTGGTAATAATTATTGGTGGTATTATAAGTATTTTTACAAGAGTAGAGGATTTTAGATGGTTTAAAATAGGTGAGAGGATAGATGTTGGGCAGGGAAAATTTTTAGAAATAGAAAAAATAGATCTTGAAAAATATGAGAATGGCAAAATAAAGAATTATATAACTCAATTTTATCTTTACGATTCAGAAAATAAAAAAATAAAAGAAATGATTTTAAAGGTAAATTATCCTGTATCTATAAATGGGATAAATATATATCAAAATTCTTATAAAATTATTGATATTGTTAGTTTAGCCAGTGATATCGGAATAAAAAAGATTGTAAATGGTGATTCTATCTCAACAAATTCTGGTAATAAATATACTTTTCTTAAATTTACTGATAGTAAGTTATATTTTAAAGAGAGTGAAAGAATAATGGAATTCAATATTGGAAATAAAATTGGAGAATATGTAATAGAAAATGCAAAATCAATAGAGATGACTGGTTTAAAATTTGTTAAGGATTATGGTAATATTTCTATTATAATAGGGATTATACTTATTTTTATTGGATTAATTTTATTTTATATTAAAATAATAGGAGTCACAAGAAAATGATATTTATTTTTGTTTTAATTCTATTTTTACTAACAATACTAATCGAAATAATTAATTTCTTTATTAAATTCAGAATAAGATTTGAAATAGGCACTCTTCTTGGCATTTTTTTATTGATTATGTATGAAATAATAATTCGCTCTATTTTAATAAAAACATTGGCAATAACAAATACCTTTGAGGCTCTTATATTTTTTTCTGGAGTTATAACTTTAATAATTTTATTATATATTTTACTAAATCTTAAAAAGGGAATTCAGAATACTCTTGTTTTTATTACGACAATTGTCGCATTTTCTATCTTTGCTATATGTTTATCCCCAATTGCCCCTCAAGAAATAAAGATGCCGCTGCCTGCACTGAAATCTGGCTGGCTTGTTTTACATGTAAGTTTAACATTTATTGGCGAGGCATTCTTTGCATTTGCTTTTGCATCTGGTATATACTATTTTTTAATAAAAAATGAGGCTCAAAAAGAGGCACTCGAAAGGATAATCAATAAGTCTATAATAATTGGCTATCCTTTATTTACATCTGGTGCTCTTTTATTTGGTGCTATATGGGCATATTATGCCTGGGGAAGATTCTGGGGATGGGATCCAAAAGAGACATTTGCTTTAATCACCTGGTTGGTATATACAATATATCTTCATTTAAGACTGGTTAGCAAAACAAGGAAAGAAATAACAGTGATCGTTCAGATAATTGGTTTTTTACTCGCTCTATTTACATTTTTAGGTGTGAACTTTTTACTGTCGGGTCTTCATAGCTATAGATAAACTCTAATTAGTTTTGCTTATATATTTAAAGAGGCTAAGAATCCATTCTTTATTGTTGAGATTGTCTATATCATAATCACTAAAATTTATACCACTCAATATAACCACTTTCCCGGATCCGAAATTTGAAATAACAGCAGAAGAGTAATCAGAATAATTTTTTATAAAATGACTATCAACTCTTGTGGTTTCATTAAATATAACCAATGGCTCTATATTATACAATTTGTTTATTGGTGTTCCAATCTGTGAAAAGAATTCAACTGGATTTCTCATATAGATCTTTTCTATTTTTTGTTCTGATGGATCTAATGGTATTATATTATAAAAGATAGGCATAGATGGATTATTCATATAATTTGATTCTAAGTCTTTTATTCTTGATACATTAAATTTATCATCAATTCTGAATCTTATCTGAGAGTAGACAACTCTTAAAATTTCATTCATAAAGACTATAGTAGAGGCTATATTTTCATGATTATAGGCTGCAACTACTATGATACCTCCATTATAAACGTATTTATTTATGGCCACAAAGAAAAACATATTCTGATCCATAATTCCTAAAATATTTTCTGGTATTGTGATTAAAATAATATGATATTTTTTAAGATTTTCATAGTCTTCAAAAAATTTTATTCTCTCTTCTTTACTAACAATAAAATTATTGGATTCTAATAGTTCCTTTAATTTTGACATCTCATTTTTAAAAATATTATTATGTGCTGCATCAATTAATACTGATACAGATCTACTTTTTTTATCTATTTCCATATTTGAGTAAAAAGAAAAATTATCTTTATAACAATGAAAAGTTAAAATTTCCTGATAATCATTTTCATAGGTATAATCATCAGAATAATAAAAAGTTTCTCTTTTTTTTAGACTTATAGTTTTAGAATTTATTAATCCTTTTTCTGAAGATATAATATCGAGTGTTAAATCTTCTATAGCCTCTTCTCTGATGTTTTCAAGGCAAAAAGTATATTTTATTGTATTTTTCTTTGTTAAAGGACGCTGTTCAATGCTATTTATTACACAGAGAGGTTTATTAACGATCCATATTGGTGTTGTAAATGCTATATTTCCATTATTAAATTGCACTTTAACCATATAATATGCAAAAGAATTTTTTAATTCTATATTATTGTTATAAATAAACTCATTTCTGTTGATGGTAGAAGTTTTAAAAATAATTTCATTATTGTTAGAAATTATTTCTACTGAGCCTATTTTTGAATTTGGACTCTTTATGTTTAACGAAAAAGGTAAAATATTAGTGGAAAAAGAATTTATTATTTCGCCTATTTTATAATTAGCAATTTTAAAGTTAATTATGACATCTTTTTCTAATGAAACATATATCCTTCTTTTTGAAATTGCCTTTTGAATACTTTCTTTATTATTTTTTACAATATACATTCTTAAATCACCCGGTATAAACCATTGAGGTCCTATTATTTCTGAAGAGACAGAAGGTCCAAGAATATAGCCTTTATCTAAAAGTTCTATATATTTATTAAAATAATTTTTAGTTGTTCCATCATATTTTAATGTTATTAAATTTAAAAGAATATTGCACAATTTTTCTCTGTGATAGGGATTGAACAATGTATTATTATTTTTATCAAAGAAAAATATTGTCTGATTATCAGAGGGATTGTCATAATAATATTTTTCATCCAGTATTGGAACATTATATACTAATTTATCATTTTTTAATTTTTTAGAAATGTTTTTTATATCATTAGAAAAAGATCTTTTTGAATTTTCTTTATTATGGAGTCCACATAATAAGAAATCTATATTATTAAGATTAAAAATATCTTTTACTGTATTGTAATCTATAAAGCTATATTCATTATAGTAATCTTCTGATATAGCAATTCCCTTTATAATCTCATCTTTTTGATATTTTGGATCTGTGCAAGAAGAGAATAAAATTAATATAAGAAAGAATAATAAAATCCTTTTTCTCATACTCTTTTTTTCGTCATAATATATCTTAAATTTCAGAGTAGTTGGATTTTTTTTAAAAAAAGGGATGGAGATGGAGGCAAGTTTATTTTTAGATAATGAAAAACTCAAAGTTTTCTTATGTTAATTTTATTTATTGATTATACTCGATTGTTTTATTTTATTATTAGATGTATTTTTATTTGCTAAAATAATTTGTATATCATTCTTTAAATAGTCAAAGAAAGTAATTTTTCTATCATAAAACGAAAAATTTTTACTATCTGAATAAAACAACAGCCTTATTTTTTCTATCTCTTTTTCATCTAAAATCCAGCAGGAGAGATTATTTCTTGCACTTAAAATAGAATTATATTTTCCAAATCTTCCATTTAATACAGAAGAATAAAGATTTTCTTCTGGTAAAAAATTATTAGACTTTAAAATGTATATAATTTTTATAAACTCTTCTTCTGTTAAATCTGTTTCAAAAATTCTTTTAAATGCCCTATATGCAAATATACAATAGAAATAATTTCCTTTTTTACTTATCTCCCATAATTTTGAAATAGCTTTTTTTATAAAAATTTGTTGCCTTTTACATCTCTCTATATCACCATATACAAAATTTCTATTTCTTATCCACTGGATACCGAGTTTTCCATATAAAAATTTATCTACTTTTATACCGCCAATTATTGAAAGAAAAGCCTCAAAACTCCTGAAATTATCCACAATTATAACTTTATGAATAGGACTGCCCATTATTATTTCTATATTATGTTTAAGATTTTCAAGGCCTCCCCAGAAAAGGCTATGGCCTATCTTTTCTGTATATCCTTTATATTCTCCTGTTGAAAATGTTATGAGTGAATCGCGTGGTATTGATAATGAAAGAATTTTACCACTTTTTATTATTCTTAAGACAATTATTACATCTGCTCTTGATTTCTCTTTATGAAAATCTTTTTTGTCAGAACCAATTACAAGAATATTTATCCCTTCGCCCCATTCACTTCCATTAATATCCTTAAGTCTGTCCCTATATCCCAATTTTTCAGCAGTATATGCGATATTTGGATCATATAATCCTTCATTAATATCTAAATAGTTAAATTGAGTATTTATTAATGGAAGTTCTTTATTATCTTCTTCCATCAATTTTAATATTTGATCAATTTTTACAACATATTCTACAAATTTATAAATATTTATTGTTATTATGAATATAAAGAATATAAATAAAATTAGAAAAATTATTTTTGTTAATAAAGAGATTAATTCTTTTTGTGTCATGATATTATTATCGTATTTATATTAAAAATTTTGTAGTTATTTTCTCTTTAATTTAAAATATTCTTATTTTTTAAGACAATTTTAATAGTAAAAAATAACACTATCCTTATATTCAATCTTTTTTATATCAACATCATATATTTTTCTTAAAATTATAGGATCTAAAAGATCTTTTTTATTATGAGTCTCTATCTTTTTATCAAAAATAGTAATTATTTCATCAGAATATTGATATGAAAGATTAATATTGTGAGTTATCATAACAACAGTATATTTATGATTTGTTACAAGATCTCTTAAAAGATTGATTATCTCTATTTCATTTTTTATATCTAAAAAACTCGTTGGTTCATCCAGTAATATAACAGAATCAGATTGACATAATGCTTTTGCAAGTATAACTTTTTGTTTTTCTCCAGTTGAAAGTTTATTAAATTCTCTTTGTAAAAAATCTTTTAGTTTGCAGAGTTCTATTGCTTTATCAATTCTATCGATTATTTCTCTATTATTATACAATATAGAAAGATAGGGATATGTCCCTAATTTTAAGATATCGATTACTTTTAATGGTATATTTTTATCAAAATCCTGTTCAACATAAGAGAGTATTTTGGCTAACTCTTTTGGTTTATATTTGTCTATTTTGATGTTATTTAAAAAGATATCCCCCTTTACTGGTTTTATTAAATTACATAAAATTTTTAGTAGCGTGGTTTTACCCGAGCCATTTCTTCCAACAATTGTCGTTAATCTTTCTTTTTTTATATTAAAAGTAGAATCAGTAAACAAAATATTTTTTTTATCCCAGTAAAAATTTAGATTTTCCACTTTAAACATCATAGTTATATTTTTTCTCTTTTTGTTAGAAAATATATAAAAAATGGCACCCCTATTATAGAGGTGATTACTCCAATTGGTAACTCTTTTCCATAATCAGAAAATAGGGAAACAAGACTTCTTGCTATATCATCACTTATTAAAAGTAAAATCCCACCCATTAAAAAACTTGCCATTATTAAAATATTGTGCTTTCTATAAAATATTAATTTTGCTATATTGGGAATCACAAGACCAACAAATCCAATTATTCCACAAAAAGAGACAGAAAAGATCGTAATAAACGAGATTAAACCGAGTAAAATAGTTCTTAAAATATTTAATTTTACCCCCATACTTTTTATCACATCTTCTGAAAAATAAAAAAGATCAAGTTCTTTGTGAAATAATAATAATACAATGAGTATGATTAGTGAAAAGAATATGAATAAAATTATTACAAGTCGGGATGGAATTATTGAAAATGAGCCAAACATCCATATTATAATGTCATAACTTCTATTTCCAAGAAGTGACAACAGGAGAGTTAAAAGAGCATTAAAAAAATAGGATATACTTATGCCAATAAAAATTATCGTATATATAGAGATATTCTTTGATAAAGAAAATAGTAATATAATGCTTACACCCAATATTCCACTTATCAAAGAAAATGGGAAAAAAGGAATTCTTATTTTAAGAAAAAAATCTGAGATAAATATAGCAAGAGCAACTCCAAAAGATGCACTTGCAGAAATTCCTAAGGTAAATGGCTCTACAAGTGGATTTTTAAATATGGTCTGTAAAATAAGCCCGCATACCGAAAGCATTCCACCAACAAAAATGGCAAGTATTATTCTTGGAATTCTTAGATTAATTATTATTTTTTGTTCAATTGATTCAGCATTAGGATAAATAAAATAATTTTTTATTTCAATCAATATTTTATCAATAGGTATACTTTTTGAGCCAATAGCAATTGAAATTAAAGATAAAAAGAGTAATAGAATAAATAAAGAAAGTAATATTAGATATTGAATTTTAATTTTTATACTCATTTAATGGCTAATCATTTAAATTTTTATAAAAAAGTCAATTTATTTAAAAAAATTATAATCAATTTTCTATATTTTTAATTTTTCTACAAGTTCTGGTAATGGTCTGGGATAATGAGCACATTCTTTCATTTTTTTAGTATATATACATTTTTCTGGACATCGGTTATAGCATGCCCAACATCCAAAACATAGTAGGTCATCAAATTTAGGTTTTGGATTTAATTTTATAGCATTATAAGGACATGCCTGAGCACAAATACCACATTCTATACATTTTGCTTCATCAACGAATAGATTACCCATCGCTTTTTTAGATTTTTTCCTGCTAAATACAGGTAGTATGGAATTTAGAATTCCTATCTTTATTTTACTTATAGGTACTGTTCTTTTTTCTTTTATTGCAGCACATTTTATATCAAGTTCCTGAATGAATTTATTAAATTCTTCTATTTCTTTTTGTGATGGATTATTTTCCCCTATAATTAAAGTTTTATTTTTATTTAAAGGTGGATAGTTATCCGGCATTTTTAATGTAAAACCTGCAATAATTCTGTAATCTTTTATCTCCAACCATTTTTTTAGGAGTTTGAGTGTTTTTCCACTTATATTACCACAGGTATTAAAAACAAAAACATTTTTCCCCTTCCCTTGTGGAAGTTTTTCAATAAAATCTTTTACTATCTGTGAAGGTCCAAGCCAATCTGTAAAAACAGCTATGCCTATAATATCATATTGTAAAATATTAGGATCTTTTTTTTCTTTTATACCTTCTTTAACAATATCAAAAAGAGAAAACTCAGCATTCTTTATTTTTCCAACAATATATTGAACTGCTATTTTTGTGTTCCCTGTCCCTGAATAATAGTAAATAATTCCTTTCATAATCCTTCCATTTGTATATTAATAAATGTTTTATTTTTTACGATTATATAATACTATAATTATAACAAAAATTCAACATTTTTAATTTTAAAACATTTTTTATACCCAAAAAACTATAGTTAGCCAAAAGATATTAAAAATCTATTTTTAAAAAAATCTTTTAAATTTTTTCTAAAACTTGTAAAGGATTTTCTCAAAAAATTTGTGATTAATATATAGAAATATTTTTTATATTATTGGAGGTAAATAAAATGCTGCAATTTGATTTTGTTATTGATGATAATTTATTTGGTAAAATTAAAATTTTAACAGAACAAAATAATAAAGGAGTATCTGAAATAATAAGGGAAGTAATAAATACAATGCTGCCTTTTTTAAAGAAAAAGCATTTAACAGAGGATAGAAGAAAGAGAGACTATCCTTATGTGAATGCGACAAAAAGAGTAAGGGTATTTCTGGAAGAGAAAATTTATAATGAATTAAAACAGATACACGATACTTTAAATACTTTTAGTATCGCTGT
>DAONLM010000045.1:0-16466 GCA_035406685.1 Spirochaetota bacterium
GAATGGCAATACTAAATGAGTTAATATGGTCATGAACCAATTTTAACTCATTATATACCTCTTCTGGAATATAAATTCTAATCCTGTGAGTTGCACCTATAAACCTATAATCTTTATCCCTCCTTTTTTCAAAAAGATGCTTTCTCTTTAATACGGGAAGCATAAAGATTATAATTTCCCTTATTAAAGTAGAAAGATCTTTATCTTTTTTATCTTTTAAATTGTTAATTTTTTCAAAGAGATCTTGATTTAAGACAAAATCGAATTCCTTCATAAATTATACCTCCTGTAAAAAAAATATTTCTATATATTAATCACAAAATTTCTTAGAAAATCCTTTACAACTTTTAGAAAAAAAATTAAAAAATTTGCCTAAAAATAAAATCGCATCATCAGTCATAATTTTTTTCAAAAAATATATTGAAAAAAATAATTAATCATTGTATATTAAATTGGCATCTTTATTTAATAAGTTGCTAATCTGATTTTTAAGGAGAAAAAATGAAAAGATCTTATTTAATTTTATTAATTCTTTTTTTTATCCCATCTTTTATTTTTGCTGAGTCAAATACTCATTTTGACTTTATGTTTCTCACATTAGGCGGTTCATTAATTGCCTTAATATTTGCTTTAATATTAGCAATAGGAGTTTTAAAGAAATCCCCTGGCACTGATAGAATGAAAGAGATATCTGACTATGTTCATGAAGGAGCAATGGCATATCTTTATCAACAGTACAAGGTTGTTGGGATTTTCTTTATTATTCTTTTTGCTATACTTGGTTTTATAGCTTGGATTATACCTATCATCTTAAAAGGAGAAAGATGGTTGTCCCCCTTTGTACCAATCGCATTTCTTACTGGTGGATTTTTTTCCGGTCTTTCTGGTTTTATAGGAATGAAAATTGCAACAAAGGCTAATTGTAGAACAGCATTTGCTGCAAGTAATAATCTTAATTCTGGATTAAGAGTTGCCTTTAATTCTGGAACAGTAATGGGGATGGTTGTAGTAGGGCTTGGTCTTTTTGATATTGCTTTATGGTGGATACTTTTAAAATATGTTTTTATGCCACTCAGTATCGGTATTACCTCTCCTGAGGAGATACCACCAATTATGATTACTTTTGGTATGGGAGCATCAACAATGGCTCTATTTGCACGACTTGGTGGTGGAATCTATACTAAAGCCGCAGATGTTGGTGCTGATCTTGTTGGTAAAGTTGAGGCTGGAATTCCAGAGGATGATCCAAGAAATCCAGCCACAATAGCTGATAATGTTGGTGACAATGTTGGTGATGTTGCTGGAATGGGTGCTGATCTTTATGAAAGTTATGTAGGTTCAATTGTTGCAACAATGGCTCTTGGTAGTGTTGCTGCTATGGCCGCAAAGGATATATCAGGTACTACTATTCTTAAATATATAGAATTACCCGGCTTAATAGCAATAACCGGTGTAATTTGCTCAATATTAGGAACATTTTTAGTAAAAGCAAAAGACGATGCTACTCAAAAAACACTATTAAATGCTTTAAGAAGAGGTATATATTTCAGTACTGGCTTAATTGCAATTGCGTCTCTTGTAATTGTGTTGTTATTATTCGGACAGAAAGGACTTGGATTATGGGGGGCAATAATAACAGGACTTATCGCTGGTAATATAATTGGCTATTTTACAGAATATTTTACATCAGATAATTATAAACCTACTAAAAAACTTGCTGAAACTTCTTTAACTGGTCCTGCAACAGTAATAATAGGAGGGCTTTCTCTTGGAATGATGTCAACAGCAATACCTGTTATTACAATCGTGCTGGGAACCTTAGGGGCATACTATTTTGCCGGTGGTGGAAATATGGGACTCTATGGAATCGGTCTTGCCGCAGTTGGTATGCTTTCAACACTTGGCATAACATTGGCAACTGATGCTTATGGACCAGTTGCTGATAATGCAGGTGGAATTGCAGAGATGGCTCATCTTGATGCAAAGGTAAGGGAGAGAACTGATGCTCTTGACATGCTTGGAAATACAACTGCTGCTACTGGAAAAGGATTTGCAATTGGCAGTGCTGCTCTTACTGCTCTTGCTTTACTTGCTGAATATGGTAATAAAATACTTGAAATTCTAAAACTTGATCCTGCTCATATTTCTGAATGGCAAAATGCCTATGAATATGTTAAAAAAATAGGTTATCAGAGTTTTATCTTACCGTTGCAAGATGGAGGCTTTTTTTTAAGTGAGAATATTTTAAATCCTCTGGTCTTGATAGGGGTCTTTATTGGTGCCTTAATGCCATTTGTTTTTTCTGCAATGTCTATGGGTGCTGTGGGTAGAGCGGCAAAGGCTATGGTAGAAGAGGTTAGAAGGCAGTTTAAAGAAAAGCCCGGAATTCTTGAAGGTAAAGATAAGCCAGACTATGCAAGATGTGTTCAGATTAGTACAAAAGGTGCACAAAGAGAGATGATTGTACCATCTTTAATGGCTGTAATAACGCCAGTTTTAGTTGGAATAGTATTTGGTCCTGCAACAGTTCTTGCTTTACTTGCAGGTGCTCTTTGTAGTGGTTTTATTCTTGCAATAATGATGGCTAATGCTGGTGGGGCCTGGGATAATGCTAAAAAATTTATTGAGAAAGGGAATTTTGGTGGGAAAAAGAGTGATCCCCATAAGGCTGCTGTTGTTGGTGATACAGTAGGAGATCCTTTTAAAGATACTTCTGGACCTTGTATAAATATATTGTTAAAATTAATGAGTATGGTAAGTATAGTATTCGTCGGAACATGTATTGGGTTAAATGGATTAATTGTAAAATTATTTCAATTTATTTTTAAATAGGATATTATGATTATTTAATAATTAACAGAAAAGGGGGGATATCCCCTTTTCTAATTTATATTATAAAGAAAAAAATATATGAAAATTAAAATAATTATTTTAATAATTTCTATTTTTATGATAATATTAGGTCTAATATTTGGCGACATAATAACTGGAATATTACAAAAGGCACTTAATATCTGTTACGAATGTATAGGTATTGGATAATGATTACAAAAATATCAAAGCTAATAATTAGATTAAGAAATTTTATACAATTATTATTCTTTTTTATTATTAATTCTGACTTTGTTACACTTTTTAGATCAATCATTAATAAAAAAGCAATGATCAGTCAGAGTGGTTTTAAAAGATTTTGTATTCCGGGTTTAAATTGTTATTCCTGCCCAATGGCTGTTTTTTCTTGCCCTATTGGTTCATTACAATTCTGGTTTAATGATATATCTCAAAGAATAATATTTTCTCAGAAGATAAATTTTATAGGGTTTTATATAATAGGAATACTTTCTTCTGTAGGAATCATAGGGGGAAGAATATGTTGTGGATTTATATGCCCTTTTGGCTTTATACAGGATCTTATCAATAAAATAACCAATAAAAATATTAATATTCCTAAAATTTTAAGGTTAATAAAATATGTAGTATTAGTATTGTTTGTTATAATACTCCCTCTCTTTATTTTTGATATTACTAAAATTGCTCCTTATTTTTGTAAATTATTATGTCCAGCAGGTACATTACAGGCTGGCGTGCCATTATTAATTATTGATAAAAATATAAGACAAATGGCATCTTTTATTACCTTATTGAAATTTGTTATATTAATATTATTCTTAATTTTATTTCTCTTTTCAAAAAGGGCATTTTGTAAAATAATGTGCCCACTCGGTGCTATATGGTCACTATTTAACAAAATAAGTATATTTAAGTTAGAACTTGATAAAAAAACATGTATAGATTGTAAGAAATGCGAAAATAATTGTCCTATGAATATTAATATTACAAACAATATAGAAAGTCTTGAATGTATAAGATGTCTTGAATGTATAAAAGTGTGTCCAACTAAAAGTATTAAGAGTAAGGTAGAAATTTTTAATAAAAAATAAAATAATTGTTATATTATATATTTATTTTACGACATATGTCGTAAAATTATACCATATATGTTATATATATACGACAATTGTCGTAGGATTATATAAAAATTATAAATAATAGTTATTTTATATAAATTTATAGCGAGAATGAAAATGAAAAAAAAGGTTGTAATTTTATATCCAGAAATAAAAGAGAAAGATAATGAGGATGTAATAGATACCATAGAACAGGTAAGATTAGTAGAAAAAGCATTGGAAAAACTTAATTATGAAGTTCATTTATTAGAATGCACATTAAATCTGTTAGAAATCTCAAAGAGCCTTATTCAAATAAAACCAGACTTTTGTTTTAATCTTGTTGAACATTTTAATAATGATGGCAAAATGATTTGCCTTTTCCCGATGTTATTAGAAAATCACGACATACCTTATACTTCCCCGGATAGTAAAAATATGTTCATAACAACAAATAAGGTATTATGTAAGGAATTGCTTATCTCTTATAAATTAAAAACTCCACCATTTATTTATAATAATAAAATATATGGGGATATCCACTTTCCACAGCGATTTATTATAAAACCAGTGTATAGTGATGGATCACTATTTATTGACGAAGATAATATAATGATATTTTCCAGTTTAAATGAATGTCAAAAAGCAATAAATAATTTTAATGAAAGATATAAAAAAGATTTTTTTGCAGAAATATATATTGATGGTAGAGAATTTAATGTCTCTCTTTTGTGTTATAAAAATAGATGTGAAATATTCCCTCTGGCAGAAATAATTTTTAAAGACTACCCTGAAAATAAACCTAAAATTTTATCCTATAATGCAAAATGGGTAGAGCACTCTTTTGAATATAAAAATACCATAAGAAATTTTAACTTTTTAGAAAAAGATAAACCCTTATTAGAAAAAATAAAAGATATATGTCAAAAGTCTTATGAAAATTTTAATCTAAGAGGATATGTAAGAATAGACATAAGAGTTGATAAAGAGGATAATATTTATATTATTGAAATAAATATAAACCCTTCTCTCGGTAAAGATGCAGGATATGTGGCTGCTGCGAATGAGTATGGACTCTCTTTTGAAGAATTAATAAAGAAAATAATAGAAACAATTTAGATTTCAAGATATTTTTTTATAACTGCAATGGATTGATATGCCTCTTTTACATCATGAACCCTTACCATTTTTGCACCATTAAGAATTGCAATAGTATTTAAAGAAATTGTCCCGGCTACTCTCTCCTTTGGTGGCACATCTATTACCTTGCCTATCATTGATTTTCTCGAAATTCCAACAAGAACAGGATATCCAAAATCGGTAAATTTATTTAAATTTTTAAGAAGAATATAATTATGATCCAGAGATTTCCCAAATCCAAATCCAGGATCAAGAATTAATTTCTCAACGCCATTATTTTTGCAAAAGTTAATCCTTTCTTTAAAAAAGTCATAAATTTCAGATACAACATCATGATAAACTGGATTTATCTGCATATCTTTTGGAGTCCCTTTTATATGCATAATAATAGAGGTTGCATTATATTTTTTTGCTACATTGATCATATTACTATCAAAGGTAAAACCACTTATGTCATTTATTATTTCAGCACCATTCTGAATAGCGAGTTCTGCAACTTTACTTTTATATGTATCAATGGAAATAATTGTCTCAAAATTACGATTTATCTTTTCTATTAGCGGAATTACCCTATCAATCTCTTCATCTTCAGAAATTGCTTCAGAAAAAGGTCTTGTGGACTCTCCACCAATATCGATAATAGTAGCCCCCTCTTTGATCATCTCCTCTACTTTAACTAAAGCCTTATCTAAGGTATTGTATTCACCACCATCACTAAAAGAATCGGGGGTAATATTGATTACCCCCATTATAAAAATATCATTATTAAAATCTAAAATTCTATTCTTAAAACTAAATTTCACTCTTTAATCTCTTCAGTGGAATTTGATTGAAGTTCCTGTAAATAATCTCTCAAAACATAAGATATCTCGGTCTCTTCTTCATTGGTAGAAGAAAAAGCCTTTTTTATCATCTCTATTGCATTTTTATCATCATTTTTTATTAATTTGTAATAATATGCCATATAAAGATAATAAGCCTGCTTAGCAGTATTAATATCATCTGTCCACCCTTCTTTTATCCAGTAATTTCCGACCCATTTTCTATCCCCACCTTCTTTTGTAGGTCTATATGCTTTAAATTCAACATTTATCCATCCGTCCTCTTCTTTTATTAAAGTACCAAAATCCCCTGGCTGTAACTTGATAGTTGTTGCCCAATCATTATCTGGCTGTTTATAGCATAAAACATTTGCCTTATTAATTGTAATAAATTTTGAAGTAAAAAAATCCTTCTTTGCCCAATAAATAGATTTATCTGGCAATTGAACTTTATAATAGTCATCATCTCCTACTTTTTTAGTATCAATTACAGTCACCTTTCTACCAAAATCAACCCACAGATAGCTATCTGACTTTAGATTTTTAATAGGAGTATTAACATCTTCTATATTTTTATAAAAATAACAGCCAGCCTCTTTTATGTATTGAGTTGGATTTTCAATAGAGATAGTAGATACTGTAGTTGTGGTATTAAGAGAATTATCTTTTTTACAGGAAAAAATAGTGATAAGAATAGTTAATAGCAAAATAAACCTTTTCATAAAAGAAAAACTCCTTAAATTATTTTTTTATTATTATATCATAATAAAAAAATAAAGCAATAATTTTTATTTTTTCTTGTAATTTTATTTTATTTGATATATAATTTAATCAAATAAAAATATTTTTAATTAAGGAGATTTTTATGGACATTTCATTACCAGAAGATTATGTAAAAAATATAAGAAAATTGGCTGAAAAAAACGGGGTTAATTATGAGGCAATGCTTGAAAACTGGAAAATGAAGTATGAGGAATTCGATAAAATAACAGATAATTATGGGATTGCAGAAGAGATTGATTTTTTTGATAAAAATGAGAAAAAGACCATTATTGCTTTAACAATTAATGGTTCAATAATAATAGCATCAGAGCCGGATGAGGATGGTGTAAGAAAGGTTAAATATCAATCAATCAAAATAAGAACAGATGAGTCAAAAAATGTCCCAGAAGAATTTGAAGATAAACTCAAAAACAATGTGGAGATCAATAAAAAAATTATATTTGAAAAAACAATTGAAACCTCAATTATAATAAGAATGAAAGTTGCCGATAACATACCTCTTAACAATTTTGAAGAAAAGGCAGATGAGATAACTTATGAATTTACAAAAGTATTTGAAGATATTGATAATAAGACAATAACAAAGAAGTTATAAGATTATACTAACAGCATTGTATTATACGAGTATATTAATTTAAGAGATATCCCCATAACCGAGGGGGGATATCTTTTTTAACAAGAGGATATATCTTACTAAAATTTGCTCTAAAATTTTCAAAAAATAAAAAAAATCAGGGTAATACTTTTCTTTTAAATATATCATTAGGGGAAACCAGTCTATCTAAAAAAAGAATGCCATCCAGATGATCTATCTCGTGTTGAATTACAACTGCCTCAAATCCTTCTGTCTCTAATGTAAACTCTTTCCCGGATATATCAAGTGCCGAAACAGTGATTCTTTCATATCTTCTTACATTACCAGTAAATTCTGGCACACTCAAACACCCCTCTCTTGTTACAATTATCCCTTCTTTCTTAATTATAACTGGATTATTCATTACGATCAAACCGCTATTTTTTATTATTGTTTTATTTTTTGAAAAGGAGACATTTACGACAATTGTCCTTACTTGATAATTTATTTGAGGGGCCGCAAGTCCAACACATCCCTTTGATTCTTTCATTATTGATATTAAGAGTTCTGTTAATTCTTTTTGTTTATCATCAAAAGTTAAAACCTCTTTTGAAACAAGATTTAATCTTTTATCTGGAAATTTAAGTATTTCGTATTGGAGCATTCTTTACATCTCTTCTTCTTTTATTACTTCTGATATTAGTATTTTAAGATCAAGATCATTTCTTAATCTTTCGAGTTCTTTATTAAGGGATTGGATTTTAAAATTTTTATCTACTTCTATTCTTATCAGTACAGAATAAAAATCCTTTTCTTTATTTGTAAATAGATTTATAATATTAATATTATTCTTAGCAAGTAATTTTGAAATATTATAAATAATTCCAACTTTATCTTTACCATAAGCAACAATATCATAAATAGGATTATCTTCGTTAGGAATATCCTCTTTCTCTACCTCTTTTAAGGCTATATTTAAATTACTCTTCTTTTCAAGAATATTGAATTCTTTTTTTACTTTTTCTATATCTATATTTTTACTATCCTCAACTATAAGCATCATTGTAAATTCGTTATTAAGCCTTATCATTGAGGAGTCATCTATATTAAGATTAAAATTATATAAAATTTCTGATACCTCTTTTACTATGCCGGGTCTATCTTTGCCAAAAGCAGTTAATAAATAGTATCTCATTTTTTTATATGCTCCTCTATCTCATTATATAGTTTTTCAATTCTTACTTTTATTTCATTTAAAAAAGAATCTCTATCATTAAATTCTGAATAAGAGAGAGGCTCTCCTGCATTAATATAAAAATTTTTCCATTCGAGTTTATCCTCAAATAAAAAGTCTGGCTTATCCGCATAGATAGCAATAGGTATAACTTTACAATTTGTCTCCTTTGCAATAAGTGCTATCCCTTTTTTTATCTCCCCAACAGGTCTATCAGTTGTATACCATCCTTCTGGAAAAAATATTATTGAAAATTTATTTTCTAATTTCTTCTTTATTTTTTTAAAGGCATTAATAGATAAAATAGCATCGGTTTTCTCTATTGGGATTAACCCGGCTCGCCAGAACATAAATCTTATAAAAAGATTTTTGATTATCCCTTTTCTATATAAAATTGTAAATGGCGTTCTTAAAAAATTCATGATAAAATATGTATCGGCAAAAGTTTTATGGTTGGATGCAAATATCACACCCCGATATTTATTTATATCTATTTTAGAAAGATTATGAACCCTTACCTTAACGGCATATAAAAACATTTTTGTAAAAATAGGCCAGAATATTCTGTATTGTAATTTTAATGGAATAAATATTAATGGGAAAAATATTACACTCCATATTATTAAGGCGATATACAATCTAAAGACAATTTCTTTATTTGGTTTTTTCTTTTTCTCCATAAAAATTAATTTATTTCCATTCTTTTTTTAGTAATTTCTGGTATGGGAATATTAAGTGTTTTTGATACCTCTATTATTAACTTTTTTTGATCTAATGGTTTGGTAATATATTTATCGCAGCCGCTTTTAATACATTTTTCCTCTATTGTTTCTGATTCATCATAATTTTTTAATGTTTTAGCAGTGACTGCCCATATCTTTATATTTTCATTTGGAAGATTTTCTCTTATTTTTTTAGCAAGTTCAAAGCCAGAAGTGTCTGTTTCTATTTGTAAGTCCAAGAATATAAGATCTGGCTTTTCTTTCAGGGTTATATTATAAGCCTCTTCGCTTGTTTCTGCCATGAATATTTTAATATCATCTCTTTTCCCAAAAAAACCAAAAAAATTTTTTAAGACTAATCTGCTATCCTCTCTATCATCAACTATAAGAACTTTTTTCCCCATCTCTAATTCCTATTTAATTAAATATTTATAAAATATATCTTGATAAATCTTTATTTTCAATAATATTTTTTAAAGCATTATTTACAAAATCTTTGTCAATAGTAATTGTTTTTTCTTCAAGATCAGGTGCATTAAAACTTATATCTTCAAGAATCTTTTCCATAATTGTATGAAGTCTTCTTGCTCCAATATTCTCCATTTCATTATTTACAGTATAAGCATATTCTGCTATTAAATCTATTGCATCCTCTGTGAATGTTAAATTTATGCCTTCTGTCTTTAATAACTCTTTATATTGTAAAATAAGAGCATTTTTAGGCTTGGTTAATATCTCTATGAAATCCTCTTTTGAAAGACTTTTAAGTTCTACTCTTATTGGAAATCTACCCTGTAATTCTGGTATTAGATCGGATGGTTTACTTATATGAAAAGCCCCTGCTGCAATAAAAAGTATATGATCTGTTTTTACAGGTCCATATTTAGTGTTTACCTGGGACCCCTCGACAATTGGTAAAAGATCTCTCTGAACCCCTTCTCTTGAAACATCTGGTCCAGATGTGTTTCTTGATTTGCCGGTTATTTTATCTATCTCATCTATAAATATAATACCATCATTTTCTACTTTTTCTATAGCCTTTTCAGTTACCTTATCCATATCAATTAATTTTTCTATCTCCTGATCCAGTAAAATCTTTTTTGCCTGATTAACAGTTACTCTTCTTCTTTTTGTTTTTCCACCACCAAAAATACTTCCTAAATCTGACATATTAATTCCCATACCATCAAGCCCAGCACCAGAAAAAATTTCTACTATGGGAGAGGTATTGGCAGTAACAGATATTTCTATTATTCTATCGTCTAATTCTCCTCTCTCCAATAAAGTTTTAAATTTTTCTCTTGTATGAGAACGCTGATCAATTTCTAAATCCGAATTTTTTTTGTTATATTTAGTTTCTGGAATTAAATAATTTAATATAGCCTCTTTTGTTCTTTTTTCTGCCTCTTCCATTACTGATTCTCTTAATTCTGCCTTAACTATATTCACAGCAACATTCACAAGATCTCTTATCATACTCTCCACATCTCTACCTACATAACCTATCTCTGTATATTTGGTTGCTTCTACTTTAATAAATGGTGCCTTACATAATTTGGCAAGTCTTCTTGCTATCTCTGTTTTTCCAACACCAGTAGGACCAATCATAATTATGTTTTTAGGATAAATTTCTTCCCTTAACTCTTCTGGTAAAAGTTTTCTTCTTGCTCTATTCCTTAAAGCAATGGCGACTGCTTTTTTTGCCTCTTTTTGGCCAATTATATATTTATCTAATTCTTCTACTATTTTTCGAGGAGTTAATTCATCTTTGTCTTTTAAATATTCCATATTTCTCTATCCTTGTAAAATAAAATTCTTTATATACTATATAGCAAAAAGTCACTAAATTTTAAAATATATTTTATTTAGTTATTATATCTCTTCAACTATTATTGAATTGTTTGTATATATGCAGATATCCCCTGCTATTTTTAATGATTTAACAGCGATCTCTTTGGCACTATAATTTCCGCATTCTAAATATGCTCTTGCCGCCGCTAAAGCATAATTACCACCACTTCCTATTGCAGCTACTCCAAATTCTGGCTCAACAACATCTCCACTACCAGAAATTATAAGAGTATTCTCTTTGTCAGCAACTATAAGCATTGCTTCAAGTCTTCTTAATATCTTGTCTGTTCTCCAATCTTTTGCCAATTCAACAGAGGCTCTAACAATATTTCCTCTATATTCATTAAGTTTTTCTTCAAATTTATCAAAAAGTGTAAAAGCATCAGCAGTGCTTCCAGCAAATCCTACCAATACTTTATTATCATATATCTTCCTTATCTTTTTTGCATTACTTTTCATTACAGTGGCGCCAAGTGTTACCTGACCATCAGCAGCCATTGCTACCTGATTATCTTTTCTTACTACTAATACAGTTGTCGATCTAAACTTTTTTTTATTCATAGACTTACCTTAAAAATTTACTATCCTTATAATTAAAAATTTAACTTTCCTAAATATACTCAAAATATTGAGATTGGTCAAGAAAATATAATAAAAATTTAAAAATTGAATTTACTTTAATTCTATGATGTCAAATGGCAAAATCTTTTGCTTCTCTTTAATATATATTATTTTTGCTTTTAGATTGTTATTATCCATATAAAATTCAATGGTTCCTATTTCAGTCCCATCTCTTAATATCGCCTTTTTATCTCCAGAATTTATTATCTTATTCTCATTCTTTATAAATATAACATCATTTGGGTTTGAAGAATCTATTATATATCCATATTCTGGATTTTTATTCACTAAATAAATAAAAGCATTATGATATCTCTCAATTTCTTTTAAATTTGACTCATTTTCTTTCTCAAGATTTTGTTTTTGAGTTAACAATATATAGACAATTTCTTCATAAATATTTATTATCTTTTTTTCTAAATAAAATATTTTTTTTAATAATAGAGGAATAGAATTCTCATATGGGATCTCTTCAAATTGTTTTTCCAATAAAACCAAATTATCCTGATTTTTTCTAAGATCTTCTATTATTTTTTTATCTGAAATAATAATATCATTTACGCCAATTTTAAATTCTATTTTTAAATTTTCATCTATATCAGACTCAATTAACTCTTTTATTTGAGGGTCATCAATAATTGGATTATATTTTAATATCAGAGTCTCGGTCAAATTTTTATAATAGTTTTCTGTTCTTTCCAATTTATTTTTATAATAATCTGTCTCTTCTCTTAATCTCTTTTCATATTTTTCTGAAATTTTCTTAATCTCAAGATCATGAATATCGCTATTCTCATCTGTTGCAATATCTATTTCCTTTATTGATCTTAATGTGGACTCTTCAAAAGATTTTAATTTTAAAGATATTTCATCTACTTTTTGTTTCTTTATGGCTATTTTATCGTTGTATTCCTCATTGATTTTTTTTAGTCTGGCTTTTTCTTCTTCTCGTAATTCAGCGATTCTTTTGTTTTTATCTGTTTGATTCATTCTTTTGTGTTTCAAAAAATTAATCTTTTTAGTAATATCTTCTTTTACATCTTTAAGTAATAAGTCTCTTGTCTTTTCGAGTTCAGCGACTTCATCTTTAAGATCTATCAAATCCTTTTCATATCCTTTTACCGTATTTAAAATTTCCAAAAGGTTAAGATCCTGAAAGTCTTCTATATCTATACTCATTTTCTTATTCTTATTTTGAATATAGTAAATAAGAAAAAAAGATAAAAATGAAATTACTCCGATAAAAAAGAAAAAAAATAGAAAAGGCAAAATATCCCTATTTTTTCTAGTCTTAATAAACTCTTCTTCAAGATTGTAAAGTTCTGGTTTTGTCTCTTCTAATTTATATTCATCTGGTAGAAAAATATCCGGCGAAATTTTTTCTATTTTGTTTCCATTGTCCATATACCATTCCATTTTTCGGGACGTTCAAGCCCCTTTATTCTATTTTCAAAAACCTCTGCAACAGGGAGTTTACACTTTTTAAATAAATTGGAAGCACTCTTCCAATCCCCCTCATAATAAAGTTGTAAAGCCTTTGAAAAAGTTAATATATTATTCTCCATTTCTTCTGTTAACTCATTTTTTAACACTGGCCAGTAAATTTTTATACCCTGAGTCTTACCTTTGACTAAAACAGTGTCTATCTCCACAAAAATAAATTTTTTGTCATTATGAGTTATATTTTTAATTTTGCTATTTTGATCATCAATTTCAATACCAATTTTTTCAATCTGATTTACCACATATTCTGAACATATTATTGGCACCTTATAAATCCTTGTTAATCCCTCAAGACGGGAGGCTGCATTTACTGGATCCCCTATAACAGTATTTGTCATTCTTTCATTTGAGCCAATTGTCCCATAAAAAACCTCTCCACCATCTATCCCTACTCCAATTTCTATCATTAAAGCCTTAAATATCTTCTCCTGTAAAGGTGAAAATGTTTTGCCTTTTTTTTCTAATTCTTCTTTCTTTTTCTTTATCTGATTTCTCAATTGCTCTGTGACACTCTGTATCTCATAAGCAGAAATAATAGCATCATAGGCTTTTTGACTTTTAGTCTCTTCAAAAATTCCAAATATTGCAAGAAGAGCATCACCAATGATAGAACCAATTACTCCATTATTCTTTATGATTCTTCGTATAGTATTTTCATAATGAAGATTAAGTATCTTAATTATATCTACCCCTAATTGTTCTGTCATAAATGTAAAACTTTTTATATCAGAAAAAAGCATTATTAATTCCTTTGACTCTCCTTCGAGCCTTATATGTTTTTCCTGATATGCTTTACTTGCTATGTCTTTATTTACAAATTTAAGAAAAATATGCATTAAATTATTAATAGTACTCGAAAGAGAATTAAAAGCGACTCCTAAAAGTGTTATATCATCATTAGGGGCTTTAGACAAATCTATAATTTTTAATTCTTGAGCTTTAATCATCTCCAATATTTCAATAGTAATGAATTTCAAATATCTTAGAATATATCTCAAAAATATAGTTCCAAGTAATGAACAGACAATTGTAAGTACGATAATTATTAAAATAATTTTACCAAAAACGATGAGAGTTTTTTTATAAAATTCTCTCTTTTCTTCTGCTCTTATTATATAAGTTTTCCAGTTTTTATTATATTTATACACCCCAAAATAGTCATATTTATTAAATTTGAAAGATGGAATAACCCCTTCCTGAAGATCTTCTGTATTATCTTTTATTTTTTTAAGCACAGAAAACGGATCAAATTTTATATCATCATTTAAAGTTGTAGACACAAATAGTAACGAACCATCCTCTTTTATACCTAATGCTATTGATTTTGAATACTGTAATTGACTCTTACCCTTTTTCTCAATGCTTGCTGAGCAACTTTGAATATCATTATTAAATTGGAATATTTCATACTGATTATTACAGTAAAAATAAAGTTCTTTTAAATCTTTTACTAAAAGATCTTTCATTAAATGTGTTAATTCTACATTTACAAAATTGATATTTATATAGTTTGTAAGTGCATTAGAGATAAATAGCAAAATAATAAAAACAAATATAATTTTTCCAACAACAGGAACTACTCTTGTATTACCTATTTTTATTTGAGCATACTCTTTTTTAGTAATTTTTTTGTTTGACATAACTCTATTTTAGTTTATTTTAAAAAAATGTCAAGGATTTTTTTATTATTTATTTCTTTTTTAAAAGCCTATTATTTAAAGCCTTTCTTGATAATCCAAGTAATTTAGCTGCAAGAGTCTGATTATTATTTGTTCTTCGGAGTGCAATATCTGTTATTATATCATTCAATTCTTTTAGTTTTGGGAATTCCCCCTTTATATTAAATTGGTTATTTTCATCTATATAAAGAGAAAATATCTCTTCATTATTATTTTTTTCTTTCAGTTTGGATATTGTTAGATTTAATTTTTCTGGTAGGTGTTTTATAGAAAGAATGCCTTTTTCATATCTACTCATTATATCATAGACAAGGCTCTCCAACTCTCTTATGTTGCCCGGAAAATCATAATTCCTTAATATATCATAAAACTCTTTTGGAATAAAAGGCTTTTTCTTATTAAAGATTTTACATGCTTTTTCTAAAAAATGATCAACCAAAAGGGGGATATCATCCTTTCTATCTCTCAATGGGGGGATATTTATATGATGATATTTTAATCGATAATAAAGATCTTTTCTAAAATTACCTTCATTAACAAGTTTTTCAATGTCTCTATTTGTAGCAAATATGAATCTTGCATTTGTTACTTTCTCTACATCACTTCCTATCTGATAATATTTTCTCTCCTGTAAAATATGCAATAACTTTACCTGATTCTCAATATTTAAATCCCCTATCTCATCTAAAAATAGAGTCCCATCTTCTGCTGTTTCTATTAAGCCTTTTCTTGAAGTAACAGCACCAGTGAATCCGCCTTTACTATGACCAAAAAGAGTATCTGAAATAATATTACTATTCTCAGATGCGATATTAAGCCTTACAAATTTTCCACTTCTACCGCTTAATTTGTGAATAGCATTTGCAAACAATTCTTTACCAGTGCCTGTTTCACCTGTAATTAAAATTGGAAGATCTGTTTTTGAAATGGATTCTATATATTTAAAAATAGAGATCATCTGTTGATTTTGAGTAATTATTTGAGAAAAAATTGGATTTATTTTATATTCTTTTTCTATTAATTTTGACTTTAAGTCTATATTTAATTCTTTTATTTTTTCTAACTCTAAAATATGTCTTATAGTTAAAAGTAGTTTTGTTTCGTCTATTGGTTTTACAAGGTAATCATAAGCCCCTTTTTTAATACAACTTACAGCCATTTCTGCTTTATCTATTG
Organism: Spirochaetota bacterium; assembly: GCA_035406685.1. Lineage (GTDB taxonomy): Bacteria > Spirochaetota > GWE2-31-10 > GWE2-31-10 > MWDO01 > DAONLM01. Next base: position 16,052 of record DAONLM010000045.1, read on the forward strand.
CTGTAATAACAATAATAGGAATCTCTGGTAGTTTTTCTTTAATCTTTTCGAGTAAAACCTCCCCATTAATTTTAGGCATTATCATATCTAATAAGATTAAAGATGGCATATTTTCTTTTAAGATCAAAAGAGCATCCTCTGGGTTGTTTGTTGTAATAATATTTGAAAATCCTTCTGTTTTTAAAAAAAAGGATAGACTCTTTAAAAAATGCTCCTCATCATCTATGATGAAAATAGGATTTTCTGGATAATTTTTCTGTTGCATATATTTTTTATACTAAAAATTTTAAATAAAATCAAATTTAAATATTGATTCTAAAAATAATTTTCAACATACGACAATTGTCTGATCTTATAATTTTTTTAGGGTGCGATTTTATTTTTAGACAAAATTCTTTTAATTTTTTTCTTAAAT
>DAONLM010000046.1:0-9747 GCA_035406685.1 Spirochaetota bacterium
AAATATTTCTATATATTAATCACAAAATTTTTAAGAAAATCCTTTACAACTTTTAAAAAAAAATTAAAAAAATTTTGCCTAAAAATAAAATAGCATCCAGTAAAATAATATAAGGATTTAATAACTTTAAAATTTTCAAGTATACATAGCCTTTTAAGAAAAAGAGATTTTAATCTTTACTTATTATAAAAACCGCAAGCTCTGCTCTTAAATTTGGGAAAAGTTTGATTTTTTTATATTTATCTGATAAAAATTTTCTTTTTAAATATATCTCTTTTTTGATCTTTATCCCATTTTCTTTACAGAATATCTTAAAGTCTTTTATTGTTAAAAGGTGAATATTTGGAGTGTCATACCATTTATATGGCAATTCTTTTGATACTGGCATTGTGCCATAAAATAAAAACTTTAAGCGAATTGGTAGTGTTCCAAAATTTGGAAATCCTAAAATCCCTTTTTTACCTATTCTAAGCATCTCCATTATCATACCTTTTGAATCATATATTTGCTGAATAGTCTGATTTAATACAACTATATCAAAAAATTTTGTCGGGAAATCAAGTGGAAGATTATCAAGATCAAGTTGAATAACAGAAAGCCCTTTTTCTATACATTTTATTATCATATCATCGCTAATATCAATGCCATGTCCTTTAACATTTTTATTTTTTATTAGATATTGAAGAAGTGCACCATCGCCACATCCTAAATCAAGAACCCTTTCCCCATCTTTTATCTCTTCTGAAATTACCTTATGAATGGTCTGTCTTAACATTATGCCTCCTCCTTATCATTATCTTTATGATTGGATAAAAAACTCTTTATTACCTTTTCCAACTCTTCATTTTTAAGTAAAAAGGCATCATGTCCATAAGGAGAATCAATATTAACATACGTAACCTCTTTATCTTCATTCATAAGTGCTTTAACAATTTCCCAGCTTTCCTGAGGTGAAAAATGCCAATCCGATGTAAATGTTACTATTAAAATTCTACTTTTGAACTTAGCAACAATATCATTTAATCTATTTTTTCCACGTGTCATATCATACATATCCATTGCCTTTGTAAGATATAGATAACTATTGGCATCAAATCTCGATACAAATTTTCTACCCTGATAACGAAGATAACTCTCGACCTGAAACATTGGTCCAAAAATTCCATACATCTGATCAGTTTCAAGGATATCTCTCTTTATATCTCTTCCAAATTTACTCTCAATTGCGCCTTTTGATAGATATGTTATGTGAGCAACCATTCTTGCTATAGCAAGTCCTCTTTCTGGAAAATTACCATTATAATAATCACCATTATTAAAATTAGGATCAGAAAGAATAGCATTTCTCCCTACTTCATAAAAGGCTATGATCTGAGGTGATGTCTTATGTGCAGCTGCAATTATTATAGAATTCTCCATCATGTCTGGATACAAAACATTCCATTCGAGAGTAAGCATTCCACCCAATGATCCCCCAATTATACATTTTAACTTTTTTATACCTAAGTAATCTATTAATTCTTTTTGCACCTTTACCATATCTGTAACAGTAAACATAGGAAATTTTAATCCATACTCTTTACCTGTTTCTGGATCAATAGATGAAGGGCTAGTGGTTCCCATACATCCTCCAAAATAATTGGCACATATAATAAAATATTTTTCTGTATCAATGGCTTTATTTTTGCCAACAAGAGTATCCCACCATCCTGGCGTTGTATTATCTGGATCATAGTCTCCTGTAACATGAGTATCGCCGGTTAAAGCATGGATAACAAAAATGGCATTGTCTTTATTTTCGTTTAATGTACCAAATGTCTCATAAGCAACAGTAATTGGACCAAAATATTCACCTGACTCTAATAAAAAATCCTTCTCTTTTGCAAAGGTGTAGTATTTTATATTAGGATAAGGAATTTTTCTTTTCAATTTACAATCCTTCGGGGATAAATTTTTGATTTAATATAATAAAAAAAAAGAAAAATGTCAAAATATAAATGTGTTAACTTTAATTTTGGGGTATAATTTTATTTTTAGATAGTTAAAAAGATAAATTTATCCTAAGGGTTAATTTTGTTTGAGAAAAGATTGTAATAGTCTTGTTTATTTTTCGAGTAGAATTTAAAATAAATTTTTTCAATAGTATGTCTCAAATCCCACTACCTGATAGCAATCGTTGTAGATTGCCTTGTAAAAGGGCGTGAGGTTACCGGAAAAGTGGGATAATTCTCTGCTCTTATTCCACTTTTTAATCTTTGTTAGCTTTAAGAATAACTTTAATGTTATTATACTACACTTCATCTCAACCCCGGTAATCCCAAGTCTCTCATACTCTTGTAAAAAGAGTAGGATAATTCTCCTCAGTAAACACCCCATGCTGAAAAAATTAAGATCAGCATGGATCTTTTTCAAAAATCTGTAATCCTGTTTTGACAAATACACATGGATCCTTGCATCCCCATCTATTCTTTCGTATTTATTTCCATCTTCTTCACCAAAACAATATATCTTTTTTACTCTATTGGTATATAGTTGCAAGATATATACAATAAGTCCAGAAAGAGATATGTTGAATTTTTTTGCAATATCTGCAAGCCTTTTCTTCATAGCAGAGTTAACCACAATATGTAACTCATGATCTACAGTATAGTTTTCTAAAATTTTACAAATGTTATTCATAAAAAAATCCTCCTTAAAAATATTATAAAAATTATTTTCTATATATTAATCACAAAATTTTTGAAAAAATCCTTTACAACTTTTAGAAAAAAATTTAAAAAAATTTTGTCTAAAAATAAAATCGCATCCTGGCACATTTTAATTTTCTTAACACATAATTATAAATTAAATTTGACTTTTAAGATAAAATATATTAAAATTATTAATGATCTGAGAATTCTTTTAACTAAAGAATTTGAGGAGTTTTTCTAAAAGATTATTCTAATCCAGAGGAGTTTTCTGATGGAGAGGAGATTAGGCGTAATAGCTATTCTAGTCTACTCAAAAGAGGCAATTCAATCTCTTAATAGTATTTTATCAAATTTTAGTGAAATAATTTTAGGAAGAATGGGCTTACCTCTTAAAGAGAAAAATCTTCATATTATTTCATTAATTGTTGAAGGAGATACAGATCAAATTGGTTCTCTTACTGGAAAAATCGGAAAACTCTCTGGAATTAAAGTAAAATCTATGTTTACAAAAGATTAAGGAGGCATAAAAATGAATCTTAAAATTCAAAATCCCAAAAATATTGAAAAAAACTTTATTGATAGAGAGAAACTATACTCTCTTATAAGAGAAAAAAAACCTTCCAAAAATGAGGTAAATGAAGTTCTAAACAAGGCTTTAAAACTAAAAGGATTAACACTGGAAGAGGCAGCAATTTTACTATCTGTTAATGATGAAGAATCTTTAAAAAATATTCTGGAAACAACAAAAATTGTCAAAAATCTTATCTATGGAAAAAGGCTTGTTCTATTTGCACCTTTATACATTGGTAATGTATGCTCTAACAACTGCCTTTATTGTGCCTTTAGAAAGGATAATAAGACTTTAAACAGAGTGATCTTAACAGAAAGTCAGATAGAACATGAAGTGATCTCTTTATTAAAAGAGGGACATAAAAGAATATTAATGCTATGTGGTGAATCAGAGGAGAATAGCCTTGACTATTTTCTTGAGGCTATAAGAATTGCTTATAAAGCAAGATACAATAATAACAACATAAGAAGAATAAATGTAGAAATTGCTCCTCTTGATGTAGAAGGATTTAAGAGACTTAAACAGGAAAAGATAGGCACTTATGCATGTTTTCAGGAGACATATGACCCAGTTCTTTATAAAAAATATCATCCCTCTGGGCCAAAGGTTAATTATGAATACAGGCTTACTGTAATGGATAGAGCCATGTTAGGAGGAATAGATGATGTTGGTATTGGAGCACTTTTTGGGCTTGCTGATTATAGATTTGAGGTGTTAGGTTTACTCGAACATGCAAGACATCTGGAAGAGACTTTTGGTTGTGGACCTCATACCGTTAGTGTACCAAGGATAGAGCCAGCAGAAAATGCCCCTCTTTCTAAAAAAATTCCTTATCCAGTAAGTGATTTTGACTTTAAAAAACTTGTTGCAATTATAAGATTGGCTTTGCCATGGACAGGGATTATTCTTTCTACAAGAGAGAGCGAAGAGTTAAGAAATGAATTGTTTAACTATGGTGTAAGTCAGATATCCGCTGGTTCACGAACAAATCCGGGGGCATACTCAAAAGAAAAACCAGACTCTGGAAGTCAATTTTCACTCGGTGATCACAGGAGTCTTGATGAAGTTATAAATAAATTAATAGATATGGAATATATTCCATCTTTTTGCACCGGCTGCTATAGAAAAGGGAGAGTAGGAATAGACTTTATGGATCTTGCTAAACCCGGTTTAATTAAAGAATTCTGTATGCCAAATGCAATTTTTACCTTTATGGAATATCTAATCGATTTTGCAAAACCAGAAACAAAAGAAAAAGGCTTAAAATTAATTGATAAATTGCTTTTAGAAGTGGAGAAAAAAGAGCTTAGAGAGAAAATGATCCAAAAATTAGAATTAATAAAGGCTGGTAATAGGGATGAATATTTCTAATATTTCAGTTGATAAAAATGGGGCTATTTCTCTATATAAAAAAGGTGATGATTCTATTTTTAAAAAGGCACAGGAGATATGTAATTCTATTTATGGAAATAAAGTCTTTTTAAGAGGACTTATTGAATGTTCCAATATATGTATAAACGATTGCCTTTATTGTGGAATAAGAAAGAGTAATAATAAAGTAGTAAGATATAAATTGACAAAAGAAGAAATATTAAATACAGTAAAAAAAGGATATGAATATGGTTTAAAAACATTTGTCCTTCAGTCTGGTGAATTTTCCTACTCTGTAAAAGAGTTATGTGATATAGTTGAGACAATTAGAGATAAATATTATGATGTAGCAATAACATTGAGTTGCGGGTTAATGTCAAAATCTCAATATAGAGAATTAAAAAATGCCGGAGCAAATAGATATCTTATGCGTTTTGAAACAAGTGATGAAAAATTGTATAGATATTTAAGAAATGATTCTCTTAAAAGAAGAATTAAAGGTCTTATGGATTTAAATGATCTTGATTTTGAAGTAGGCTCTGGCTTTATGGTTGGCTTACCCGAAGAGACAGAAGAGACCCGTATTAATAATGCCACGCTCTGTTATGAGTTAGGTCTTGATATGGTTGGAATAGGTCCTTTTATACCTCATAAAGAGACACCTCTTGGCGATTGTCTTCAATTACCAATAGATTTTACAATAAGAATGACTGCTTTATTAAGAATTCTTCTACCTTACGCCAATATTCCAGCAACAACCGCTGCTGGCACTCTGAGTCCAACAGGTAGAGAAAAAATGTTATGGGCTGGTGCCAATGTTTTAATGCCAAATATAACCCCAACTCAATACAAAAAAAACTATCTCTTGTATCCAGATAAAATCTGTATTGATGAGAGTGGTTTTGAATGTCTGGGATGTCTTTCTAACAGAGTAAAAAGTATTGACAAAGAGATCTCCTTTAAAAGAGGGGATTCATATAGCTTTTTATTAAAAGAGAAAAGTGTAGTAAAAGCTTATAATTAGTAATTGTTAGCATTTTAGAGTCTGATTCTTTTACTTATTTTTAAATAATTATTTACAAAAGGCGCTGTTTTATTTTTAGGCAATTTAAAAGATAGATTTATCCTTAGGTTAACTTTGTTTGAGAAAGGATTGTGATAGTTTCATTTATTTTTGGGGTAGAATTTTAAATAAATTCAGTCAATAATAGGTCTCAAAGCCTATTACCTGATAGCAATCATTGTAGATTGCTTTATAAAATGGAATGAAATTCCCTTTAAAGTGGGACAATTCTCTGCACTTTCCCCACCTCTTTATCTCTGTCAATTTCAGCCAGAGTCTCAATGTCACAAGACTGCATTTCTTTTCAAACCCAAGCATTCCCATTTTCTCATACTCTTCAATGAAAATTTCAAGTATGCTTCTTAACAATTTTGCCATGCTGAAAAAATTTAAGTCAGCATGAATTTTTTTCAAGAATCTATAATCCTCCTTAGGTAAATAAAAATGTATAGAGGCGTCAGCATTTAGTCTTTCGTAAATATTTCCATCTTCATTACCAAAACAGTATCTCTTTTTGACCCTATCAGAAAATTTTTGTAAAACATATAAAATTAACTTTGATAGAGAAATATTCTCCTTTTTAGCAATCTTTGCAAGTTTTTCCTTCATAGTAAAAGTAACTACAAAATGTAGTTCCTGATCTTTTTTGTAATTTAATTTTGTATTCATAATAATTCCTCCCTAAAAAATAGTTTTTATTAATTAATCACAAAATTTTTAAGAAAATCCTTTACAACTTTTAAGAAAAAAATTAAAAAAATTTTCACCTAAGAAGGGAATTACGCCTATTATATCAACAAATTATAAGATAAATATCCCTGCTTATTAATAAGAGATTCCTCTTGCTTTAATTGAATATGCCCTAATAAAATTCAGATATTCCAGTCATTATCATAATTTATAAAAAATTTATTAGTTAATTCTAATAATTTTTTTAAAAAGTATTTCTGAAAAATTTGTATACTATATTAATATGTGTTATAATATATAATATATGGAGGATATTATAATTTTATGAAAAAAATATTTTTTATTGTATTAATATGTTTTCTTTCATTTAACATTTTTTCTATAGATTATACATGGACTGGAGCAGTGGATAGCAACTGGAATAATGAAGCTAACTGGGATGATGGTAATGGATATAATCCAGGTGACGGTTATCCAGATGATGCAGGTGACACTGCGACAATTGGGGCATTAAATAATGTTACTCTTAATGAAAATAATCTTACCATTGGGGACCTATTCTTAAACGGAACTCTTGATTGTGGAACAAATAATTTTACTATTGCTAATTTATCCGGAACAGGCACTTTTAATTGTGGTAGTGGGGCAATCACTATAAATGGAAATGTCACTATCTCTAATTTTAATGGGGATAGTGCGACAATTGTTATCTCTGGAAATGTAAATAATACAAACTTTACTGCATCGAGTGGAACAACAACTATTGCAGGAGATCTCACAATTTCTGGAACTTTTAATCATAACAATGGGACAATTGTTTTTAATAATAATGGTTCAATAAATCAAAACACCTCATTTAATAATATAACAATAACTTCTGGTACAAGAAATGCTTCTGGAAATATTACTGTTTTGAATAATATGATAGTTAATTCTATATTTAATTTAAATAATAACACTCTATCAATAAGCGGTAGTTTATCCGGAACAGGCACTTTTAATTGTGGTAATCAGGATATATCAATAAATGGTAATGTAACAATATCAACAATCTCTTTACCAAATAATGCACTCGCCAACATTGGTGGGGTATTTATGCCAGGAAGTTTTTCTCATAACAATGGGACAATTGTTATGAATGGCTCAAACTCACCAGTAGATTTAAAATCTGGTAATTATTATAATATCACAATTAATAAAACAAATCCAACAGATATTGTAAGAAGCAGTGGTCTAATAAATATTGAAAATAACTTAACAATTACACAGGGTATTTTAAATCTAAATGGAAATAATATTGATATAAATGGTAGTGTGACAATATCTCCAAGTGGAGAATTAAGATGTACAGGAACAGAACAGATAAATGTTGGCGCCAACTGGAATAATAGTGGGATATTTACACCAGCATCATCAACTGTCATTTTTGATACTATTTCTACAACAACTATTTCTGGCTCTACAACATTTAATAATTTTAGTTGCACAACTGCTGGTAAGATCATAAATTTTACTGCTGGAACTACACAAACTATCAATGGCACTCTTACTATTACAGGTGCAAGTGGTAATCTTATAACTCTTCAAAGCACGACTGCTGGAACTCAATGGTCTATTGTAGACAATGGGGTTGAAACAATATCTTTTGTTATAGTCAGTGATGGGAATGCCACAAATAGTATTACAGCATTAAGCAGTAAGAATAATGGCAATAATACAAACTGGATATTTTCTCCTACTACTCTTACCTGGAATGGTAGTACAAATACAAACTGGAATGTCGCTACAAACTGGGATCTCGGATATGTCCCAAATGATAGTGATAATGTGGTAATTGCAGATGTTGCAAATGATCCTATTCTTACTGGTAATGTAACAATTAACGATCTTACAATAAATGCAAATGCTATTCTTGATACAAATGGTTTTGATCTTACTGTTTCTGGAACATTCTCAAATAATGGTAGATTAAGGACAAACGGGAGTGAAACATTGAGTTTAATTATGGATGTTGACTCTGGCGAAGTAGAATATAAAGGGGGAACTGGTGGGAATATATCATTTACAGAGTTTTATACCCTTATTATAAATGGGACTGGCAACTTTACTCTTTCTGGAAATACTATTATAAATAGAGATGTTACAATCTCTTCTGGAACTCTTGACGGAACTAACAGAACAATAAATATAAAAGGCAACTGGACAAATAGCGTTGGAGCAGCAGGTTTTACAGAGAGTAACTCAACTGTCATTTTTGATGGGACAATTACCCCAGTAAATGTCTCTGCTGAAACTTTTAACAATGTGGAGATAAATAAAACAGGGACAGTGAATGCTACTGGAATATGGAATGTTTCTGGTAACATAACATTAACTTCTGGAACATTTAATCCTAATAATTTTACTCATAATGTTGCTGGTAACTGGCTTGAGACTGGAATTACATTTACACCTGCAACTGGAACAATTAATTTTAATGGGGCAAGTAATATTACTCAAAGGGCTGGAAATAATTTTTTTAATGTTACAATAAGTAATAACGCTACTCTCCTCTCAAATATGACTATGACTGGATCCTTAACAATAAATGCTGGCGCCTCTCTTACTATGAATAACTTCAATTTTATAAAGACTGGTGCTGGTGCTGGAATAATCTCTGGCTCTATATCCAGTAATAATGGTAATTTTAGTTATGGTGGAAATATAACCATAAATGCTACTGGCTCTATAGTAATATCTGGTATTGGCACTCTTACTATTTCAGGAACAACTACTAATAGTGGAACAATAACGGCTGGCACTGGAAATCTTACTTTTACAGGTAATTATACTGTTAGTAATAATGGAATTCTAAATGGTGGGACCGGATCTATTACTTTTAGCGGAAGTTATACATCTAATAATAATGGGGCTTTAAATATTGGAGCTGTTCCTGATGGGAATACTGCTATCACATTTAATGGAAATGCAAGCTTTAATGCCACTTCTACCTTTAATTGTTCTCCTACAACAAATCCGATAATAATAGTAAATCGCAATCTTACATTTGCAGCAACAATTACATATAATCAAAATAATGATACAATACATTTTCAAAGTGGTAATGCGACTAATTTAAATAGTGGTGGCAAGACTTTTCATAATATTGTTATAAATAAAGGTGCTGCTGGAACAACCGTAACACTTGGAGCTAATTTAACACAGGCAGCAGGATATACCCTTACAATTACTCAAGGGACATTGAATCTTAATAATTTTCAATTTAATTTAGGGGCAGATTTTTCTCTATCTTCTGCAAATGGTAGAGTAACAGTAGGTGGTGGAACATTTAATGGCACTGGATATAACATAAGTCAATCAAA
>DAONLM010000046.1:9847-16371 GCA_035406685.1 Spirochaetota bacterium
AATACTGGTGCAACGGTTACTCAAACTACCGGGACACTTAATTGTAATAATTTTAGTGTGAATGGCACAGCCACCTGGACAATTACTGGTGGTCCTACATTAAATATCGCCGGTGATACGACAATTGTCTCTCCAAACTGGAATGCCGGATCTTCTACAATAAACATGACTGGTGCTGCAAAGAGTATAAATGCAAGTAGTTCTTTATACCATCTTAACATCACTGGAACAGTTACTATAAATACAAATAATCTTGATATAAATGGTAACCTAACAATCTCTGGAACTTTTAATGCAAATACTCAGGACATATCTATTGCCGGAAATTTTGAAATTATCGGAGCTGGAGTATTTAATGCAAGTACAAGAAAGGTTACTTTTGATGGGGCTGGAGATCAGATATTCAGGCCAAGAATATCGAGTTTCTATGACATCGAAATAAATAAAACTGCTGGCTCTGTTAATCTTACCGGAACAGATCTTACTATTAATAGAGACTTTACAATTACTTCTGGAACATTTGATACTAAAACCCAGAATATTACAATCACAAGAAATTTTATCATAAATGGTAGCTCTTTTATCCCAAATAATCAGACAGTTACCTTTACAGGTGCTGTGGATTCTACTTTTAAGACAAATAACTCAAGTTTCTGGAATATTGTAATAAATAAAAATGCTGCTAATTTAAGAGTAACTCAGAATAATAATCTCTTATCTTCAAATAATTTTACCATTACGCAGGGGATATATGATATAAATGGAAATAACTGGACTGTTAATGGAACATTCTCAAATAATGGGATTCTTGAATTAAATGGAAATGAGACAACAGTTTCGGTTACAAATGATACTGATAGTGGGCTTGTTAGATATAAAGGAGCTGGTGCTGGAAGTCTCAAAGTTGGAAATACATATTATAATCTTGAATTTAATAATGGCGGTGGAACATGGACATTATCGAGCAATATTATAGTGAATAATAATTTAACAATTACTGCTGGAATAGTTGATGCTGTATCTCATCAAATAGATATTGGTGGAACATGGACAAATACTGGAACATTCTCTTCAAATGTTGATCAGATTGTAAGAATATTCAATTATGGAGCATCAACACCTACACTGAATACAGAAACAAATTTTAAAAGATTAATAATAGATGCATCTGGTAAAAATGTTACCATTCAGGGTAATATCACCTGTAACTATTTTGCACTTTACAATGGGACTCTTATATTTTCTGGAACAAGAACTCTAACTGTAAATGGAGATTTTCTTGCTCTCGGAAATAATGGTTATATAAACGATACAAATACTCTTGATCAATGGAGTGGACCAGTCCGCATTATTGATCCATCTGCTCCTTACAGTGGTGCAATAAACCTTGGTGCTACTGGAAGCTCTATTATAGTCTCAAACGACTTTTATGTAAATGGATGTAATCTTCTTGCCACAGCAAACTGGAATTTAAATATTCCAGATAATAATGATGATGTAAGAAAGGCAAGAGCATACGGGACAATTACAGTCCAGAGATCACAGGCAAATTATTGGGTTGCTGCAACAGATGGACCTATTGATGGTGGTGGTAACACAAATTGGGATTTTAATAGACCTTCAATAACAATTACAGAAACAAGATCTGATACTGTTATATATGTTAACTTTAATGATACCATAGAAAATTCAAATAATGAGTTTAATAATGCTATTGCTTCTGGATTTATCAGATACAACAATGATACAGATACATTTCAGGGAGCATATACAGATGAAGCATGCTCAACTCCTTTGCCAATTGGTGATTTTACCAATTGTTATCTACTAATTTCTGATACAGCAAACAGAACGTGGAATACCTCTGCAACTGGTGTAAGTAGTGGGATAGGAACAGATAGGAATGGCAATGTAAGAAACATTATACCAAATCTTACCATAAGGAATAATTATATTTTAAGAGATAAGGCAAAAAATAGGATTCTGTCTTTACCATTTACATATAATGGGACAATTGATAGATGTAAACCTGTTCTAATAAGTAGCGAGATCGATACAGAGACAGAAGCTCCAAATACATTTAATATAGTTAGGCTCGAATTTTCAGAGCCAATTCTTGCTCCTGGTATAAATACAAGCTATCAGAATAGTGATGGGACTGTAAATATATCAGCTGGTGGAACTGGTGGCGGCTTAACTGTTGCAGGTAATTTTAGCGGATTTGGAAGTTCCACTGGATCTGGCACAATTATTACACATTCAAATACAATGAATACGGTTAAAGCAACCGATGCAAATAAAAGAATATTTATAATAAGATTGGGTGGAAATATTAGTGGAGGCGGATGTATATATTCTAACTCACCACCCACATTTACCGAGATTTCTGGTAATTTTCAGCCAAACGCTAATTTAAGAGATGTAAATGGAAATACTATTGATACAACTGTAACAAGACCAATTAATGTTACAAATAACTGGGAATTAACTCCGCCAACATTTTCGCAAATAAAAACAGATGAAAGATCAGGCCAGATAAATGGATTTATAGATAATCTTATAATAGATTTTGATAGAAATGTTCAGGTTTACGATGCTCTTACTAATTTTGGGAATAGTAGTGTTATATGGGGGGCAATAACTTATACTGTGGATAATGTTAATCATTCTCAAAATAGCATACTGAATAATTTTAATCTTAATCTTATTGAAAATACAACACTACCTTATGGGGATACCAATTCTACACCTACTATCACATACATTAATGACAGTAACTTTAAATTTATAGCAAATGTTGGTCGTGTTGAGATGCTTTCCGGGGATAATATGGTAGCAATAGATAATTGTAATCCAGTTATAACAGGGGTAAGTTTTGGAATAGATGATCCATCCTTATCTTTTAAGAGTGCACCATATTATGATACAATTACTGGTAATGTAATTGATCCAGGGGCGCCACCATATAACTTTAATATGCATTCTGGAACTGGCAATACTACCCTACTCCCAACTCAAAAGACATATCATAATTATATTATGTTTAAATTTTCTGAACCAATAGCTAGCTTAAATGGCGTAATTACTGACTCAAGCAGTGATGGTTATACTTTTGATAATAGTCAAAGAAGCAATCCTACTTTTGGAGACTTTACAACTGCCTCTGGCAATGTTACAGTAGAGGGATTTGGCCAGTTTCAAGGGAATATTACAGTTGATTCACAATCAAACTTTATTCTTTTTGATGATTCTCAAACATGTTTTATTCATGTTGCTGGTTTTTATGATACAATAAATTCTAACTTTGTAGGACACATTACAAATAGTAATGTAATTAATGTCCCTAATTCTTCTGGCACACACTATTTTACGACAATTGTCAACCCAAATATTATTGATAATGCTGGATTATCGTTAAGAGAAAGGGATACGGGTGGAGCAAATGCAAATAAGATTGAGATAGATTATATAAAAGATTGGGATATAATTTATCCAGTATTTAGATATATACCACCTACTGCTCTTTATAAAGGGGATCCAGTATCTTCTGAAATTCCACCAACAACACTGGCAAATGGTGCTGCAACTGGCTCACCTCTTTTAAATAGAGTAGAGTTTATAATGAGTAAAGCAATAAGGGATTTTAATGATGGATTTGATATGAACGGCGCATTTGTTTTTACTCTTGAGAAAGGCTCTCTTTCAATCCCTGCATCAAATCTTAGTTATAATACTACTGTGAATAAATTAGGAGATCTTATAAATAGTTATACCGGAACATCATTAATTGATTCTGATAAAGATGATCAGGGTTTTTCAATAACTTTTGATGAAGAGCCAGGAATGACTGATGATGCACGTATAAAATGGACATATCAACAGGTTGCTGGAAAAATCATAACAGATTTAAGAGGATTAAGACTTCAGCCTGTATCAACAGAAAGGTATACTCTTGAAAATAAACCACCTTATATTAAAGAGACAAGAGCAGTTGTTGGCTCGAATAAAATGTATGTGGAATTTAATGAAAATGTTTATCATAATCCAGGGATGACAGATATTTTAGTCTCTGATTTTACTTATACAAATGTGTTTAGTAGTGGAATAACAATTACAAACATAACTCCGATTGATAAAAGAAGATATATTTTAACTCTTTCTCAAAGAATTTATCAGGATCATATTGCTGAGGATCTTATTAAAGCAAATCCAAATTCAATTCAGGATTCTTTAAATAATGTAATAGTAAATGATATAGACAATCCAGTGTCTTACATTGGTATAAATTTCTTCGAAGATGTTATTATGGAAGATTATGTCCATAAAGGAGAAGGATGGAGAATAACTAATTTTGATGGAACTGAAAGAATAACTATACAGAATATAAGAATACTTGCTAAAATTAATGTCCAGAAATTTAATGGTTTTAGACCAATTCTATATTATGATGTTATTGATGGAGAGGAATCTAAATTCTGGTATCCATCAAAGAATAAAGAGGCAAGAATGGTTCTTGGCATAAGTAAAGGTAATAATATCTGGGAATTCAATATACCTTCCAATGATTCTGAATTAAAAACCGGAAAGGAACTTTCATTTGTATTTAAGATAGGAACATTGTATTGTTATAGAGCACCAAGAAATGTTAATGATCCAAAATTTTCACCGTATGATGCTGAGACATACAGGATTAAGATAGCAGAGTTAAAAGAACAGAATAATAAAGTTTCTATTTATAATAATGTGATTAATCCGAATAATAATGAAGAGACAAGACTCGTATATTTTCTTGAAAAATCAGGTCCGGTAAGCATAGTTGTATACGATCTTTCTGGTAATATAGTAAAAGTTCTTGTAAGTAATACAGAGAGTGCAGGTAAACATATAATTAGCTGGAATGGCGTTAATGAAAATGGAAAAATTGTTACAAGAGGTGTATACTTTATAAGGGTAAGAGCACCGGGTATTTTTAATCAAATAAGAAAGGTGCTTATTGTAAAATAGAGGGGTTTTTTATGAAGAAAAAGATAATTTTATTTATAAGTGTTATATCTATATTCAATTGTACTTATGAAGACCCATTTAAAGAATATGATGGGAAAAATCTTATATCAAGACTCGATTTAACATCTGATTGGGTAATAGATAGTGGGGTTCAAATAGATGCCACAGATGAAATACCACCTTCAGGTTATAATAAATGCTACTATTTTTATTTTATAAATCTACTTGATGAAAAAAGTTCTAATTTTGAAACATCGATAAATGCTGGAGATACTGGAAATTGGATTGCATCAGCTAATAATCCTGGAGTGTCAGCATCCCCATCTAATTTTGAAGTAGTTCCTAATCCCTCTGACAAGCTCGAAGGTAATAAAAGTCTATATATAAAACTTGATAATAATCCAGATCCAAAGTATATCTATTATGAATTTACACCAGTTATATCTACAAATTATACTTTTAAGTTTGATTATTATAGCCCTGGAGCGAGCGGGATTGGAATTAGTTTTGGGCTTTCTGATAATAGCAATGACGAACAAATTTTTAATGATACAAGCCCGGCAAATACAAAAGACTCTATTTTTATTAATTTTGTAAGTCTATCGGCAAACCCTTCTCAAATAAAATTTGGCTTTAAAGAGAATAAAAACTGGGAAAGTGGTATTGATTTATATATTGATAAAATTGCTCTTTTTGCTTCAAGTAACCACTCTGTTTCTAAATTACTTAATATTGTTGAATCCAAAGATCAAACAAACGATGGAACAGGAGAAATTTTCCATGAAGGGGTATATAGATTTTTAATATATGCAAAATCTTATACATCAAATATTCTTACTATGAAAATAGGTGGGGCTACGAAAGAATTTACTCTGACAGACAGCTGGAAAAAATATAATGTTGAAGCTCAAATTTTAAGAACCGAGGGATTTCTAAAATTGGAGATTTTGCCAACCTCAACAGATGATAGTAAAAAATTCCCAGGGGGAATTTTTATAACAAAGCCAGAATTATATTTTCTATATAATCAGCCCAATCCTAATTGAGTAAAAGGTATTAACCCAACTTTGTCATAATAAATTTCATATCTTCTTTAAACATCGATAGTTATATCGATTTTTGATTCTTTAATAGTACCTACAACTTATCTTTTTTTTGTATTAATCTTAATTTATATTATATTATATTTTATTTTAAAATTTTCACGGCATCTTAAATATATTTCTAATGCTCGGTAACTAAAATATATTGTGATGCTTCTTGCTTTCTCTTTCTTATTATGCTAAAATAATTTTACTTTGTCAGAAAATTAAAGTATCGTGGTTTGTTAAAAGCAGAGTTATGCTAAGAGTGGTTTTAGTGAAGAGTAATAAAAAAAGAATGTGTTTAAAAGAATGCCAGTCTTTATAAAAATTGAATCTGTTTTAGACAAAAATCCGTCCCAAAAACAAGGTAATAATATACCTCTTGGTCGATATAAAAGGGGATATCTGGATGAATCCTCTCATCCTTATCCTTAT
>DAONLM010000047.1:0-16303 GCA_035406685.1 Spirochaetota bacterium
AGGGACAGACCTATAAATTTTTTATGATCAAAACAGGGACAGACCTGCGCTTATCATGATTGAAAAACCAATTTTTATATATATAGGATAACTTACAAATTAAAATTTTGTTAGTATATTATAGAAAATAATTTTTAACTTTTCAAAAAAAAATTTATGAAAATTTATATTTTGGGTTATAAATCCGAACATGATCTTCATTTTGTCATCAATTCTGAGATGAAAAAAAATTAGAAAAGATATCTCATTCTTTTGGACTTTCATTATCCAAACTTATTGTTTATATTATAAAACTCTTTTTTAACAGAATTGAGAAAAGATATTATTTTGGTAAAGAGGATTATAATAAGTATCAAAGAATAAACGTAGATAGTGATATGTATGTTTATATTTCAAATTAATATTATCTCATTATTTAAAGAAAATTCATTCTGATTTAAATTTTTTTAGTATTGCGGTATTAATGCGTTTTATTATTGAAGAATTTTTGGAAGAGTATGAAAAATTTGGGATTGAGAAAGTTTTTAAAAGATGCACTGGCATGGTGGAAAAATTATTTTTAAAGATATTAAATTTAAAAAGGTGTTGGAAGAAAAAAGAATTGTCGCATTTTCAACGTGAAACCATTCTCTGTTATAAGGTAATTTATAACTATCGGCATCAGGCATTAGGTTTTAAAATATATTTTTAAGGTATATAACAATATTTATATATAAAATTTAAAATGAATTTCTTGAATTTAATAAAAAACTATGATAAAACATACTCATAAGAATATTATTCTGGGGGTAGATAATGAAGAGAGATATAGTTTTTATTGATAATGATCCGTATTCTCCAGTAAATCATATGTACAGAGTAAAAGAGATTTTATATACTGGCTCTTCTGAATATCAGGAGGTAAAAGTAGTTGTTCTGGATGGATATGGGAAGGCTTTAATTCTTGATGATGTTGTTCAATTTACAGAAAAAGAGGAGTTTATATATCATGAGACATTAGCCCATGTCCCTCTTTTTTCTCATCCAGATCCAAAAAATGTTTTAATTATAGGTGGAGGAGACGGTGGAGTTGCAAGAGAAGTTTTGAAACATAACTGTGTAAAAAGATTGTTTTTAGTAGATATTGATAAAATGGTAACAGATGTTACAAAAGAGTTTTTTCCTCAATTCAGAGATGTATTTAATGATAGAAGGTTGACTGTTTTACATCAGGATGGGATGAAATTTGTTAAAGAATATAAAGAAAAATTCGATGTTGTTTTAATCGATTTAACAGATCCAGTAGGTCCTGCAAAACCCTTGTTTGAAGAGCCATTTTACAGAGATGTTTATAATATTCTTTCAGAAAAAGGAATTATTTCCTGTCAGAATGAGTCAATATGGTATCATAAGAATATAGTTAAGGATGTTCAGAATGCACTTTTAAAGGTATTTCCAATAGTAGATATTATTACTTTTATTACTCCTATCTATACTGGTTATTGGTGGGCTTTGTCTTATGCTTCTAAGTCTATAAATCCGAGAGAGTATTTTAGAAAGTGTGATGTTGAGACAAGATACTATGCTGACGATGTAAGACCTTATAGTTTTTTACCACAAAGTATTATTCAGAAGATAAGAACCGGTTCTTTAGATTATTGAAATTATGCTAGAAGATAAAAAAAAAGTTTATTTAATAATATTAAAACTTTTTTTATATTTCTTTTACTGTTTTATTGGAACAATTGGGACAATTGTCGTAGTTTTATTAGATATAAATTCTATTGTGGCTTCCTCTTTAGTTAGTATTATTGTCGCATTTTTTACTGTTACTATAAATGATGAAAATCATTTTTCCTGGGCTACTTTTTGCGGCTCTTTTGCTGGGATGACGTCGTTGGCTATTTTAGAGGCTAATTATTCTTCTTTATCAATTAATTTTATTCTTAATTCTTTGGTTCTTGCTACAATAACTTCTTTTATATATGCTCTCAGTGAGTTTATCTCTTATAAATTTCCTAAAGTATCTTTTGATGGTTATGGTGGAAGATTGGGGACAATAGCCTTTATTTCTGTTATTTTATATATTTTAATATTAAAATTTGGATTTAATAAAAATTTTAACTTTTTTTCTAATGAGAATATATTTAAGACAAAACTGGATTATTTTTTATTGTTTGCAATAGTTTCTTCGATAATTGCTTCTCTTATTTCAATGGAGATAAAAAACACAGTTTCATCTTTAAATGAGAATTATAAAGTAATAACAGTCGCGACAACTGGATTAATAGGTGGAATATTGATTACAAAAATTCCAGAGTATGGGCTTGATTATGGTTTGGCATGGTATACTGGTGCTTTTGTAGGAATGAGTTCTTACTATGTTTTAATGTTAAAAAGACATTTTTTTATATCTGGTCTCTTTGCTGGAATATACTTTATACTAACAAGAAATATTTTTATAGGAGTTGGAGGTAAACTCGGATTTATCTCATTTTTATCTGTAATAAGTATGAGAATTTTATCTAATGGCTATAATTTTCTTAAAGGATATTTTAAGCCACCGGATAAGATTATTGAAGAGTTGGAGAGTGGTAATATAGAAGATCAAAGGGTTGATGATAATTATGCAGAAAAACTTGTAGAGAACTTATTAAAAGCAAAGGATAAGATAAATATATCCCAGAATGATATTGGAAATTTTGTGATAGGAGAAAAAATAGATATCCAGCAGTATGAGGAAGAAAAAAAGAAAAACATTCATTATTTTGAATTACTTTCTAAAAAAGAACAGGATTTTGTTAAATTTATAAACAGTATTGGTATTAATGTCTGGTGTTATCTTAAAAAGGATAAAGATGAGTTTAATATTTTTTCATATCAGGGAATCGATGATGAGACATTTTATAATGTTAGATATAGAGTAGAAAGTAAATTTATATCTATTTTGAATAAAGAGAAAAGAATTATTGCATTTTCAAAAAAAGGTCTAAATCAGCCTATTTTTTATAATAAAATATCAAAAAATGATTTTAATAAACTCTCTATTCTTATTATAGTTCCAATATTTAATAATAATATTTTAAATGCATTTTTTTTTATTTTTGATAAGAGTAAAGATATAGAATATTCAAAAAGAAACTACTATAGAATATATGAATTCTATAAGAATAATTTTAATTTTTTTAATTAAAAAATTGTCAAAATTCTGGATTTTTATTAGAACATTTGTTATAATTTTCTTGACAATGTTTATAAAATATTATATTTTTTATTTTCATAGAAATAATATACTGAATAGTTTTTATAATAATTAGGAAATGGGTAAAGCAGGGATAGTGGATGTTAGACGGGATTACAAAGTCATTAACAGATGCTTTTAAATTTATAAGTGGCTCTTCTGTTATTACAGAGAATAATATTAAAAAGACTCTATCGGAAATAAAGATTGCATTACTTGATGCAGATGTAAATATTTCAGTAGTAAAGAATTTTATCTCTACTGTTACAGAAGAGGCATTAGGTGAAAAAGTTTTAAGATCTGTTCGACCTGGTGAGCAATTTGTAAAGATAGTTTATGATAAATTAGTTGATATTCTTGGGAGTAAAACTCAAGAATTAAATCTGAAACCAAAAGATACACTTTCCATTATACTTCTTGCTGGTTTACAGGGTTCTGGTAAGACCACAACGGCTGGTAAATTGGCACATTTGATAAAGAAAAATCATGATAGAAAAATATTACTTTCAGCCTGTGATGTTTATAGGCCTGCTGCTATCGAACAATTAATTAGAGTTGGACAAATTGCTGGGGTTGAAGTTTTTACAGGTGATAGAAAGGATCCGGTAAAGATTGCAAAAGAGTCTGTTAAATTTGCTAAGGATAACGCTTTTGATACACTCATAATAGATACTGCTGGAAGACTTCATATTGATAAAGAGATGATGAATGAGGTGCAGAGAATAGCAAAAGAGGTTAAGCCAGATGAAATTTTGTTTGTAGCAGATTCAATGACTGGCCAAACAGCAGCAGATATAGCTTCTGAATTTAACAGTTATCTTGATATAACTGGTGTAATCTTGACAAAATTTGACTCTGACACAAGAGGTGGAGCAGCCTTTTCTATAAAGCAATTAATAGGTAAACCAATTAAATTTATAGGGATATCTGAAAAAATTGATGGAATAGAGGTATTTCATCCAGATAGAATTGCTTCAAGAATTCTTGGGATGGGGGACGTTGTTTCTCTTGTAGAAAAGGCTCAAGAGATTATAGATGAGGAAGAGGCTTTAAAATTAGAGAAAAAGATAAGAAAAGAGGAGTTTACATTACAGGATTTTTTAGTTCAATTGGAACAGATGAGTAAATTAGGTCCTCTTGAAAACATTTTAGAGATGCTTCCCGGAATGAAGCAGAATATGCAATACATAAATATAGATGAAAAAAAGATAAAGAGACAAAAGGCAATAATTCAATCAATGACAATGAAGGAGAGATTAGACTATAGATTGATTATAGGTTCAAGAAAAAGAAGAATAGCAAAAGGTGCTGGGGTATCGATTCTGGAAGTGGATAATTTATTAAAAAATTTTCTAAAATCAAGACAGATGATGAAGAATGCGTTGAAAAATAAAGGTAAAATTGGCAACTTTGATTTAAGTAACTTTATGTAATTTTTTTAAAAAAATATATATTTTTTATAATCAAGGAGGTAAGGAAATTGGTAAAGATTAGATTAAAGAGAATGGGAACAAACAAAAGACCTTTTTACAGAATAGTAGTTGTTGATTCAAGAGAAAAGAGAGATGGTAAATTTATTGAACAGGTAGGAATTTATCATCCACTCGAAACACCTGATAAACAGCTAAGATTTGATGCAGAAAAGGTTAAAAAATGGTTTTTAAATGGTGCCCAACCAAGTGATATTGTGAGGAAACTTTTGAACAAAAAGAGTTTTAGATTTGATAGGATTCTATTATCAAAAAAAGAGAATTAATTTTTACTTAAAATGGTTTTGAAACCAAAAAATATACATAAATTTTAAAAACAAAAAGGAGTAGAAAATGAACGAAAAAGAATTAGTTGAATTTATTGCAAAATCCTTAGTTGATAAGGCTGATAAGGTTCAGGTTAATATGATTGAGAGTGAGAAATCCACAATATTAGAACTCTCTGTTGATGAAGGGGATATCGGTAAAATAATAGGTAAGCATGGTAGAATAGCAAAAGCCATAAGAACTATTTTAAGTGCAGTATCAAATAAGACTAATAAGAGGGTATTATTAGACATCATTGATTAATTCAATGAATTATTTGAAAATCGGCTTTATAAGAAAAACACACGGTATAAAGGGGGAATTAAAAGTTCTCCCTTTAACCGATAATATTAAAAGATTCAAAAAGTTAAAAGAGATTTTTGTTTTTATAAATGGTGATTATAAAAAAGAAGAGATAGAAAAGGTCTCTTTTGCTAATGAATTTATTTTGTTAAAATTAAAGAACTATAA
Source organism: Spirochaetota bacterium (assembly GCA_035406685.1). GTDB lineage: Bacteria > Spirochaetota > GWE2-31-10 > GWE2-31-10 > MWDO01 > DAONLM01. Next base: position 5,488 of record DAONLM010000047.1, read on the forward strand.
TGATATAGATAGTGTAATTCCATTTAAAGGATGTTATATCTATATTGATAGAAAGGATGCCGAGCCTCTTCAGGAATGGGAGTTTTTTACTCAGGATCTGATTGGATGTATAGTTGCATATAATGGAAAGAACATTGGTAAAGTTATTGATGTTTTTAATGTTGGTGCAAATGATAATCTTGTTATAAAGACATTGGATAATAGAGAGGTGGTATATCCATTTTTAAGATTTTTTTTAGAAAAAGTTGATATTGATAATAAGACTATTGTAGTAAATCAATACGAGGGTTTTTTTGATTAATTTTTATGTATTGACTCTATTCCCTGATTTTTTTTTTCTTTTATAAATACAAGTATAGTAAAAAAGGGAATTGAGAAAGAACTTTTAAGAGTAATAATAAAAAATATTAGAGATCATGCTATCAACAGACATGGTCAGGTGGATGATATCCCTTTTGGTATTGGGAAGGGAATGTTATTAAGGCCAGAGCCAATTTATGAGGCATATAAAAGTCTTAATATCCCTGAAACAAATAAAATAGTTTTGTATTTTTCACCAAAAGGTAGAATTTTAGAACAAAAGTATATAAATTCCTTGACAAAATACGAAAATATTGTTTTAATCTGTGGACATTACGAAGGGATAGACCAGAGAATTATTGATTTACTCGTTGATGAAGAGATTAGTTTAGGGGATTTTGTTTTAACTGGTGGTGAAATACCAGCAATGGCATTAATAGATGCTGTTGCAAGACAGATTGATGGGGTTATAAAAGAGAGTTCTCTTAAAGAAGAGTCTTTTTCTAATAATCTGTTAGAGTACAGACAGTGGACAAGACCAAGAGAGTTTATGGGTATGAGAGTGCCAGACGTTCTTATAAGTGGCAATCATAAAGAGATAGAGAAGTTTAAATTAGAAGATTCTATTAGAGAGACTTTAAAGTATAGAAAAGATTTGATATTAAAAAATGATTTTGATGAAAATATAAAAAATATAATAAATAAAATATTAAAGGAGTTAGAAAATGAATCTAATAAATGAAGTAGAGAAAACTCAGCTTAATACTATTTTAGAGAGTTTAATAAAAGATCTTGATAAGGAGAAGGATAAAGAAAAAATAGAGAAAATTAAAGAAGAATTTTTTAATAGAGATAAAAATTTGGTAATAGGGGATCTTGTTAAGGTTTATATTAAGATTATTGAGGGTAAAAAAGAGAGAACACAGATTTTTGAAGGATATGTAATTGCTAAAAAAGGTAGTGGCTTATCAAGAACTGTAAAAGTAAGAAAGAATTCATTTGGAGTTGGTGTTGAAAAGACTTTTCTTATTTATTCTCCTTATGTTGAAAAATTTGAATTAGTTAGACATGGTAGGGTTAGAAGAGCAAAACTTTATTATCTAAGAAAATTAAAGGGTAAAAAGTCTCAGATTAAAGAGGATATTTTAGCATAAATTAATGCTAATAAATTTAAACGATTTATTTAAGCCAGATTTTATTCAAAGATTAAATAATCTAAGAATAAAGATAGTTTCAGTTAAAGAAAAATCAACAGTAATTTTAATAAAAGGACATAAGGTTGAGATCCCTTATGTCCTTGATAAAAATAAGATCTATCTCCTTTCTTATGATAAAGAGAATAAAAATTTAAAGATAATTGAAAAAAAATCAGATAATATTATAAAAATAAAAGATAATATCTTAAATTCTTTTTTTGATAATCTAATCAATTTAAATGAATTGGATAATCTTGATGTAGAGAACTATTTAAATTATTTAAATAGTGATATACAAAAAGTGGAAGAAAAAAATAAAAGAAAGCCAAATGATTTTATATTGAAAAATAATAGAAATGAATTTTTCTTTATATTTCAGATTCTATTCTGTAATATACCTGCCTCTCTTTTTTTAAAGATTTCTGAAAAAAAGATTGTTTCTCTATTTTTATATTTAAAAAAAAGATTAAAAAATAAAGAAAAAATATTAAATGATATGAGAGAAAATTTAAATCACATTAATTTTGACAGTATAGTAATATTTGATGATGATAGAGATGAATATCTTAATAAAATTTTTACAATTTTGGATAACAATAGGATAGACATTATAATATGAAGAAAAAGGCTGTGGCAATAAAGTATCTTAAAGAAAATCTTGATGTTCCAGTAATTGTGGCAAAAGGGGAAGGGGATTTTGCAAAAAAGATAATAGATGAGGCCATTAAGAATGGGATTGAGGTTGTTAAGAATAGTGATATTTTTAAATATGAGGATCTATTTATTGTTGGCAAAGAGATTCCAGAAGAGATATACGAGATTGTTGCATCAATACTTGCCTATGTAATTAAGACAAATTCTTTTTAATATTTTTTTGACAAGAATTTAATTTTTTAGTATAGAAAGAATGGGAGGGTTTACTCAATGTCTTATGCTAAATCAATGATAAGTTCAAATTTTATAGAATATGCCTCGTATGTTATTAAAGATAGAGCAATTCCAGATATTAATGATGGACTTAAACCAGTTCAAAGAAGAATTTTACATTCTATGTATGAGATTGATGATGGTAAATTTAATAAGGTAGCAAATGTCATTGGTAATACTATGAAATATCATCCTCATGGAGATGCTTCAATATTCTCATCCCTTGTTGTGCTTGCAAATAAAGATTATTATATTGAAAAACAGGGGAATTTTGGTAACATTTTAACTGGCGATGAGCCATCAGCTCCCAGATATATTGAGTGTCGTTTGACTCCTCTTGCAAAAGAGGTCTTATTTAATAAAGAGATAACTGAATATATTGATAGTTATGACGGTAGAAATAAAGAGCCGGTTACTCTTCCAGCAAAAATCCCAAATGTTTTATTATTAGGTGCAGAAGGTATTGCTGTTGGTATGTCAACAAAAATTTTACCACATAATTTTAATGAGGTATTAAATGCTCAGATATCTCTTTTAAAGGGTAAAAAGGTTAAATTGTATCCAGATTTTCAACAGGGTGGGATAATTGATGTTTCAGAATATCAGGATGGCAATGGTAAGGTTAGGGTAAGAGCAGTATTAGAGACCCCAAATGATAAGACAATTGTTATTAAAGAGATTCCTTATGGGACTACCACTGAATCAATTATTGCTTCCATAGAGAGTGAAGCAAAAAAGGGTAAGATTAAGATAAATTCTATTACAGATTATACAGCAGAAAATATAGAGATTGAGATAAAAGTAGCAAGAGGTGAATCTGCTTCTGATACAATCAAGGCTTTATATGCTTATACAGATTGCGAGATTTCTATTCCAGTAAATTTGATTGTTATTGTGAATAATAAACCAAAACAGATGTCTGTTACAGAGGTTTTAGAATATAATACAAAAAAATTGGTCAATGATCTTAAAAGAGAACTTGAAATTGAAGAAGATAAACTGGAACAAAGACTTCATGATTTGACTCTTGAGCAGATATTTATTGAGAATAGGATTTATAAAAAAATAGAAGAATTAACAGAATATGATAAAATAATTGAGACAGTGACTAATGAAATGAATAAATTTAAGAAGTTATTTATAAGAAATTTAACAAAAGAGGATATAGAAAAACTTCTTGAGATAAAAATAAAGAGAATATCAAGATATGATATTGAGAATCATAAGAAAAATATAGATGATATAGTAAGGCAACTTGAATTGGTAAGAACAAGACTAAAAGACGTTAAAAAATGGGCTATTGAGTATCTTGAAAATCTTATTAAAAAGTATGGAAATCAATTTTCAAGAAAGACAAAGATAGAAAAACTTGAGGAGATATCAATAAAGGATGTTGCAAATTATGAGATAAAGGTATACTGGGATAAAAAAGGGGGATTTTTAGGAACAGATGTTAAGGGTGATACATATTTTACTGCTTCTCCATTGGATAAATTTATTGTCTTTCTAAAAAATGGTAATTATAAAGTTATCTCTAGTGAAGGGAAAAATTTTATTGATATAGATACAGTGTATGTTGATATTTATGATCCAAAGAGAGTATATTCTGTTATCTATACAGATCTTGAAACAAATACTCCTTATGTTAAGAAATTTCAGGTTAAGAAATTTTTAACAAATAAATTATACAATGTATCTCCAACAGAAAAGGCAATTATTAATTATTTTACTATATCTCCAAAAGAAAAGGTCAAAATAGTATATGTAAAAAAGCCAAAACAGAAAATAAATGAGGAAAATTTTGATTTTTCAAAGGTAGAGATTAAATCTCCAAATGCAAGAGGTAATAGGATCTCTATAAAAGAGATAGAAAGAGTGGTTAAAGATTAAAAAAATAATATTTATTTTTTCTATTTTTTATAAAAAATAGAAAATAACAAAAAAATATTTTATTTATTTGTTGACAAACTATTTTTTCTCATCTATAAATAAAACATGAATTTAAGTATTTTTGAAATAATTATGTTAATATGTTTTGGTGTTGCCTGGCCGGTCTCAATATATAAGTCTTTAAAGTCAAAATCTACAAAAGGCAAAAGTATTATTTTTCTCATAATAATTTTTATTGGTTATATTTCTGGAGTAATACACAAAATTTTATACAATATGAATATTGTTATAATATTCTATATAATTAACCTTATAATGGTAGGAATAGATATTATAATATTCTTTTTAAATTATTACTATGAAAAGAGAGGAAAAATATGAAAAGAACGATTAAAAAAAGTATTATAATTTCAAATATGATTATAGTAATTCTTGCATTTTTTATGCTTATGATAACAATTTTCATGTTTTTACTAAGGGGATATTATTCTAACAGAGTTGAGTATATGAACGATATTAATATATCCTGGTTAAATGTTGAAAATAACCTCTACCTTTTAGCAAATCGATGGCTTAGTGGTAAGCCATTTAGTGATGTCCAAGAAAATGTAAAGAATATTGATGATAAAATTTCTAATTTAAATAAAGGGCGGATCTCTTTTCTTGAGACAAAAGAGTTAAGAAAAGAGATAAAACTTGCTCAAGAATTATGGAAATTCACAAAAGATGAGATTATTGTGCCGATTATCACAGAAATTAATGATTTTGTAGTTTCAAAAGAGGTTGAGAATCTTGAACCAGACGAAATGAAAGATATTATAAGACTTCAAGAGATAAATTATTATAAAAAACTTAATCTAAGAGAACTTATATATAAAAATTATAATCTTATTGAGGATAAAGAGAAAGGCAAATATATTACAAAAGGATTAAGAATAATAGAAAAAGTTGATCTTTTTTTCAGTTCTTCTGAGGGATATTCTAAAAAGGTAAAAAATACTCTTCAATTAACAAAAGATATATCAACGAGAGTAAATAGAATAGTATTATTTATAGTACCAATATTAATCTTTCTTCAAATATTACTTGGTGTTATCTTTTCAATAAATAATGGTAATAGAATTTCAAAGCCGATTGTTAATGCTACTAAGAAGTTAATAGACTTTGTTGGTGAGAGTCTTGAAAGAAGAAAAGAGGAAAGAACAAGAGATGAAATTATAAGATTAACCGATAGTATAAACATACTTTTAAATTATTATAAAGAATTGTCGCAAATTGCCACAAAATTTTCTCTTGGCGATACAGATATAACGCTTCTTCCAAAATCAGAGAAAGATGTTATGGGTAATGCATTTTTAAAGATTGCTGGTTATTTAAAAGATCTTACGGTTGGTGCAAATGAGATTATAAAAGGAAACTATAATTATAAAATAAGAGAGAGATCAGATAAAGATATTCTTGCGAAAACTTATAATAAGATGTCAGCCTCTATAGTAGAATTGCTTGAGAAGACAAAGGAGATGACAAGGCTTGAGTCTGAAATGGAAGCTGCTGCAAAGATTCAGAGTTCAATCCTGCCTAAATATTATGAGAAGTTAAAAGGATATGATATTGCACATAAGACTATCACAGCGACAGAAGTTGGTGGAGATAGTTATGATTTTAGAGCAACAAGAAATGGCAACTGGATAGCAATAGGGGATGTTTCTGGGCATGGTTTACAGGCTGGTATTATTGCTTTGATTGCTCAATCATCATTTAATTATGGAGCATATTTATTTGAGAAAATGAATATAGAGAGTCCAGAAATTTTAATGTATAATTATGTAAATAAGACAATGGTGTTACTTAATAGAATAAGAGCAGAAAATGATGCCTTTATGACAGAAAATTATCTATTTGAGAAAAATGGTGTATTTTATTGTTCTGGGGCGCATGAAATAGGGCTTTTATATAGAAGTAAAGAAAATAGGGTAGAAGAGTTAAAAGATCTTGCTGGAAATGTCCCATTTTTAGGAATAGTTGATAATATAAATCTTACAAATACCCAGTTTACTTTTAGAATGGAATATGATGATGTTTTGCTATTGTATACTGATGGTCTTATTGAGGCTAAGAATGAAAAAGGGGAACAGTTTGATGTAAAAAGACTCAAAGAGGTGTTCTTTAAAAATGCAAGAAGGCCGGTTGAAGAGATAAAAGAGGTAATATTAATGGAATTAAAAGAATTTTGTAAGAATGGAGATCTAAAAAAATACAATGGTTCTTTTGCCGATGATGTGACTATTTTAGTATTAAGAAGAGTAAAAGAATCATAATATTAACATTGCATCGCCATAACTAAAAAATCTATACTCTTTTTTTATAGCATATTGATATAGTTCAAGAATTTTTTCTCTACCTACAAAGGCAGCCATTAAGATAATAAGTGAGGATTTTGGAGTATGAAAATTTGTAAATATAGATTTAACAACTTTAAAATTGTAAGGAGGATATATGTATATATCTGTGGTGTTATATCCTTCTTTTATTTCATTATCAATAAATGCACTTTCAAGCACTCTTAAGCTTGTTGTTCCAATTGCCGTTATTATTTTATTATTTTTAATTGCATTGTTTATTTTTATTGCTTCTTCTTTTTCAATAAAATATTCTTCTGTATGCATTTTATGATCTTCTATATGTTCAGTATATATAGGTTTAAATGTTCCCAATCCAACATGGAGTGATACAAAGGCATACTCTATTGATTTTTTTTTTAATGATTCAAAGATATGATTATCAAAATGTAGTCCAGCTGTAGGTGCAGCAACAGATCCATAATATTTACTATAAATTGTTTGATATCTCTCTTTATCTTCTTCTGTTGGATACTTTTTTATGTAAGGGGGTAGGGGAATTTGTCCGAATTTTTCAAAATATTGATAATTAAATATCTCTTTATCACATTTTATTATCTTTATTGAATCCTCTATCTCTTCGGCAACATAACATTCTGTTCCATCTGGAAATATTATAACTTCGCCATTTTTATATCTTTTTGCTTTATCCATAAGACATTGAATTGTATTTTTGTCTATTATTTTCAATAATAGGGCCTCACCCTGATTATTACTCTTTTTTTTTATTATCTTGATTCTTGCCGGTATTACCTTTGAGTTATTAAAGATTAAAAAGTAATTCTCATCTAAAAAATCAATTATATTTCTGGTATAACTATCAATAATTATATCCTTATCTTTATAATATACAAGTAGTCTTGAATTTGACCTTTTATCAGAGGGTTTTTGAGCAATTAAATGTTCTGGAATATCAAAATTAAATAGTTCTGTTTTCATGATTTTTTTATATAACTTAAAAGAGAAGATTTGTCAATAAATAGAGAAGGCACTTTGCCCAAAGTTTTTCATATACTATAATTTTAGATAATTAAATCATCTTTATCATCGTAAATTAACATAGTAGATAAAAACTATCAGAAAGCAAGATAAATTTTAGGTGTTTATAATAGAAGAATTGTCCTATTTTATATAATCTAAAATCTTTTGAATATATTCTCTATATCCTCTTCTTTTACAATTAAAACAGGAGTTTTGGCATCCATTAAAACTTCCATGTGAGATCTTGATAAAAGATCTCTTTTAGATCTATTGATATCCCAGCCACCTAATAATATAAGATCAATATTCATTTCTTCTGCTGTTTCAAGAATTTGAATAGAGACATTTCCTCTTTTTAAGATTTTTTCTATTTTTACCCCTTTAGATTTTGCAAGTTCTTCAACATAGTTTAAATATCTCTGCCCGTTTGTTTCAAGGCTTTTTTCATATTCCATAGATTCGTCCTGAATGAATATTTTTAATAACAAAAGCTCATTTAAAGTTGAAGTATCTATTACATAAATAGCATATAGATCAAATTTAAATGTTTTTGCAAGCATTATTGCATATTTTGCCGCATTTAAAGATGAATTTGAGCCACTTATTGCTACAAGTATTTTTTTTATTAATGGCTTCATTATTTCCCCCTTTAATTTTGCTCCATTCTTGTTTTAACTAATTTACTTATAAAAAGTTCATCCCTTTCTCTCTCTTCCAATGAGCTTTCAATATATTTTAATGTCTCTTCATTTTCTGGCAACACTATTTTTTCAAGAGCATTTACCCTTCTTTGTGTTTTCTTCACCTCTCTTGATAATCTCCATACTATGGCTCTTATTTCTGCCATTTCACATATAACTGTCAAAAGTTTTAAAAATTTATTTGTTGTCTCATCAATAATAGCATTTGAATTTAAAAAAGAGTATTGTAAATTAATTTTAGGCGGATCAATATGCACAGAAAGTAAAATCATTCCCATTAATTTATTTGTCTTTTTTTTCATTATAAAATCATATTTTATAAATTTTACTTTATCTTCTACCTCTTTATGGCCAAATCTATATATGGCTTTTTTAAAAGAATTATAGGCATCATTCAATAATTTAGATAAATCCTTTTCAACTCTTTTTACTCTTTCTAAATAACTCATCAATTCTATAACAAGAATTTCTCTCTTCTGACTTAATAGACTATATCCCTCTTTTGCTATACTATGAGATTGTCTTATTTTAAATAAATTACTCTTTGTTGGTGGAATATTCAATTTAGCCATATATTATGTTTCCTTTCTTAAATATTTTTTTATGTATTTCTCGCTAATTCTATACAATTCTGCTTCTGGCAAAATTTTTAATAACTCCCAACCAATATCAAGAGTCTCTTCTATACTTCTATTTTCAAACTCGTCCTGAGTCAAAAATTTCTTTTCAAACTCATCCCCAAAATAAAGATATTTCTTATCAAGATCACTTAATTCCTCTTCACCAATAACAGATGCCAGTGCTCTCAATTCCTTTACTTTTGCATAACAGGCAAAAAGCTGAGATGAAAGTTCCTTATGATCCTCTCTTGTCATACCTTCACCTATACCATCCTTCATCAATCTTGAAAGTGAGGGAAGTCCTGCTACTGGTGGATAGATATTCTTTTGATATAATTCTCTTTCAAGAACAATCTGTCCTTCTGTAATATAACCGGTTAAATCCGGGATAGGATGAGTTATATCATCATTTGGCATTGAGAGAATTGGTATTTGTGTAATACTACCTTTCTTACCTTTAATTCTACCTGCCCTCTCATATAAAGATGCAAGATCAGAATATAAATAACCCGGATAGCCCTTTCTTGATGGGATCTGCCCTCTTGTAGTAGAAACTTCTCTTAATGCTTCACAATAATTTGTCATATCAGTCATTATAACAAGAACATGCATACCAAGATCAAATGCAAGATATTCAGCAGCAGTAAGTGCTGCTCTTGGTGTTAAAAGTCTTTCAACAGATGGCGCATCAGCCAGAGATAGATACATAACTACATTTGATAATACACCAGATTTTTCAAAACTATCTATAAAATATCGTGCAACATCATATTTTACTCCCATGCCAGCAAATACTATGGTAAAATCCTCTGTGCTATTTTTTAATCTTGCTTGTCTTACTATTTGAGCAGCGAGTATATTATGAGGTAGCCCATTTCCACTAAAAATAGGTAATTTCTGGCCCCTTATAAGAGTGGTAAGCCCATCTATTACACTTATTCCAGTTTGAATAAAATCTCTTGGATACTCTCTTATATAAGGGTTTATTGCTGAACCATTTACATCTCTATAGTCAGTTGTAAACAATTGTGGCAAACCATCAAAAGGTTCTCCCAATCCATTAAAAACACGACCAAGCATATCTCTACTAACAGGGATTGTCATCGGTTTGCCGGTAAATTCTACTGTTGTATTCTGGATAGAAAGACCTGTTGTATTACCAAAAACTTGAAGGACTATATTTTTTTCATTTACAGCAAGAACCTTACCGATTTGAAAACTTCTATCTGGATTATATACTTTAACAACTTCATCATATTTTACATCTATATTTCTTTCTAAGATTAAAATAGGCCCATCAATCTTTTTTAAACCAACAGATTCTAATGTAAGCATTTTGCGTCCTTTATATATCTCTATTTTTATTAAAAACTTTTTATGATTTTAATAAATTTTTATAAAAATTGCAATAATATTTTTTTATAAAATTTAGTTTTATTAAAAATCTATAATTTTTTCTGTATAAAAAAAATAGGACAATTCTCAAGATTAATTTTTTTCCTTGTAAAATAATAATCAAAATAAAATTACTTTAAAAATAGTAAAAAAGATAAAATTTTATAAATTTTAGGTTTAATCTTATATTCAAATAATTAAACTATTATTATAGTGTTTAAAGCAGACTTATCCTAAGATTAATTTGAAGGAAGAGTAATAGAAAGAGAAAATTTTAAAAAATGCCAGTCTTTATAGAAATTGAATCTGTTTTAAGCAAAAGTCCGTGCCAAAAACAAGGTAATAATATACTTCCTGGTCTATATAAAAGGGGATATCTGGATGAATCCTCTCATCCTTATCTTTAT
>DAONLM010000048.1:0-16257 GCA_035406685.1 Spirochaetota bacterium
ATCCAGATATCCCCTTTTATATCGACCAGGAAGTATATTATTACCTTGTTTTTGGCACAGATTTTTGCTTAAAACAGATTCAATTTCTATAGAAACAAAAACTTTTAAAAAATTTTCTTTATTTTATTACTCTTACTCAAAAATTATCCTACCATAACTCTGCTTTCAACATTACAAAGATAGTTTAACTTTTTGACAAAATAAAATTTTTTGAGAATATATATCTGGTAATAGGAATATCTTATTGTTTTTTAAAAAAATAGAATAACAATTGTCGCATAAGTTGTAGAGGGTATATTGTGAAAAAAATGCTTGAAAATAAAATAATATTTTTATTTAATTATTTTTTGACAAAATAAAAATTTTGAATTATATATATTTTGTATAATATTTAAAATTAATTTATATCAAGGATAGAATATGATTTCTCTTTCTAAGCTTAGATTAACCGCAGATAAGAATAAACGATTTATTCAATCAGATAATTTATATACATATTTTTCTGTCTCAGATTTTAATAATGAATTTGATGGGTTATATTTTAATGGTTTTAAGATTTTTGATTCTGTTTATATTTCTAATAAAATAGTTAAAAACAAGATAAATTCTATAATTTCAATAGATATTCATTATTCAAATGGAGATATACTTGACTGTTCTTTATTTAGAAAAAATAATGGCTTTTTAGTAGAATTAAAAAATAAGAATGTTTTACCCTCATTTAAGAAAAAATGGAATTTTAATTTTGAAATTTCTTCTGCATTTGAAGTTCTTGAAAAAAATAGTAAGTTTATTTTACTCGAATATTCTAATCCAGTAAGAGAAGGGTTTGGTTTTGATAAGGCTTTTTGTATTTTTTCTGTACCTTATGAATATAGTATAGATAAATCAGAGATTAAAGATAAATCCTTATCAATTACCTTGATAAATAGTAAAAAAACAGAAGATCCACCAGAAATTTATCTTTTATATCATACTGATGTTGATAGATTAAAGTCTTTATTTAATTCAAATATTCTAAAATTAAATATTCTAAAAAAACAGCATATAAAGAATTCCATACTTTCTTTAAGATTTTCAAATTTTGAGACAGAAAATAATGAGTTTAATATAGCATTATCTCATGCGATACTTTCAGGCCAGACATTTGTTATGCATAAGAATGATAATATCGGTATATGGGCTGGATATCCGTGGTTTGATAATAATTGGGGGAGAGATACATTTATATCCCTCCCGGGTATTTCTCTTGTTACTGGAAGATATGAAGAGGCATTGCATATTATTGAGACATTTATAAAAAGGCAGTGTCTTAATAAGAAGTCTCCAAATTACGGTAAGATCCCAAATGTTATATTTAGAGAGGATAATATATTATACAATACTGCTGATGCAACTCCTCTATTTATTCGTGAAATATATGAATACTTTTTATATACTGGAGACTACAATTCTATTTTGAGTCTCTTAAATTCGATTTTAATTGCAATAGATGGGGTTTATATAAAGAATAAAGATAAAAATAATTTCTATCTTCATAATGATTCTGATGATTGGATGGATGCTAAAAAAGATGGAAAGTATCCATATTCTCCAAGAGGGGATAAGGCAATTGAGATAGAGGTATTATGGTATACAGCATTATACTGTGTTATTAATATTATTGATTATGTTGTTGAGTTTTATAATAATAGATTTCCTACTTATTCAAAGAATTTGAGTGTTAATGATCTTGTTTCTAAAAAGATTAGTTATAAATTAGAAGCAGAAAAATTAAAGAATTCTATTTTAAAATATTTTTTTTCTGAAAATCCCCCTTATCTTTATGATCATCTGAATAAAGATATGACGCCGGGTACTAAAATAAGGCCAAATGTTTTTCTTGCTATTCATTATTCAATGTTACCCGGCATTCCCTCTTTATTTAGCAAAGAGTTTATTTTAAAAGTTTTTAAATATTTTACTCCAAAACTTGTATATAAACATGGGGTTAGTTCTCTTTCAAAAGATGATGAAGATTTTCATCCAATTCATATTTCCGATAAATATCATAAAGATGCGGCATATCATAATGGGGCAATATGGCAATGGCTTAGTGGTAGCTTTATTAAATGTGGGGTTAATTTAGGATTTAAGGATTTTGTATTTGAGCATTTAAACAATTTATCTCATCAGATCCTTCATGTTGGTGCTATTGGAACTTTGAGTGAACTTGCCGATCCTTTTCTTGTAAATAATGAGGTTAATCCTTCTGGTACATATAGTCAGGCATGGTCTGTTGCTGAATTTTGTAGAATTTTTTATCAGGATATTATCGGTATATATCCAAATGTTCCGGAAAGAATTTTATATATTACTCCATTTATTCCTAAAAAACTCGGAACAGTTAAGGTAATTGTAAGATACGGTTTTTATGAAACATTGAGTATTTATGTAAGAGTGAATAAAGCCACATCTACTCCTTCTTATATTGAAGTAAAGGCAATTGAGATTAAGAAGCCAGTTAAAATAATAATTACAGCTAATTTAGCCACAGATTATCAAAAGAGTCTTATTAATTTTAAATTTTCTAAATTTCACTTTATTTTAAATAAGAAAAATGATAATATAAGGATAAATTTTGATACAATATTTAATGAGAAAAGAGCAAGAATAAGTGATATTTCAATGGGACAGGCTGCTGATTTTAATGAGTTTATTACTTTTAATGAGAGCATAGAAGATAGAATTAGTGAAGAATTAAAATATTCAGACGATATTAAAGATATTAAGATATTTAATTGTATGAAAGAGGAAAATTATTTAGATAGAAAAATTTTTGGTATAAAATAGGGGGAGGATGTGAATATAAAATATTATTACAATGAAGATACAGCAGATATATATGTGGAAGGGATAATAGATGCTTCTTCAAGTTCTGAGTTAAATACTAAATTTCAAGAGATAATGTCAAATCCGAGTATAAAGAATGTCAATCTTGATTTAAAGAATGTTGAGTCTATAAATTCGAGTGGTATTGGTAAAATTTTAAGATTTTATAAATATATAGATGGGATTGGTGGAGAGTTTAAGATAGTTCATGTTTCTGATAGACTTTTTGAGGTCTTTAGAGATATTAATCTTGATAAAATAATTTCTATCTCTAAGTAAGATTTTTTTGACATTTTTTTATTTTGTGCTATAATAATTTATATGAAAAGAGTAATTATTATATTTTTTTTATTTAATTTTGTTTTTGGTCTTTTTACCAATGAGAAGGATGTAACTTCGGATAGCGAAGACAAGGGGAAATTTACTAAAATTTCAAAATATGATACTGCAAAAATTCTTTACTGGACATCTTATGGCACTACCGGCTTATTTGCAGTGGTTAATAGTTTTGCATATCTTGGCTATGCTGTGAATATATCAAAAGACATTAAAGAGACATCAGATTCTATTAAGAGTGCAACAAATATTCTTATGCCTACTTTTACCAATATGAGTGAATCATTGCCTTTTATCTATTTTGGTTATCATTTTTTATTGGCTGGTTTTGCTTTTATTCCTTATTATGGTGGGGTATTGTATGGTAGTTTTTTATATTTAGCAGGTATATTGGTTTCTATTATTAGAATGTTTAACCCAATTGATATGTTCTGGCAATATGAAGTTCCTTCAAATTTAGCTCAGTCATATAGGGATAGGCTTGTTGATATTCATCATAAAATATTTGATCCAGTCTCATATTTTGTTCTTGGGACATTTGCAATTATTTTTGGTGTGTGTGAGATAATTTCTTACTATTTTTATAGAAAACAGATTAATAAAATCAAATATCCCATAATGCATAAGATTTTAACATTTTCTCTTGATGGTTCAATTATTATTAAACTGCCTATATGAAAATTAAATATATTTTAATAATAATTATTTTTATAACTCTTAATATTTCATCCATTGAGTTAAAATATAAATTTCGGATTGGAGAAGTTTTATATATTGAAACAAACTCAGTTATAAGGCAAATAGTTAATGGGGAATACAACGGCGAGACAAAGATAAAAGAGGTCTCCTATATTACTACAAAAGAAATTTTAAAAGATAGTACTTTGCTTGAATCTAAAATTTATACCTTGATGCAGGAGAATATATTTAATCAAAAAATTTATAAAGTTGAAAACAATTATAAATATAAATATCAAAAGACTATTTTCGGAAAGACTAAAAAACTTGAATTTAATGAGGGATATCATGATTTTCCACAGTTTGATAATAGGGATATTAAAATTGGAGATAGTTGGATAGCCAGCTCTTTTTATAATGTTAGATTTTTTGGTAAGAAGAGCCCCAGATTAAGACTTGATTTTGATATTGTCTATAGATTAGGTGATATTAGAAATATTGATGGCAAAAGTATTGCAATAATTTCAGCAAAAGCGATTTTTAGTTATGAAAGGAATAAAGAGATTTTTAAAATTTTTAACATAATAAAATTTGTAGGATTTAATGATTTTTTAATAGAGTTTAATATAGATGATGGAAGGGTAAAGAGAATCGAAGAGATTTTTGATTATACTTATATTCTTCAAGATAATACTGTTATTGAGGCAAGTGGTAATTCTATTTCTGAATATGAGGTTCCACCGCCGATTAAGAAAGAAGAGGTAGATAAGATAAAAGAAAATATTGAAAGAGACAAAGATAATAATACAAAAATTGAGATTAAAGATGATAAGAGTCTATCAATTTCTTTGGAGAATATTAGATTTAAGCCAGATAGTGCTATTCTTACAGAAGTGGAGGAAAAAAGGCTTGATAAGATAGCATTGATTTTAGAAAATTATAGATCAAATCATATAATTATTATAGGCCATACAGCAGACATAGGAAAACCCAAACAACAACAGATTCTTTCTGAAGAGAGGGCAAAGAGTGTTTTAAATTATCTTGTTCAAAAACATAAATTTAATCCAGAGTTATTATCTTATGAAGGTAAAGGCGGGACAGAGCCAATAGGGGATAATTCAACAGAAGAGGGTAGAAGTAAAAATAGAAGGGTTGAGATAATTGTCCTACCAAAATAAGAAAGTATACTTTAATTTTTTTTTATAAAAAGTTTTGGTTGTGTTAAAGAGATAGAGTTATGTTATGTCAATTCTTTAAAAGAGTATAAATGTTTACTGATTAACCGTGAATAATAAAATTTTATAGAAATTGAAACTCAGTAAGAGAGAAATTTTGGGCAAAATACATTAAATAACTGTATAGTTTGGAGTCTGAATGGGGGATATCTTGCCCAACCTTCCTTACCTTTACCTTATTTTTTCTCATCATCTCGATCTCCTCGCTTACTTTCTTTGTTATCTCCATAAACTCCTCTTCACCATACTCTTCAACACCTTTGAAATATACCTCCATTATTTCCCTCAAAAGAGTCGCCATACTGAAGGTATTTAATTGATGATGAAGCATCTTTAATTGATTGTATATCTCCTTTGGCAAATATGTTCTTATCTTTTTAGTTGCATTAATTCTTGGATAGTCTTTTTTTCTTATTGGTTCTTCAATATGCTTTTTAGTAAGAAAAAATGCCATTTTTAATAGTATATCTCTGACAATCGCAGAGATACTTTTATTTTTTTGATTCTTTAAATTTTTAATTTTTTCATATAAATCTTTATTAACAACAAATTCAAACTCAATCATATTTTACCCCTTTTTTAAAAAAATTATTTTCTATATATTAATCACAAAATTTTTGAGAAAATCCTTTACATGTTTTTTCAAAAAAATTAATTTTTTTTGAAAAAGTCTTGAATTTTATTGGAATAAATTTATCATATTTATTTTTTTTGAAGAGATAATTAAATTTTCACTAAAAAGTTAGATTTTTGACTTCAAAAAATTTTGACAAAACAGAAAAAATCAATTATAACTGAATTATCTTTAAAATTAAAAATCTAAGGAAAAGAGGGTGTTTTTGGATAAGAGGGATTTATTAGCTCTTATTGAAGCCATTATTTTCTACGAAAATGGGATTGTTAGTCTTGAAAAAATATCAAAGTTAACAAATTTAGACAATATTACTATTGTTAATGCCATAAGAGAACTTAATAATAAATATAACGATACATCTCATGCTATTTTTATAGATGAGATAGATGGTGGTTATTTCTTTAATATAAAAAAAGAGATTTTTAATGAACTTAAAGATATTTATAACATAAAAAGTAAGACAAGATTGTCCCAAGCAGTATTAACAGTGCTTTCCATAATAGCATATAGACAACCAATTACAAAGGCTGAGATAGAGGATATTAGAGGGGTTTCTTCTGATAATGCTATAAAAATTTTATTAGAAAAAAATCTTATTGAAATAGTGGGAAGAAAGGATGTTTTAGGTAAGCCATTAATGTATGGGACAACAACAGAGTTTTTAAAACTTTTTAATTTAAAGAGTATAAAAGATTTGCCAAAAGTTACAGAATTAAAGAGTGAAGAGTTTGTTATTGATGAAGAGTGAGAATAAGGGTATAAGGTTAAATAGATATCTTGCCTTATGTGGCGTTGCTTCAAGAAGGGGGAGTGAACAATATATACTTGATGGTAGAGTAAAGATTAATGGAAATGTTGTTACAAATATTGCGACAATTGTCAATGAGTCTGATATTGTTGAGATAGATGGTAAAAGAATAAATAAATTGGAGAATATCTATCTTGTCTTGAATAAGCCAGTGAATACTGTTTGTTCAAGAAAAGATCTTGCTAATAGAAGGACAATTTATGATATAGTTGATATTAATATCCCAAATATTTTTTCTGTGGGAAGACTCGATTATAAGTCGAGTGGTTTATTAATCTTGACAAATGATGGTGAGTTTGCTAATAGTTTAATTCATCCATCTAATAATATTATAAAAGAGTATACTGTTAAGGTAGATTTTAAGAATAAAAAAGATTTTAAAGATACTTTAAAAAGAATGTCAGACAATTTTATAAAAGGGATAAGGATAGATAATATTTTTTATAAAGCGTATGATATAAAAATAGTTGACTATAATACGATAAAGGTCTATTTAATAGAAGGGAAAAAAAGAGAGATAAGGATTGTATTTAACTATTTTAATATTGATATAAATAGTCTTTGCAGGACAAAGATTGGTAATATGGAGTTAAAAAGCCTTTTATTAAAAGAAGGGGAGTATAAAATTTTTTCAAAGGAGAAAATTTTAAAACTAATTTATGGCTAAGAGAATAATAATTGCAATAGATGGACCTGCTGGTGCTGGTAAAAGTTCATGTGCCAAACTTGTGGCGCAAAGATTAAACTCAATAAGAAGTGATTTGAATATTGAATATGTTGACTCTGGTGCAATTTATAGAGGAATTACAAAAAAATTACTTGACAGTAAAATAAAAATAGAGAATTATATAGGCATAAAAAATCTTTTAGAGAAGATAAAGATTGAATTAAAGGATGGCAGAGTATTAATTGATGGCAATGATGTAACAGAGTATTTGCGAACAAAAGAGGTTACAGAATTAGTCTCACCAGTATCAAATAATATTGATATAAGAAAGAGAGTAAACCTCTTTTTGAATGAATATGCAAAGAATAAGTCAATTATTATGGATGGAAGAGATATAGGAACAGTTGTTTTCCCAGATGCTACTTTTAAATTTTATCTGGATGCATCGGTAGATGTGAGAGCAGAGAGAAGATATAAAGAAAAGCATACAGATATGACTCTTGATGAGATAAAAGAGTCTATTATAAAGAGAGATGAGAATGATAAAAATAAACCATTTGGAGCGTTAAAAATTGCAGATGATGCAATTTATATAGACACAAGCTTCTTAACATTAGAGGAAGTTGTGCAAAAAATCTTAGATATAATTATTGAAAGTGGGGTTTAAAATATGACAACAGATTTAGATTTAAATGATTTTGAAGATTTAAGCAGTTTGCAAAAAAAGGACCTTGACAAAATCTATAAAGATAGTTTTAAAAACTATGAAGAAAATTCAGTAATTAAGGCTACTGTTATAGAGGTTAGTTCTGATACTGTGTTTTTAGATTTTGGGCATAAGTCAGAGGCAAAGATTCCTTTATCTGAATTTGAGAAAAAACCATCAATTGGCGACGAAGTGAATGTCTTTCTTGTTAGATTAGAGGGGAAAAATGGTGATCCAATAGTTTCAAAACAGAAGGCCGATGCTATTATGGACAGAAAGAATCTTTTAACTACTATAAAAGAGAAAGAGATAGTAGAGGGGATTATTACTGATGTTATTACCGGTGGTGTTGTTGTAAAATATAGGTCTCTTCTTGGGTTGATACCTTTTTTTAATTTTGATCTCTCTGAAAATGTGGATTATAAAAAATTTATTGGTGAGAAGATTAAATTTTACATTGAAAAATTAAAAGTTAAAGATAGTAATAAGTCTACTAATAAGAAGTCTAATGCTATTGATATTGATTTTATTGCTAATAGAAAGAGATATTTATTAGAAGAGAGCAATGTTGCAAGAAAGCAGTTTTTTGAACAGGCTAAGGTGGATGAGATTGTAGAAGGGATTGTAAAGACTATTACTAATTATGGAGCATTTGTTGAGATAGAGAATGGAGTTGAGGCTCTTTTACATATAAAAGATATAAGCTGGTTGAGAGTTAATAATGTGAATGACTTTTTAAAAGTAGGAGATAAGATAAAAGTTAAAATTTTGGAAATAGATAAGGATAAAGGTAAAATTGCTGTTGGATTAAAGCAACTTCAAGAAGAACCATGGGATAAATTTATTAAACAATTCAAAGAAAATGATGTGGTTAAGGGTAAAGTAGTCTCTCTTACAACTTATGGGGTTTTTGTTAGTATTATTGATGGTGTAGAAGGATTACTTCATATCTCTGATATTTCCTGGACAAGAAATGTTAAGAATCCATCTGAGATGTTTAAAAAAGGAGATGTTGTTGAAGTTAAAATAATAAAAATAGACAATGATAGAAAGAGAGTTAATCTAAGTCTTAAGCATTTACTCGAAAATCCATGGGATAAAGTGAAAGATAAATATAAGGAAGGAACAAAAGTAAAAGGAAAAATCAAAAATATTGTTTCATTTGGGCTTTTTATTGAACTTGAAGAAGGGATAGAAGCTCTTTTACATATAGATGATATTTCATGGACAGAAAAGATAAAGAATTTGAATTCAATTTATAAAGTTGGGGATGAGATAGAGTGTATTGTTATAGCAAATGAATATAAAAAAGGAAAGATCAGAGTTAGTGTAAAACATCTTACTGAAGATCCCTGGAAAGTATTAAAAGATAAATTTAAAAATGGTGATGTAATAGAAGTAGAAATAGTAAGTATTGATGATACAAAGGGACTCGATGTTAAAGTTATTGATAATCTTATTACAAATATTCCCATCTCTCAGCTTGGTTTTGGTAGAATAGATGAGATAAGAAAGAGTTTAAAAGAAAATTTTAAAGTTGGTGATAAAATAAAAGTATTAATATTAGAACTTGATACTAAGAAGAGAAGTATAAAACTTTCAATAAAAGAATATATTAAAAAAGAAGAAAAGAAAAAGGTAGAGGCATTTATTCATAATAATAAAGAAGATAGTAAATATACTCTTGAGGATTTGATAAAATCAAAGAAGCAGTAATTACATTTTTTTATGACAGAGATAGTTGGCAATAGTACTCTTTTAAAAGATATACTATCTATTTGTGAGAGAGTTGCTATAACTGATACGCCGGTCTTAATACTTGGAGAGAGTGGGACCGGTAAAGAGTTAATAGCAACTTATATTAAAGAAAAGAGCTTAAGAAAAGATAAGCCTTTTATCTCAATAAACTGTGCTGCTCTTCCAGATACTCTTTTAGAAAATGAACTGTTTGGGCATAAGAAGGGAGCATTTACAGACGCAAGAAATGATTATATTGGTAAACTTGGGCTTGCAAATGGTGGGACTCTCTTTCTTGATGAAGTAGGGGATTTAAGTTTAGCAATTCAGGCAAAATTATTAAGGGTTTTGCAATTCAAGACTTATGAACAGTTAGGTTCATCAGAATCTATATATACTGATATAAGAATAATTGCCGCAACAAATAGAGATCTTTTATCTTTAATGAGGGAAAAAAAGTTTAGGGAGGATCTCTATTATAGATTGAATGTGGTCCCTATAAAAATTCCGCCGTTAAGAGAGAGAAGAGAGGATATTGGAGATCTTGTTAATTTCTTTATAAAGAAGTATTGTATTAAAAATAAAAAAGAGATAAAAAGCATAACAGATTCTGCACTTTTAAAATTAAAGTCATATGATTGGCCTGGAAATGTTAGAGAACTTGAGAATACTATTGAGAGAGCGGTTGTTCTTTCTACTGGTTTGGTTCTTGATGAAAATGATTTTAATATTGAGATTAGTAATTTTAATAAAAAATTTGAATTAAAGAGTTTAAAAGAGGCAATTACAGATTTTAAGAGAGAGTATATTATAAAGGCTCTTGAGATGAATAATTACAACCAGACAAAGACTGCAAAGGCTTTAGATATAGAGAGAACCTATCTTGTTAGATTAATCAAAGAGTTAAATATAAGTAAAATATAGGGGGATATATGTTGTTTCCATTAATCAAAAAAAGAAGAAGTATTAGAAAATATAAAAAAATAGAGATAGAGAAGGAAAAAATCGATATCTTATTAAAATCAGCACTTTTATCACCTTCTTCAAGAGGGATAAATCCATGGGAATTTATTGTTGT
Organism: Spirochaetota bacterium; assembly: GCA_035406685.1. Classification (GTDB taxonomy): domain Bacteria; phylum Spirochaetota; class GWE2-31-10; order GWE2-31-10; family MWDO01; genus DAONLM01. The sequence continues at coordinate 10,754 of DAONLM010000048.1, forward strand.
TAAGGATAGAGAGAAGTTAAATTTATTATCAAGATCAAAACATGGGGCTGAATTCTTAAAAAATAGTATGCTCGGAATAGTTGTAATAGCAGATACAAAAAAATCTGATGTCTGGATAGAGGATTGTTCAATTGCTTCTACCATTTTACTTTTAATGGCAGAAGATCTTGGACTTGGGGCATGCTGGATTCAGATAAGAAATAGAAAAAATAGTGAGAATAGAGAAGCATCAGAGTATGTAAAATCTATTCTTGATATACCTGTTCATTATGAGGTAGAATCAATAATATCAATTGGATATCAGGATGAAATACTTGCTCCAAAGGATGAAAAGGATATGGATTTTAATAAACTTCATTTTGAAAAATTTAATAATAAATATGAGTTATAATATTGTTAAAAATGTAAAGGCAAAGAGATTTTTAAATAACAAATTTGAATATATAGAAGAAAAAGTAATAAAAGAGAAATATCTTGATATTTATATAAACAATTGTCGTATCCAGAGTATTGTTACAATAGATGAGGATTTAGAATATCTTGCGTATGGATCTATATTTTTAGGAACAAAGATTGAAGTTGATCATATTTTAAATAATATAAAGATTTATTCTAATAAATGTGAAATAATTTATAATGATCTTGATTATAATTTAAAATGCTGTTGTCAGTATGAGATAGAGTCTAATAAAAAGCCTTTACTTTCTCAAGTTGAGACTAATATTAAACCAGAAAATATATTTAAAATGTATAATATTCTTAATGAAAAGTCTGTAATATTTAAAGAGACTGCTGGACTTCATGGGGCTTGTATATTTGATAATGATGCTAATCCAATATATTTTGCAAAGGATATAGCAAGGCATAATTGTATATCTAAAATTGCTGGATTTCTAATTAAGAATAAAGAGAAAATAGATGATGTGAAATTTATATTTCTTTCCTGTCGTGTTAATAACAGTATAGTAAAGATGATTGAAAGAATCGGTTTTTCTTCTATTCTAACAAAGGCAACTTTTTCTTATCAGGCTATTGAATATTCTATTGCTAATAATATAAAATTAATCGGATTTATTAGAGAAAATAGGTTTACATATTTTTCTTAGTGATTTAAAGTATTTTAAACTTGATTATGTTATACTAATCATTGTAATATCATCTTCAAATTTCTTATCATTTCTAAATTCAATCAGTTCATTTAAGATAGAAGTTAAAAATATTTTGTTGTCATTTTCATTTCTGTATTTTTTTATTAAATCAAGAATAAAATTTTCATCGCTTCTTATTGTATCATCAGAAACTTTTTTTATATCAATTATTCCATCTGTATATACTAATAATCTTGAATTGGTTTCTATTTTTATTTCGTAATTTTGATAAAAAACCCCTTTCTTTATATGTTCTTCATTATTAAATACGGCAAGAGGAAGACTAAAAGACTCCTGTAATTTTATAATCTCTTTTTCTGTAATAAGAAAAGGTGGATTATGGCCTGCACTCGAATATATTAAACTTTTTGTATTGAGATTATATATTCCATAAAATGCAGTGATAAAATGCCCTGCTGTTTTTTCAAGTAAAAGATTATTAAGATAATAGAGCAACTCTTTTGGATTTAATTTATACTTACCAGATTCTAAAATTAAATTTTTTATCATTGTTGTTACAAAACCAGCCGATAAGCCATGACCTGATACATCACATAAGAATATCCCTATTAACTCTGGCTCTCTAAATTTTACAAAATCAAAAAAATCGCCACCAACACTATCTACTGGATGGTATATAAAATATATATTTTGATAAGGTGATTCCTTAGGTAACATTGATATCTGTATCTTTCTTGCAATAGCAAGTTCATTCTCTATAAATTCATTTCTCTCTTTTAATTTATTTCTCTCTTCGATTATATTTTTTATCTGATTTGCGATTTTTTTGCTCACAGATATACTTAATTCATTTAAATGTCTATTTTTAATCTCCAGTTCTATAGTCATTAAGATGGTCTTTGTTAAGTCTTTAATTAAATAAACATAGCCATATTTTTGATTGTTATCTACAATCTCTTCTTTTACGATTTGAGTAAGAAAAAATTTTTTGTCTTTGGTTACTATAATCTTTATATTTTCTGCTATGTTGGGATTACTTTTCAAAAAATTTATATAATTAGTTGGAAGAAGCATTTCAGTAGTCACATCTTCTAATTTAAAAAATGTTAAAACTAAATTAATATTCTTACCAATTACATCATTCTCTTTTGAATCAATAAAATTTAAAGCAGATCTATTTATAAATTTTATATTATCATTTAAATCAGTAGAGATAAATCCTTCACTTATACTTTGAAGAGATTTTGAAAACCAGCTCTCTTTTTCTCTTATAATTTTTTCATATTTGTGTTTATATAAGGCTATCTTTATTATAATTACAAGATTTTTTGGATCAATTGGCTTAACAATATAGCCATAAGGGCTAACTCTTTTGGCTCTTTCTATTATTTCTTCATCTGTATGGGCTGTTACAAAAACAACAGGTATATCATATTTTTTTATAATTTCTTTTGCAAGATCTATTCCATCCATTACACTACCTGTTAAGTTAATATCCATTAAAATTATATCTGGAATGAATGTTTTTAAAATGCCTAAAGTTTCTATATCATTTTTGGTTACGCTTGTTTCATATTCTACTTGTTTTAGAATCATTTCAATACTTTTTGAGATAATTAATTCATCTTCTACTATTAATACTTTTATCTTATTATGCATATGAATTCCCCTTTAGATAAAAAAACACATATTCTTTTAAAATTATTGTAGTATTTTTTTTTAAAAAAAACAATTTTTTTAGTTATATTTTTTTATTGCTAATTAAATTAATTTATGATATTATTAAATAAATTAATTATCAGGGATATCTTTATGAGTATAGATTTAAAAAAATTAGATGAAATTATTTTACCTTATAAAAATAGTAAAGGGGCTTTAATTCCTATTCTCCAAAAGACACAGGAGGAATTCGGATATTTATCAGAAGATGCAATGAGGTATATTGCCGAGGCGTTAAAATTAAATCCGAGTGACGTGTATGGTGTTGCCAGTTTTTATGCTCAGTTTAGATTTACTCCAATGGGTAAATATGTTATAAAAACCTGCCATGGTACTGCCTGTCATGTTGGTGGCATAAAGATTCTTGATGCAATGCTTGAGGCAAAACTCGGTATTGTTAATGGAGAGACAACAAAGGATGGGCTTTTTACAATTCATGAGGTTGCCTGTCTTGGATGTTGTTCTCTTGCTCCGGTTGTAATGATAAATGATAAAACTTATGGTAAGTTAACAAATGATAAATTAGCAAAAATAATTGATCAATATTATGAAGCAGAAAGAGAGGGTAAAACAATATGATAGAAATAAAAGTGGGAACTGCAACCTGTGGAAATGCAGCAGGTGCTCAGAAGACTCTTTTAAAATTAAAAGAGTTAATAAAAGATAAGAAAGATATTATTTTAAAAGAGACTGGTTGTATTGGGATGTGCTATAGGGAACCTCTTGTTGAGGTTTTAAAAGATAATACAAAATTTCTTTATGGAAATGTTGATGAAAATATAGCAGAGAAAATTTTTAAAGAGCATATTCTTGAAAATAAACCCTTAGAAAAATTTATTGTATATAAAACCGAAGATAATTATCATTTTAATAAACAGGAAAGAATTGTTTTGAGAAATACCGGGATAATTGATCCAGAAAAGATAGATGATTATATAAATCGTGGTGGTTATGAAGGTTTAAAAAAGGCTTTATCATTAACTCAGGAACAGGTTATTCAGATCGTAACTGATTCTGGTTTGAGGGGTAGAGGAGGAGCTGGATTTCCTACTGGTATGAAATGGAAGTTTGCATATTCTTCAAAGAATGATAAGAAATATGTTATCTGCAATGCGGATGAGGGGGATCCAGGTGCCTTTATGGATAGAAGTGTTTTAGAAGGTGATCCTCATGCTGTTATAGAGGGTATGCTTATTTGTGGGTATGCAATTGGTGCTGATGAGGGGTATATATATTGTAGAGCAGAATACCCTCTTGCATTAAAAAGACTTGAAGATGCTTTAAATCAGGCAAGAGAGAAGAATTTACTCGGTAAGAACATATTGGGGAGTAATTTTTCTTTTGATATACATGTCAAAGAGGGGGCTGGTGCTTTTGTTTGTGGAGAAGAGACTGCTTTAATGGCAAGTATTGAAGGTAAGAGGGGGATGCCGAGATTAAGGCCACCTTTCCCAGCAGTAAGTGGTTTATGGGGCAAGCCTACTAATATCAATAATGTTGAGACATTTGCTTGTGTTAGTTATATTTTAGCAAATGGTGCTGAATCTTTTAATAAATATGGAACAGAGAAATCAAAAGGGACAAAGGTTTTTGCTCTTGCTGGTAGAATTAATAATGGTGGCCTTGTAGAGGTCCCAATGGGAATTAAGTTAAGAGAGATTATTTTTGATATTGGCGGTGGCATCAAGGATAATAAAAAATTTAAAGCAGTTCAATTAGGTGGTCCTTCTGGTGGATGTATTCCAGAATCATTACTGGATACTCCTGTTGATTATGAGTCATTAATGGCAACAGGTGCAATTGTTGGTTCTGGTGGAATGGTTGTTCTCGATGAAGATACATGTATGGTCGATGTGGCAAGATACTTTTTAAATTTTACTCAGTCTGAAAGTTGTGGTAAGTGTACTTTTTGTAGAATAGGGACAAAAAGAATGCTTGAGATCTTAACAAGGATATGTGAAGGTAATGGTGTAATGGAGGATCTTGATATATTATCAGATCTTGCAATGAAGGTAAAAAATAGCTCTTTGTGTGGACTTGGGCAGACTGCTCCAAATCCAGTTCTTACTACTTTAAGATATTTTAAGGATGAATATATTGCTCATATTAGAGATAAAAAATGTCCTGCTGGTGTATGTCCATCTTTAATTACTTTTGATATTAACGATAATTGCACTAGATGTACAGCATGTAAGAGAGCATGCCCTGTTAATGCTATTGAGGGAGAAGTTAAAAAGAAGCATATAATTATTCAGGATAAGTGCATTAAATGTGGAAGTTGTTATAGGGTTTGTAAATTTAATGCAGTTATGAAAGGATAATAAGAAATAATTTGCTTAACGGATAAATAAGATAATTTTTTTATCTCTATTTGAAATACGATTTTATTCTTGTTAAGTATTTAACCAAATCTTTATCATATTAGATTCTTAAAGAAATCAGTAATTTTTTTTTGTTGTGATTACTATTTTTGTATAAAAATTAAATTAATTGAACTTTATCATTTTATTAGGATGTGATTTTTTTTAGGCAACTTTTTTATTTTTTTTTGTAAAAGTTGTAAAGGATTTTCTCAAAAATTTTGTGATTAATAATTAGAAAACAATTTTTTTGTAAGGAGGAAAAATATGGAAAAGTATGATTTTGTTATAAATAAAACTTTATTAGAAAAAATTA
>DAONLM010000049.1:0-16192 GCA_035406685.1 Spirochaetota bacterium
CATAAAATAATAATTTTTTAATTTTAGGAGTTTTTTATGAAAAACATCTTAATTAGTGTGAGTTTGGTGATTAGTTTATTAGTAGTATTATTATTAGGATGCCCTACTAATACACAGGACAACCCACAAAATAATAATACTAATAATACAAACCAGATAACCACAAAAATTGTCCCATCTAAATTTATGGTTGATGTCCCTGATTCTATTCAAAATGACCCTAATGCGGGTCCTTTTGATCCTCGAAAGAGCGGATCTGGCAGTGGTAGCTATGCAAGAGATCAGATTGCTATGACTGTGGAACAAATGCAAGGTGAGATTAAAAATATTCTTTTTCAACTGATGTATATTGATGAGATAGTAAAGGATCTATCACCTTCTGATACTCTTATTGAGGATAAAACAATTACTATTACTCAAGAATTCATTGAAAAGATGAAATATTTTGCCCCAGATGATTTTGTTAGAGAGTAAATTGATAGTTTTAAAGATATGATAGGAACTGAATGGGGTATAAATCCTTTTTACTATAAAAATTCACCTGATCCAGATTTTAATAAACTCTATAAAGAGGTCTATATGGAGCAAACCTCAGATGATTACAAGAATATTCAAAATCAACAGGTTTATTGGTCAGACGATAAGAAAAAGATAAAAATTGTATGGGAAGATATTTTTGAAGGGACAAATGATATGATGAATAAGGCAAATTATAAGTATAGTACTATTTATAGTTTTGTCTATGATGATTCCAAAAAATTATCAAAGATGTTTTATATTCACGAACAATTCCAGGATGACCCAGTAGATAATTCCAATGACTTTAATCATACCAATTTCTATTCTATTACATTAAAAGAGGATTCGTCTAATGCCAATTTAGACGGGGTTTATATTATCTATGAAAATGTAATTAATGATGACTTAAGTAATTATAGTTATAAAGCTGAGGGATATGCAGATGATAATGGTGGTTACTTAGAATCAACATATTCTTACACAGATCCAATGAATAATAATATACCAGTAGTATGGAAATATAAAGAGGCTTTTGACGGAAATGGAGATGAAACATATTTTGCATGGTGGGAGAATGGAACATGGACAGAAGATACTGATTTAAGCGATGATTCTTATGTCAGTATGTATAATGATGAATGGCAAGAATTTGAGTCATATGATGAGACTATGAACGATAATAGCTATGTAGACGATATATACAATACTGCAAGCGGAGTCACTATAATAACAATTGACACTACTCCGGATTCTTTCTTCCTTATTTATGGTGATCAATTATCGCCGGGAGCATTGGACTATCTAAATGGAGAGAATATGTCACCTACCCCAGAACAAGAGGCAGAAGTAGCTGCTGTTATAGGAACAGCATATTCTGATGAAGCCGGGGATAAATTGTATATTTATTTCTATGACCAGACGGATGATACAAGTGTATATCTTTATGTATATGATTGGCAAAATACCTTTAAATACTACCTTGCACACGATAATGTAAATATCCAGCCATAGATAAAAAAGAGGCTATCATAAGATAGCCTCTTTTTTCTTTTTAATTATCATTATGATAGAGATATCTATTACCCTCATAATTTCGTAGTATGATATTCCCATTTTCATCCTTCCCAATATAATAATCTGGTAAAATAGGAATTTTACCTCCCCCCCCAGGTGCATCTATAACATAGTGAGGTATAGCATATCCGGATGTCCAACCTCTTAAATTTTCTATTATATTGATGCCAGTCTCAACAGGGGTTCTAAAATGAGCAGAGCCTACTATAGGATCACATTGATATAAGTAGTAAGGTCTTACTCTAATCATTAATAATTTATGATAGAGACTCTTCATTGTCTCTGGATTATCATTTATATCTTTTAAAAGGACTGTTTGTGACCCCATAGGAATACCAGCATCTGCTATGCTGTTACATGCAAATTTCACCTCTTCTGTTATCTCATCTGGATGAGTAAAATGTATACTCATATACAATGGGTGATATTTCTTAAGAATTCTTAAAAGATTCTTTGTAATTCTCATAGGAAGAACAACTGGGACTTTTGTACCTATTCTAATTATTTCAATATGTTTAATCTCTCTTAATTTACTCAAAATATAGTTTAGAGATATATCAGAAAGTGTTAAAGGATCTCCACCAGAAACAACGACATCTCTTATCTCTGGATGATTTTTAATATATTGTATTGCATTATTCCATCTAACAATATTTGGAGTATTAGAAACAGAATGAGAACCACCCACTATTCTTGATCTTGTACAGTATCTACAATTTGTAGAACAAAAAGAGGTTACAAGAAATAAAACTCTATCAGGATAGCGATGAACTATTCCTTCAACCGGGCTATCATGATCCTCTTTTAAAGGATCAATCGATTCTCCTTCTGAAATTATAATTTCATTTAATGATGGAATAACAGATTTTTGCAATGGGATTGAATTATAAACAACACCAGAATAATATGGAGTTATTCTAAATGGCAATTTTTTCTCAATAAGAGTGTTATATTCCATATTTTTACCAAATATTTTCTCGAGGTCATCATATTTAGTTATGGAATTCTTTATCTGCCATCTCCAATTGTTCCAATTATCCCATCTTTCATTAGAAAAAAACTTCTCTTTGAATTCTTTAGACTCTTTACCAATTTTAAAATGAGATAAATAAGATTCGTTAATTTCCTCGATTTTTAATAGATTTGAATTAAAAGAAGTGCAATTTAATCCAGTAGAAGCAAAAAATCTACCCGAAGGATCGAGTTCTTCCGGCGGCGGCTCCTCCTCTTTTGATAGAAGTGAGACATCATCACCATGATTGTTAATTGTAGTCATTTTTTATTCCTCCTTAAAATAAAAAATAAATTTTATTTTGAATATAATTATACATCTTTTTCGAAAAAATGCAATGTTTTTTTAAAAAAAATTAAAAAATTTTAATATAAAATAAAAAATAATTGAAACCTACATATTGCTAAAAATTAAAAAGGCTCTCTTTTAATGAGAGCCTTAATATAACTAACTCTTTTTACTCAAATAATTCTTTCCCTCTTCACTATCTTTATCTTTAAACATCATCTTCTGCCTTCTCAGAAATGCTGGTTCCTCAATATTATCAAAACTCTTATCATCTTTAATCTTTAAGCCGGGTTGTGTTAACTTAATAAAATCCTGATAGGGATAAACTTTTAGATTGTTTTCTTCTTTCTTTTGCACCTCTTTTTGAATTTCTTCAGAATCAGATTTAATCTCAATATCATTTGGTGTTCTCTTGATCTTATTATTTTCTTTTTGGCTATCAAATTCTGTGGCAATTATTGTAACCTTTACTCTATCTTCAAGAGAATCATCAAATGATTGGCCAACGATTATCAAAGCATCATCAGAGGCTATATTTTCAATAAACTTCATAACATCACTGAAACTCTTTAATTTCATCTTTGAAGAGCCTGCAACATTAACAAGAATTGATTTAGCATTATTGACAAAAAGTTCTGGCATCAAAGGATTTTCTATTGCCATGGTCACAGCATCAACACTTGCATTCTCTCCTTTTCCTATCCCAACTCCCATTAAGGCAATACCCTTATTAGCCATAATTGTTTTAACATCAGCAAAGTCAATATTAATTTCACCTGGATTTACAATTAAATCAGATATCCCCTGTACCCCCTGTTTTAAGACATCATCTGCTCTTCTCCATGCCTCAATTAATGTTATATCCTCATCCGAATTGAGTAAAGCCTGATTTGAAATAGTAATAACAGTATCACACTCTTTTCTTAAATTATTAATCCCTTCTTCAGCAATTGCCCCTTTTCTCTTTTTTTCAAAGTCAAAGGGTTTTGTAACAACAGCAACTGTCAGAATATCAAGTGATTTTGCTATTTTGGCAATTACTGGTGCTGCTCCTGTTCCGGTTCCACCACCCATTCCAGCAGCAATAAAAACCATATTTGCTCCCTTAAGTGCATCCTGTATCAATTCCTTTGATTCTTCTGCTGCATCTCTACCTATTTCTGGCATAGCACCAGCACCTCTACCACCAGTCAATTTCTCACCAATTACGATCTTTCTTGTTGCCTTACAATTTTGCAATGCCTGCTTATCAGTGTTTACAGCAATAAATTCTACACCTCTTATACCAGCCTCAATCATTCTATTGATAGAATTACAGCCCCCACCCCCTACACCTACAACTACTATCCTTGTGCATGCTGTGTTTGTTTCATAAAAATTAATGTTACTTGTCTGCATATCTCCCCTCCCAAAAATATATTTATTTTAATTTTTTTTCAAATTAAAAAAATCCCTCTAAAATTGTCTTTACTTTCTTTAAAAATCCACCCTTATATTCCTCTTTTTTGGACTTGCTAAAAATATCATTACTCCTATTAAATCTTTCATATCCCCACAATATAAGACCATTCAAAACAGAATATTCTGGACCCGATATCTGATCCCCAAGCCCGGAGAATTTATGTGGATAACCAATTCTTGCTGAAGTCTCAAATATCTCCTGAGCAACATCAGTAATACCAGTAAGTAAAGATGTCCCACCAGTTAAAACAACACCACCGTTTATTTTATCAATAAATCCCTTTCTTGTTAAATCTTCTTTTATTATCTCAAAAATCTCTTCCACTCTTGGCCTTATTATATATACAAGATCGGATCTTTTTACGATTTTAGGAATTCTGCCACCCACAGAAGGAATCTCTATAACTTCATCCTTACTAACATAGTCAAAACTTGCAACCCCATAAACAACTTTAATCTTTTCAGCAGTGGCATAAGGCACCTTTAATCCAGCAATAATATCATTTGTGATTAAACACCCGCCAAGAGAATATATTGCATTATAGAATGGTGCCTGCTCACAATATACGGTAACCTTTGCTGTCTCTGCCCCTAAATCTATTAAAAGAACTCCCAATTCTTTTTCATCTTCATATAAAATAGACTTTGCATTTGCAAGATTCTGTAATACCACATTTGATATTGAGAGTCCAGTCCTATCCATACTCTTAACTACATTCTGAATAGAAGAAATTCCAGTAGTGATTATATGTATCTGACACTCGAGTCTTGTCCCTACCATACCAACTGGATATTTTATACCTTCCTGTCCATCTACTGTAAAATTTTGAGGTATAATGTGTAAAATCTGCCTATCCATTGGAATAGCAACAGCCTTTGCTGCCTCTATTACTCTTGTTATATCAAATTCTCTTATCTCTTTATCATTTCCAGAAATTGCGACAATTCCCTTAGAATTAAGAGATTCTACATTATTGCCAGAAACTCCAACTATAGCACTGGATATCTCCCTTCCAGCCTGAATTTCTGCCTGTTCAACTGCCTCATTTATTGCCTTTACTACTGATTCAATGTTTATTATTATTCCATTTCTCATTCCACCTTTTGTATCTGATTTACCTATTCCGATAATAGAGATATTTCCAGTATCATTTATCTCTGATATAGCAACAGAAATTTTACTCGAACCTATATCAATTGCAACTATTAAATCATTTTCCTTCTGCCTCAATTTATGCTCCTTTTAATAGACAAACCCAAGTCCAGCATAATAAGGGGTGCTGCTCTTTATATCATTCTCTTTAAGATATAAAGAGAGAACAAACCCTTTCTTTAATAAATCGACATTTATAAAATTTTTTAAATAGATATTTTCATTATTTCCATAATATTTTACAAAATAAATTAAATTAGGCTTTTTCTCACTTATATCTATACTTTCAATATTTCTATATATATTACTATTTTTATTTTTTAAATCAAGTAAAATATCAATTATTTTTGAATATTTTTTTTCAAGAATTTTACCATAATCAAGATTCTGTTTTATATCAAAATTCAACAATGGAAGATTATCACTATCTTCAGATTCACTGAATATAACACAATTTTTATCAATAAACATTATTTTATTATTTATTATAAGTTTTGCAACCGGTTTTCTTATCCTTAAAAAAATAACAAGAGTATCCGGATATCTTATATTTACCTTATACTGATCCAAAAAAGCCTGCCTTGCAAGTCTATTTTCCATATCAGAAATATTATATTCCCATACATATTTATCTGGCTGAATATCAAGATATCTTATAAATTTTTCATTATTAAGAGAAAAATCCTTATCAATAACAATATTCTTTACTATAAAAAAATCCTTTGCTACAAATATCAATATAAAAGAAAGAATCACACTTATAACAAGAGCAAACGCAACTACATATTTAATCTTCATATTCCAATTTCCTCTTATTAAAAGATATATTGAGTAATACACCTGTTAAAAACATAAAAACAATTAAAGAACTTCCCCCAGAACTTATAAAAGGTAGAGTAATACCAGTAGAAGGTAAAAGCCCAATAACAACTGATATATTTATAATTGATTGCAAGAATATAATAAGTGTAATTCCAGATGCAAGGAGATAATAATATCTATTTTTACAACTCTTTGCAATATTGAATCCAGTAATTGTAATAATCATAAATAAAATTACAACAATAATAGCAAAAAATGCCCCACCTTCTTCTGCAATTATTGCAAAAATATAGTCATTCTGAGCCTCTGGAAGTCCAAAATTTTTCTGTGTGGACTCTCCTATTCCAACTCCAAAAGCCTTTCCAAGAGCAAAACATTTCATTGCCTGTATATACTGCCAGCCAGCACCGAGTGGATCAACCCATGGATTTAAAAATGCTAAAAATCTTTTTAATCTATACTGAGCAAATATAAGCATTACAAATAATCCAAGAAAACCAGTTCCCAAAAGCATAAAAAATGTAACTAAATTAACACCGGATAAGAATAACATAATAAAAACAAGTAAAATTAATATAAAAGAAGTGGAAAAATCTGGCTCAATAAATATAAGAAATATGATTAAAAAACTCATTATTAAAGGTGGCAATACACCTTTATAGAAATCCTTTATTAATTCTTTTTTATTGGCAAGAACAGAACTTAAATAAAGTATTATTGAAATCTTTGCAAATTCTGATGGTTGAAACTGAATGAATGAAAAACTTATCCATCTTTTTGCACCACTTACCTCTTTTCCAACAAATGGAAGTAGTGTAATTATTAATAGGACAATTGTCCCTATTACTATAAATTTAATATATTTTCTATAAAGATCAGGGCTAATAAAAAGAGCAGCAATAAATATAATCATGCCACAAAAAAAGTAGATACTCTGTCTTATTATATAGTAATATTCATTGTTATAAAATTTTATGCCTGCTGGTTTACTTGCACTGTATAAAAAACCAAAACCGATGCCCACGAGTATGACAATACTTGCAATAAGAAAAACAGTGATAGAAGATTTTACCTCTTTATTAGTCTCTTCCATGTTTTGATCCTATCTTAACTTTAATGAGCCAATAGCAATTATTGCTAAAATGCCACCTATTATCCAGAATCTTGTTATTACTTTTGACTCCTGCCATCCCTTTAACTCAAAATGATGATGCAATGGCGCCATTAAGAATACTCTTTTTTTTCTTATTTTATAAGATAAAACCTGAATTATTACAGATAGTGTCTCAAAAACAAAGACCCCACCTATTATTATTAGTAATAATTCCTGCTTTATCATTAAGGCAATTGTCCCTATAATTCCACCCAGGGATATGGATCCAGTATCACCCATAAAAATTTGAGCAGGATGAGAATTAAACCATAAGAATGCGACAATTCCTCCAATCGCAGCAAGACAGTACACAAGCACCTCACTTGCAAGCGGCAAATATGGTATATATAAATATTCTGCCATCTCTTTATGACCCGTCACATAGCTTAATAACCCAAAGGTAGCAAAAACCGGAACAAGTAGCCCACCTGCAAGCCCATCCAGTCCATCCGTTAAATTAACAGCATTTGAAAAACCAACTATAAAAAATACCCCAAAGGGTATATAAAATAACCATATATCAATAAAAAAATTTTTAAAGAATGGTATTGCTATTTTGGTTGACGATGGACCGAAAATTAAATAAATTAAAATTGTAATAATTAATGCTACTATAATTTGAGATATAAGTTTAAACCTGGCATGAAGTCCATCTGTTGATTTTCTTGTTATTTTAAGATAGTCATCTAAAAAACCTATAAAGGCAAATAGAATTGTCGCAAAGATAAGTATTACAATAAAAAGATTATTAAAATTTCCACAAATAATCATACTTATAATAATACTTATTACTATAAGAACACCACCCATGGTAGGTGTCCCGCTTTTACCTATATGAGACTGAGGACCTTCTTTTCTAATTATCTGGGATGCCTTCCATCTCTTCATTATCTCTATGAATGTTGGGAAAAAAATTATTGCTATTAAAAATGAAATTATAAAAGCAACCACAGATCTAACTGTTATGTAGCCAAATACATTAAAAATGCTAATATATTTTTTTAATGAGTATAAAAAATGGAAAAGCATCCCCCACCCCCAATTTAAAAAAACTTTTTATTCTATAATTATTAATTTTATATCTTTTAAATTAAGATTAACATATTCATTATCCTTGGCAAACTTTAATACCTTTACCGGACTTGTAAGAGAAGATATCTCTATCTCTTTCTTCTTGATATCAAGGATAATCTCATTGATCTCTTCTTTGATTTTAGCAAGTTCCTCTTTTTCTGTCTTAATGCCAAGATTTATAAAAACAGTGGTAAAAAATATTATAGAAATTGTTAAGGCACCTATAAAAACACCTATATTAAAATAGTTCATACAATCTTCTCCACAATTCTAAGTTTTGCGGATCTTGATGCTGGATTATTCTTTATCTCTTCAGAAGAGGGTTGAATAGGCTTGCTAATAATCTCTATCTCCTTTTTTTTATTACAAACACAAACAGGCATTTCTTTTGGGCAGATACACTCTTTTTTCATATATGAAAAAATCTCTTTTACTGTTCTATCTTCTACTGAATGAAATGTAATTACCCCAAGTCTCCCCCCTTTTTTAATAAGAGATAAAATCTTAGGCAATCCTATTTTTATATTCTCAATTTCATTATTTGCCTCAATTCTTAAAGCCTGAAATATCTTGGTAGCTACATTTATATTTTTAGGCCAGAATTTTTTAGGAACACTTCTCTCGACAATCTCAACCAATTCAAAAGTAGTCTCAATCGGTTTTATTCCCCTTTTTTTTATAATATTTTTAGCAATCTCCTTTGAGAATCTCTCCTCCCCATATTTATAAAAAATTTCAACAAGCCTATCAAAATCATACTTATTTAAAATTTCTTTTACACTCAAACCATCTTCTGAAAGTCTCATATCCAATTTTTCATCTTTTAAAAAAGTAAAACCCTTTTCACTTACCTTATAATGATAACTCGATATCCCAAGATCCATTAATCCAGAACAAAATTTAAAATCAATATCCAATTTATCCACATCGGTAAAATTAATATTAAGTGGAATAAATCTTGTGCCAAAGATCTTTAATCTCTCTTTTGCAATCGAGAGAATATTTTTATCTCTATCAAGCCCATAAACGGTTATATTTTTAAATTTGTTTAAAATAGCCTCAGAATGTCCACCCTCACCGACTGTGCAATCAATAAAATACCTATCTTCCTCTTTTATGAGAAAAGAAAGAATTTCATTGACCAGTACCGGAGAATGGACATAATTCAAAATTCCCCTCCCCTTTCATAATTCTTTAGAAGAGCGCATGGACAACTTCCCAAGTTCTTCAAAAGAATTTATATAATCCTCTGAGGCTTTTTTATCTTCATTATTAAAGATCTCAACATCCCATAATTCTATAACCTTATTCATACCAAGAAAAACACAGTCCCTTTTCAATTCTGCATACTCCCTTAGACTCTGAGGAATAGCAATTCTCCCATTTTTATCAATTTCAATCTCTCTTGCCGGCGAAATAAATTTTCTATAAATCCATCTTGCCTCTCTGGTATAAATATTAATCTTACTTTCTATTTCTTTAACTGTTCTTTCCCATTCTTCTGGTGAATATATCAAAAGGCATTTATCATTATCCATACCTTTCGTGATCCATATTATATCCCCATTTAAAATTTCTTTTAATTTTGACGGAAAAGCAACCCTCCCTTTTTCATCAAGAGTATTAAAATATTCTCCAAAAAAATAGTTTGCCATTTGAGCCTGCTTCTTCTACCACTTTATACCACTTAATACCAATAAGTTATTAATATTATTCTATTTTTTAAATAAATTGTCAACTATTTTTTTATAAAAATTTTAAAAAATATTTTTTTATAAAAAACTATTATCAAAAAAGATTGCTATAAATATAAATAAGTATTGATTTTGACTTTTTAACTAAGAAAAATTCCTTAAAAATTCAAGTGAATTTTTGTGAATTTTTGTGGTATAAAATTTAAATTAATGTTATCAAATGAATATAATTTTTTCTAAAAGTTATAAAGAATTTTATTAAAATTTTGTAGATATACTAAAAAATTTTATTTTTTCAAAAAGTTAAACTATCTTTGAAATGTTGAAAGCAGAGTTATGGTAGGATCATTTTTGAGGAAGAGTAATAAAATAAAAAAAAATTTTAAAAGTTTTTGTTTCTATAGAAATTGAATCTGTTTTAGACAGAAATCTGTTCCAAAAACAAGATAATAATATACTTCTTGGTCGATATAAAAGGGGATATCTGGATGAATCCTCTCATCCTTATCCTTATACCATTTCACCTTCCTTGCCCTCATATCCTCTATCTTATTTTTT
This sequence comes from Spirochaetota bacterium, assembly GCA_035406685.1. Taxonomy (GTDB): domain Bacteria; phylum Spirochaetota; class GWE2-31-10; order GWE2-31-10; family MWDO01; genus DAONLM01. The sequence goes on from DAONLM010000049.1 coordinate 10,809, forward strand.
ACCTTCTCAAGCCTCTTTTCAAACCCATCAACCCCATACTTTTCCACAAGTTCAAAATATAATTCCAATATTTCCCTTATCAATACAGCGATACTAAAAGTATTTAAAGTATCGTGTATCTGTTTTAATTCATTATAAATTTTCTCTTCCAGAAATACCCTTACTCTTTTTGTCGCATTCACATAAGGATAGTCTCTCTTTCTTCTCTCCTCTGTTAAATGCTTTTTCTTCAAAAAGGGTAACATTGTACTTATTACTTCCCTTATTATTTCAGATACTCCTTTATTATTTTTTTCTGTTAAGCTTTTAATCTTATTAAATAAAGAATCATTAATAACAAAATCAAATTGTAACATTTTTACCTCCAATAATATAAAAATATTTTCTATATATTAATCACAAAATTTTTGAGAAAATCCTTTACAAAATTTTAGAAAAAATTATTTTTTTTAGAAAATAACATCCTCATATTTTAAACTTAGTGAGGATTTTTAACAAAATATAGTTTATTGAATATAATTTGAAACTAAAGTAAAAAAAAAGTAAATTTTTTGCCTTTATTATTTTTTATAATTAAATATTTTAGTAAGAATAATTATTAAATCCTTGTAAGGAGAAAAATTTTATGTTTGATTTTTTAAAAGATATAAGTATCTTATTATTCAGTATAGCTGATGAAGTTGAAAAGAAAGCAGACGAATTTAAAAAAGAGAGAGAGGAAAAATTTAAAGATTTTGAAGAAAAGACAAAGGAGAAGCAGGAAGAATTCAAACAAAAAGCAGAAGAATTTAAAAAAAATTATGAAAATGATTTTGAAAAAACTAAAGAAAAAATAGAAGAATTTTTTTCTAAATTAGGAATTGCAACCAAAGATGATATAAAAGAAATAAAAGATATGATTTCGGAATTAAATAAAAAAATTGATCAGATTTTGAACAAATAAAATTTTAAATGTTTCCAAAATAATAAGAGAGATTTTATGCTTAACCTTATGGCGAAATTTTTTGAGTTTATATATAGGATAAATAAAAATAAAAAGAAAGATATCAAAAAAATAGAAGAAAAAACGGTCAAAACCTTAACAACAATATTATCTATTTTTAAAAGAATAAGTAAAAATAAAAAAGTAAAAATCATCCCTTCTGGTCTGCCATCTACTTTTATATATAATTGTAAAGTGTGCAAGAAAGAATCTATATTACTGAAAGATGAGAGACTCAAATATAAATTATTATATATAAAAGATATTAATAATTTAACAGATGATTTTATTATTTTTTTACATGGGACTGCAAGGGATCATACTCAGTGGCTTGAAAAAAATGGTTTTGGCGATCAATTTAAAGAAATTTTTAAGGATAAACATCCTGCCTTTGCTTCAATATCTGTGGGTATGAGTTATTTAATAAAGGATAATCTACCTTTTCCTTATGATGTGGATCTTGAAAAGGTCTTTTTAGAAAAGATTATTCCTTACATAAGAAATAAATTAAATAAAAACGGTAATATTCATCTTATTGGCCATTCTATAGGTGCATTTTCTGCTTTTAATCTTGGTTTTAAATATCCAGAAATATTCAAGAGTGTCTTTGCTATATCTCCTTTTCTTGTAAAGGATAGTCCTTTTAAGAGTGACTTTTTATATCATAAAGATGCGATTAATAATAATCCAGAATGGTCATATTTTATAAAGTATAATCTTATGTATGCTTTTAAAGACGAGGATGATTGGAAAATGAATAATCCTTATGATCTTGTTGATAGTATTGATTCTCAAAAAACACCATTTATTATAATAACAGAAGCAGAAAAAGAACTAATTGGCTTTAATGAAAATATCTTTTACTTTTTAGAAAAATTGAATAATAAAGGACTAAAATATCATTATTATAAAGTCAAAGGAGATCATCATAAATCTGATATAAGAGAGGCTTATAAAAATTTTTATAGATATTTGATAAAAGATTAAGACAATGTAAAGTAGGACAATTGTCGTATGTTACTATAAAATATTTTAAAGAAGGGGAGTTAACCCCCTTCTTTTTTTATTTTTAATTATTAAAAAATTCAAGGACTTTTTCTACCATCTTTTTATTATAATCTTTTAAATAGGTATTCAAAGCATTCTGTATTGATTTTAATTCTGTAACACTGCCCTCTTTTATCTCTGGTGTTGCTTTTGAGAACACCTCATTATTTTTTGTGTTATCTATTATTCTTACTGTGACTGTTAATCTTGTAAATATCTGACCCGACATATCAGATTTATTTATATATGCGTTAAAATTCATTATCATTGTTACTTTAGAATTACTATCTGTAAATTTAGCGCCAGTCTTAGTGCTAAACTCATTTTTAAAATTTGCAGCACACTCTTCTATTTTTGATTTATATTGAGGATCTTTTAGTAAATCGTTTTCCATTTTTATCACAAAATTAAAGACAAGTGGCTCTACCTGAACGATAACCTCTTTTGAAGGAAGTCCTAAGTTAAGAATCTTCGCCATATAGAAATCCTGCTCGTCTTCATATTCCACTGTCCCCTCAAGAAAACTACTCAAATCCAGCTCAACCACAAAAGATTGCATATCTGATTTATCTTTTACCTTGGATACAATACAGCTTACTTCACCATTATAATCGGTTGTGCTTTTTTCCGTAATTTCAAGTCCTCCCTTATTTACCCTAAATCTAACAGGAAAATTAGAAACAGCAATTCCTTTATTTGTAATTTTAAATTTTACTTCTACCGGAGTTGGTGCTATCCTTGCAATTGAAACGTTCTCTCTTGTTGAAGTTATATTAAAATCCTTCATTATTTTTTGCATCTTTGCAGTAAGTTCATTTACAATTATAATCTCTTTCCCATTATAAGTCCCTTTTAAAGCATTTGTCACATATGGAGCTATATGATAATACCCCATAAAAGCATATCTAAAAGCAAGAGCCGGATCATTCTCTTCATCTGCTTTTTTTAAGAAATCCAGAGCATTCATTTTAGCATTTTCCATTTTTTGTAGCTGTTTTTTTCTATATTCTTCAATGTTTAATCTATAATATACCCAATATCCCTTATCCACTGAATACCATGTATCAACCAGTTCAAGATCTTCAACTGTTTCTCTCACAGTAATCTTAATACTCTGAGTAACCTCCTCTTCTGTAACCCCTTTAACCTCTCTCATATAATCATTCAGTTCTGATTTTACCTTTGCCTTTATTTGTGTAATTAAGGTATTAATTGCTGCATCCTGTGCCTGCTGTAGAGTACCACCATTCCCTATACCAATAAAATAATTTTTGTCAGCCGGGAATTTTTTTACCCATGCTGGCTCTTTACCCTGATTAACCTTGATATTTTCTGTGTTTAAAGGATCTTTTTTTTCTACTTGGGTAGATCCTTCTGATTTATCTTTGATACCAAATGTGCTTTTTAAATTTCCTTTTATTTCTGAAACTAATTTTTCTAATGAAAGATCAGTGGATATTTTAGAATATTCACTCTCTCTCTTTTTTTTAGTCTCCTCAATAGACCTCTCTATATCCTTTACAGATATATACATAAGTATAATAACAGTTTCCGGTGTCGTTGAATCATCTATAAAACTGTCTTTAATTTTAGAACCAATAATAACATTCTCACTTATCTGTTTTGAGACACTCTGAGAAAATTCAAGCACACTATTTTTATTCTTATAATTTGAGTTTTCTATAAAATCCTTTATCATGCTTGAAATTTTTACCTCAATGGTTCTTGACAATTCTGCTCTTGCTCTTAGTATAGCAGCCTCTCGTGATAATGCAAGGTTTTCTTTCTGACCAATCCCTACAGCATAAACATATTCATTTGAGACAGGTAGTTTTGTAAACCATTCTGGATAGCTTATCTGCTTCTTTTTTGGTTTATCCTTGGCAAAATTAAATACGACAATTGTCGTAATAATCATCAATAATATAAAAATTTTTTTAAATACATTGTTCATTTTAACTCTCCTCTATTAAAAATTAATTATTTTATATAAAATATTTTAACTCTTTTTTTCAAAAAATCAAATTATTTTAATAAATTATTCCAGTATATCCAACAAAACTCTCATCTTTTCTAATATCATAACTGGTGGAATAACCTATTAATTCCCCCTTTGTTACCCCTTTTTTTCTTGCTATATAAAGGGATCCATAAGCAGCCCCAGCAGAACATGCTGATTTATTATTATTTGCATATTCAATTGATTCTTCCCCCTTCATATTTATCAATAACTCAATATAACCTCTATCATTTATCTGTTTTACCCATTTTACTGGATCAATTGACTTATCCTTGTGAAAAAAATTGTAAAAAGAACCATAATGTGTCAGATCAGTTGATCCAATAAATATAGAATTTTTTGAATAATTTTTCTCTATAAAATCTAACATATCATTTATTTTGATATTTGGAGGTAAATAAATTGCGACAATTTTTACCTCTTTAAAAAAATATTTTATAATAGGAAGCACTATCTCTATTGTATTATCTGGTAAAAAATCTACTTTTTGAATATTAAAATTTGAAGTTAGGGCATTGACAACCTCTTTATTATTCTCAAGATTTCCAAAAGGAGTCTCAGCATAATCAAAATCTTCTATAATTGGTAGATTACTTTTTGATAGATGTCCACCAAAAATAAAGATTTGGCCTATATCACCATTTTTCTGTTTTAATAATTTTATCACATTTATTGACCATTGGCCACAATAATACCAACCAGCATGTGGCACTATTCCAGCCACTGGAATTCTTCCTTCTATAAATATAGAATCATCTATAAATTTTTCGATTTCTTTTTTGCATAAATCTTTTGAATGTGGGTACCATCCCTGTCTTGCTAATAACATTGGTCTTATCATATTTTTCTCCTCTTAATAAGATTGTACTTAAAATAAATATATCAAAAACTTTATTAATAGTAAATAATTATTTGAATATAAAAATAGTGGAGTGTGATTTTATTTTTAGGCAATTTTTTTTAATTTTTTCTTAAATTTTGTAAAGGATTTTCTTAAAAATTTTGTGATTAATATAATAGAAATATTTTTTATGGAGGATTTATTATGAATACAAAATTAAATTACAAAAAAGATCATGAACTACATTTTGTAGTTACTTCTACTATGAAGAAAAAGATTGCAAACATAGCAAAAAAGGAGAATATTTCTCTATCAAAATTGATATGCTATGTATTGCAAAAGTTCTCTGATAGGATCAAAAAAAGATACTGTTTTGGCCATGAGGATGAGAATGTTTATGAAAGAATAGATGCAGATGATTCTATTCATTTTTATTTGTCAAAGGAAGATTATAGGTTTTTAAAGAAAATTCATGCTGACTTGAATTTTTTTAG
>DAONLM010000050.1:0-15737 GCA_035406685.1 Spirochaetota bacterium
GACCCAAAAGAGGGGAAAATCTATCAAAAATAATGCAGTGGGTACTGGGAACATTCGCTGTTAGATATAACAAAAGATTAAAAATAAGAGGAAAGGTATGGTTTGATAGATTTAAGAGTGAAGTAATAGAAAAAATTGAGGATTTTGTAAGAAGTTTTAAAAGAGTAAACGAAAATTTAAAGAAAAATAACATAGAGGAAGCATTAGAAAATTATATTTTCTGTGGGCTTTTTTATTTTAAGAATAAAAATTTTGAATTTATTGATAGATTGCCTCTATTACTGGAATTTTTGATATGATATAAAAATTATTATTTACTATTTAAAAACTTTTTGCTATATTAATCGCAAATTTTGACACTTTTCTAAAATTGCTGAAAAATAAAGTTATTCCGGTATTCTTACCGGAATTATTCCAAGCATCCTTGTTGGAAAAAATAAGAAGTAATATTATTTTAATCATTTTCAGAGATTATGAATTTTTGTTAATTTTTCTGAAAAATCCTTTACAAAATTTGAAAAAAAATCTATTTTTTTTATATCTCTATATATCTAATAATTGACATTTTTAAAAAATTATGATATTTTATATTCAAATAGTTACTCAATAAAAGGAGTTTTAAAAAATGAAGGCAATATTTGAAGATAGAGGTTTTCAATATACTGTTCAGGAAGGTGACACTATTGCTGTTGCTTTAATGGAGAAAAATCCAGATGAAATAGTAGAATTTAACAATGTTTTATTACTTCAAAACGATGATGATAAAGTAGAAATTGGGACACCTTATGTAAAAAATGCAAAAGTAACTGCAAAGGTAATAGAAAATAAAAAAGATAAAAAGATTCTTGTTTTTAAATTTAAAAGAAGAAAAAATGAAAAAAGATTAAAAGGACACAGACAAAAATATACAATAGTGAAAATAGAATCAATTACTGCTTAATTGTGATAAATATCTATATTACATTAACTAAAGATGATAATATTAACGAACTAATAGTTAAAGGTCATAGTAATTTTGACAAGAAGGGTAAAGATATTGTTTGTGCAAGTGTATCTACTTTAGTTCAAAGTGCATATTTAACTATTTTAGGACTTTATAAGAGTAAAAATATAGAAAGTCTTATAAAATATAAAGAAAATGATTTTAGTTTTTTTATTGAAAGTATACCTTACGAATTACAAAAAGAGTTAAAAGGTATAACTTTATTTTTAATAACAGGGTTAATAGAAATAGAAAAAAAATATAAAGAATATCTAAAAATTGATATAAAAAGGAGCTAATTATGGCATATCATAAAGGTGGTGGTTCTTCCAAGAATGGTAGAGATAGCCATTCAAAAAGACTCGGTGTTAAAAGATTTGCTGGAATGAAGGTAAAAGCTGGAAATATTTTAGTAAGACAGAGAGGAACAAAATATCATCCTGGAAATAATGTTGGCTGTGGTAAAGATTACACACTTTTTGCATTAATAGATGGATATGTAAAATTTGAAAGAATTTCAAAAGATAGAAGATGCATCAGTGTGTATGCTGAAAATAAATAAACATGTATCTGGATAGTTAAATATCCAGATACAATAGTTAAGAAATGAATATTAAAAATATTCACAATAAAAAAGAACCTATAATTTTAAACAAAAATATCTCCTCAATACCAACGAGAACATCAGATCCTAAAATTTCAATAGTGGATCAAGCAAAAGAAATTGAAAAGGCATCAGAGATTCTTACTCTTAAAGTAAATAGTAAATTGGAAGTTATTCTTAAGCAGATAAAATTTTTACAGGAAGAGGCCAAGAAAATAATAAATGAAGCTTATCAGGATATTGAACTTCATAAGGTAAGATGTTCATTCGAGAAAAAACCAGAAGAGATAATATATCTTTATAAAGATGATAAAAAAGATCTATTTTTTTCAAGAATATCGCCAGAAGAATGGGGTGAGATGATTAATTATGAATATCTTGGTGCATATAAAATGAGAATAGATAGAAGTTTTGAAAAAATAGATGATAATTAAATAGCATATCTTAACTAATATTTATTATAAATTTAATAGTATATATTTTTATTCTAAATTTAAAGTGGGACAATTGTTTGTTTGATTTTACTACTTATGAGTCATTGTTGTGGTGCCATCCCAATCTGGATCTGGTGGATTAATTCTATATTCTTTAATATCCATTAAATACTTCTCTGTAAGAAAATCTTCTCCAAAAATCTCCAATGCCTTTAAAAACATTTTTTCGGCTTCATCCCATCTTCTTTCAAGAAATAACTTTACACCCTTATTATAAAGTGACCAGGCTTTTTTCTTTTCTGCTGTAAGATATCTTGCTGGCTCAAAAATCTTAACTGGCTTTAATTTACCTTTAACTCTTACTCTATCGATCTCACGAACATAAAAATAGTCCCTTACTGCATTATATGTCCCTTCTGAAATGATAATTCTTGTATGATACTCTTTTGTTAAACCTTCAAGCCTGGAAGCAAGATTTACCGCATCCCCTATTACGGTATAATCCATCTTCTGGGTTGTTCCGATATTACCTACTGTAACTGGACCATAATTTATCCCAATTCCTATATTAAATTCTTTAAATCCTCTTTTACGTTGCTCTGCATTGAATTTTTCTAAATTATCAAGCATCTCAAGACCGGCCAATACTGCCTGCTGGACATCATCACCATAAGTCTTTGGTGCTCCAAATATAGCCATTATTGCATCACCTATATATTTATCAATAACCCCTCTTCTCTTATAGATAATATCTACCATTACGGTAAAATATCTATTTAAAGAATCTACAAGTAAATCTGGTGCCATTGACTCTGATATTGTAGTAAAACTTCTTATATCTGAAAATAAAACAGTAACATTTGCATTCTTACCAACAAGAGCCTGATCTGGATTATGAACTATCTCATTTACTACATCCTGTGGCACATATTTCTGAAACATGGTTCTTATTCTCTCCTCTTTTTTTTGTGCCAGAACAGATTGATATGCATACTCCTTTATCTGATTATAAGCAGTTTGTAATTCACTAAGCATATTGTTAAAAGTAAATGATAATTCTCCTATCTCATCATTGTATTGGACTGGAACCCTATTTGAAAGATCATTTAATTTAATAATATCCTTCATTGTGGAAACAACATTCTTTAAAGGATTCAAAATATAATTTATAAAAAAGATAAGAAGAATAATCATTATAGTTATACTCACTGTTAAAATTATTATAGAATTGTTAAAAAGATTATTCGCATCTCTATAAAACATCGAAGAATAGACAGACAAAAGAAAATAGTAATCCCATTCTGGAAAATATTTATAAAATCCTACTTTTTGCATCCCCTTAACTTTAAAACTAATCCAATCAGATTCTTTTGTCTGAAATAGATTAAAAAAGTCTATCTCTGTCCCTACTTTTATAAAAGAATCTGTTGATAATCTAACAATACCTTTTGTGTCCACAGCGATAAATGATTCAATGTCTGGTTTTGTAATACTCTGAGCATAAGCCTCAATTCCCTTTTTAACCTCTTCAACAAAAACTGGATTATCTTTAAACTCAGACTCTTTAAGATTTGCAACTTCATTTGAGGCTTTTTGAATTATTTCATTAATTTTGTAACCAAGAAATTCTGTTGCTAATTTTGTTATACCAGATCTTGCAAATCCAACAGAGACAATGGTTAGAAATATCATACTCACCATTAAAAGAGGAATTACAACAAGTAAAATTTTATATCTTATGCTAAACAAAGTCTCTCTCCATTTTTGATTTTTTTTCTAATTATATATTAATTATTGTCGTCTTTCAAGAGTATTAAATATAAATTTATGTATTAAAATTTTAAAATAAAAAAGATAATATAAAAAATGTAAAAAAAATAAAAATATTATTGAATTTTATATTTTTATAAAGTAGAATAATATCCATGAAAAAAAATATATTATTTTTATTTTTAATAACAACAAATATTTTATTTGCAAACAATAAATTACCATTAATTATTGATACTCAGGAAAAGATATTTTTAAAAATTTCAAAAGAAATTGGTAAAAAACTTCCAGAAAATATAGAAATTCTTGTTTATGATCTCTTTTTTATAAATTCAAATGATCTAAATTTGCAACAAAAAATAAATAATAATTTTTATCTTATTCTTTCCTCAAATCAATTTATTAATAAATATTCTCTTACTTTTATCAAAGAATTAAAAGAAAAAAAAGAAGATATAGATTTTTCTTTTATAGAAAATCAAAATCATTTTGAACTAATTTCATTTGGCAATTATCTAAAAATGGACGCAGTGATGATTTCCACAATTACTATTCTTGAAAATACAAAAAGATTAATCTGGGATAAAAAAAATAATAAATTTATTTATAAAAAAATTGCTCTTATACAATCCAATATATTTAATACAGAAACATCCAACTCTCTATATAGATTTAGTTACTATTTTTTATTAGATTGAGAATTTTTAATTTCTAATTCTACTTTCTTTAAAAGATTCTCAAAATCGTCTTTTTTAACTTTTGTTAACAGTGTATTCTGAATTTCTTCTACTAACTCTTTTTTAAGCCCCCTTTCATTTTTTAAAATTATTAATTTATTTTTAATATTATCTATTTCCATAATTCTCCTCCCATATTTTAATTATAATACATTTTTTTAAAGAAGGGTAGTTTTTTTACAAAAAAAAATTAAAAAATAAATAAAAAAGATATTTATAAAATTATAGTTATTTTATTCAGATATCCCATATCATATAAGGGGATATCCCACGCTGAATTTAAACAGATATCCCCCTTCTTGATTATCTTTAATTAATATAATAATAGTTATACTAATAACATATCTTTTCAAATAATAATTCTTAATATTATGGATTATATCCCTGCTTTTTTAATATTCTGATACTATTTGGTGGAAGCTGAAAATATACAGCAGAAGTTTTACCACTTTGAGCAAAAGTAGTAACTGTTGTAACAAGAGTTCTTCCTGTTCCGCCATCAGAATCAACATATCTATCATCATTTGTAACCAATGTTCCATAACTATCATCATCATAATCTGGTATATCAACAACTTCAAGAGTAGTTCCTACTGGCCAATCAGTTCCAAGATCATTTCCACTACCAGCACTTGGAGCCTTATCCTCATAATAAGTATTAATAACAACAAGTATATCTTCATCTACTGTAGCCCCCTTTCTTATAAATGCAAGTATTCCATCATCATTAGTGCTTCCAACCCCATCATCAACCCATTTTATGCTTACATCACCCTTTGACAATGATGGATATGTCTTTCTTAAAGTAGTAAGACCTTTTATAAGAGCAAATGTATTATTACTTTCATCATACGCTGTATTGTTATTATTACTATTTTTTACCTCCCATAGTCTTGGTCTATTTCCTTTTTCACAATTACCTGCTCCTGCACCATGCTCACCACCCGACGATAATGCCATTGACTGTTTATAATTTTGCTCTGTCCCATAATAAATAACCGGTATACCTTCCCATGTCAAAAGCCATCCAAGCGCTACTCTTAAATTAATTAATTCTCCAGAAGTGGCTGATTCATTGCTTATATTATTAGTACTATTAAGAAATCTATTTAAGTCATGATTGTCGATAAAATATCCGATCTTCTGTCGTGCTATAAGTCCATCGCCATTGGTATGTAAAGAATTTGCATTAAGATTTGCTTCATTCTTTGTGGCTGTCAATATATCTTCAACTGTCTTTGTCTTTGGCCTTGAACTCCATGTTCCTTTATCCTTAAATATTGTTATATCATCGCCATCATTCCAGTCAAATACACTTCTTGCCATATTAAATCCCAATACAGAATCAAGCCTGTTACTATTTGTATATAAGCCTAAATCACTAACATCTTCATCATAAACCTCTGCAACCATATAAAAATTTTTATTTCCACCTTCAGAAGATTTTGCCCATGTTCTTATCTCATTACAAAAATCTGACCAGAAATCAATCTCTATGTGTTTTACTGTATCTATTCTAAAGCCATCAATATTGGTATTTTTTATCCACCATTTGAATATATCTTTCATAGTTGTTCTTACAGTACTATTTAGAGTATTAATATCTCTTAATCCAGCAAAATCCCCATACAAAACCTCATCACCACTGCCAGTAGTTGCATTGCCACCCCTTCTTGAAAAGAAATTCCAATCCTGTAATTCTACTGGCATTGGTTTGACTCGATTACTATTTCTAACCCAATCCTCATTTAAATCCTCAAGCCATTTAGCATTTGTATAACCACCTGCATTATAAGCAGGCTCCCATTCATTACTATCTGGTGTTCCATTCCCATTAAGATCATAAAAAAAGAGACTTGCAGTATGATTTATAACAATATCCATTATGACCTTTATCCCATTATCATGACATACTTTTACCATCTCTCTAAAATCAGCCATTGTTCCAAGATGAGGATCAACCTCTTTAAAATTCTGAGCCCAGTAGCCATGATAACTTGCATACTGACTATTCTCCCATGCTTGTTTTACAGGGGAGCTAATCCATATAGTTGTTATGCCAAGATTTTTTAGATAATTGATCTTATTTATTATTCCTCTAAAGTCTCCGCCCTGATACTTTTTACCATCACCCGGCTCATAATCACCACTATCAGGCATCTGTGAGTTATTTGTTGAATCTCCATCACCGAATCTATCTGTCAACATAAAGTATATTATCTCATTTCTCCAATCCGTCACATGATTAGAAAGTGCAAGATTGTAAGTAACATTCTCTGTTGTTATATTAGAGTCACTCATACCGGATTTATAAGCAATTGCCTTGATTGTTGTTGTATAGTATAATGTAAATGGAGAAGTATAAATTGTCCCATTAGTTTGTGTTGGAGTAGAGCCGTCGGTTGTGTATCTAATAGTTGCCCCACTTGTTGAACAATTTATGCTAACAATCTTTGCAACAGAAATACTGGCTCTCATATCATCACTTATAGATATCACCGGAGATGCAACCTGACCAGATACAGTTGTTGGTGTAGTGGTTGGGGTAGAAGAAGAAGTTGTTGAACTACCAGAAGTTGTAGTAGTAGTCGAATGCTCTATTGGCTCACTACATGTAATTAAAATTAAAAATAAAAAAATAAAAATACAAAAAGAAAGAATAAAAATTTTTTTTATTCTTTGCATGATTACCACCTCATTTATTATAATATAACGCCTTTTTTAAAATAAAGTTATTTTTAAAAATAATATCCTTCTAAATATAATTATAGACCATATTTTAATTTTTTACAAAATAAAACAAAATATATTTAATCTATCATTTTTTCTTACTTTAAAAGTAACTTATATAAAAAAAGTAGGCTTAATAAAAGCCCACTTTTTAAAAAATATTTTTATTACTGATTTGCCTCCTGAAATACTACAACACTCCAAGCATTTACACCATATGACACAGAACTAGTAACCTGATATGCATTTGGATCTGTTACTTCCCAATAATTATTATAAGCACTAGCTCCAACGTTATATTCAGCCCAGCTTGCTGTATCAATGATTCTAACCCATTTTTTGCCACTATCTGGTGCTGGCACTGTGTAATTAACTAAAGAAGTCCACATATTTATAAATACAAGATAATCACTATCTCCTTTTGAACTACCATCAATTCTTATCCAGACGTATCTATCACCATTAGAAAGATCTGTTACCCCATCTTCCTTCTTAAAAGTATAGGTAACAGAATAATCACTCTGTCTCAATGCTACTGAATTCTTTCTTAAATTCATCACATATTTAGCAAAGAGGAATAAAGCATTCTTGTTATCAGCATTACTATCAGTACCAAGATTATTATGATATCCTCCACTTACAGCATTTGGAGAATCAGTATTAATCATATTATAGTTATTGTATGTTCCGAGCCCATCAACATTATATGGATTATTGTTGCCATTTTGAGTTCTACCAAACTCATCTCCATAAACAATCATTGGAACACCTCTTGAAAACATCTGTACTGTAAAGAAATTTCTTATTCTCTGTCTTCGTAATTCTTGATTCAGGTCAGAATTCCAGCTATCATTACTATCAGAGCCTCCGTCAGATGGACCAAATGGCCAGATGACACTACTATTATTTTTATTATTATAACTAACAAGATCAGTCAGAGTAAAGCCATCATGAGCACAGATAAAATTTACACTCTTATGAGGTCCACCCTGGTCATTAAAATACCCCCAATCTCCATTGAATACCTGAACAAATTTAGGATCACTATCAGGGCCAGTTGTATTACCATCACCTTTTAAGAATCTTCTAACCTGATCTCTGTATCTACCATTCCACTCACCCCATTTATTTGGGAAGGATCCTACCTGATATGTCCCAAGATCCCATGCCTCAGCAATCATTTCAACATTATATGTATCTGTCATTGCTGCAATATCAGTAAGTAAGCTAGCACTTGATGAAAAATCCCAATTAGTCCCACCAAAAACTCTTCCCAAAACCGGAGCAAGGTCAAATCTATAGCCATCTACACCCATCTTTTCTATCCAGTATTTTAAAGAATCTTTTACAAGATTTTGAACCGGTGGGTTATCACATCTTAAATTGTTGCCACATCCAGTTGTTTCCCAATAATATTTTTTATCACCTGGAACCAAACAATAATACTCAGAATTATCAAGGCCTCTAAAGAATGTAAGTTCTGCACATCTTGTTGTCGCATCCCATATTCCACCTTCTCCACTATGATTAAATACAACATCAAGATAAACCTCTATCCCCTCATCGTGAAATGCCTTTACCATCTCTTTAAACTCTTTTGTTGGTCCACCTGGTGATTTATCATAACTATACCTTCTATCAGGAGCAAAATAGCCATAAGTCATATATCCCCAGTAATTTCCACCAGATTGATCTGAAGGATTATGATCATTATCAGTCTCATGAACAGGTAATAATTCAATGGTATTAATACCAAGTGCCTTTAAATATTTTGCCATATAACCAGCACCTTTATATGTTCCACGATATGCTGCTGGGACACTATCAACTGTTGCAATACCTGATAAAATTGTTGCAAGATTTGAACTTGATTCATGCATTGTAAGCCCTCTAACATGAGCCTCATATATAATTGCATCCTTTTGTGGAATAGCTGGCTTTGTACCAAATGAGGTTGTATCATCCTGTAAAATAATTGCCTTTGGTGCATATTTACCAGTATCTATATTTCTTCTGTTCATAGAAACCCCACCAGTAGCAGGACCAGAATAGACATGATCAGAACTTGTATCACTTCCACCAGTGCCATAAATTGCTCCATTATCGCTTCCAAGAGCAGTCGGATTGTTTCTATCATGGCTAATCTCTTTTGTGTATGGATCAAATAATACTTTGTTTGGATTGAATCTATTTCCATTTGTATCACAATCTGTTATAAAACCAGCTTCACTGTTGCCTCTCTTCCAATTTGTATCAAAAGTCCAGTTTGGTCCCCATACTCTAAAGGCATAATATGTTTTTGGTGGGACATTTGATAATTTTGCCCTCCATATATTATCAGAACTGTTTTTTACCATCCAGTATTCGTATCTTGCATCTTTACCATAGGCATTTTCAGTTGAAGTAGGAGAAGTTTCTGTATCATATATTTCAAGTAATACCTTTGTTGCATTCTTAGAATATACAGCAAACTCAACATCACTTCCATTATAATTTGCAGCAAGTGGCCAGGTAGCAGTAGCCCAGCCGCTCTCATTTACCTTTGAGAAATCACCGCTTCTCGGATAGTGTTCACCAATTGCAAGAGGGAAATTCTCTGACTTTATCGATGATGGTTTACAACCAGTTTTTATTGCAATATATTTAAGTGTAATAGAAGATGATATTGTAATAGCAGATGAATATGTAAATTCATTTGCATCTGGAATACCATCTGGATCACTTCCATTTGTAGTATAGGTAATGTTGCCGCCTCCTGTAACTGTTAAAGTGATCTTTTGAGCAGTTGTCCTTGAAGTAGAATCAAGTCCCCATTCTGGATCTGGAGTTATATTCAATGTCTTTTGTGCCGGAGTTGCCATTATATTTGGAACATTATCCTCAGCAACAGCATATATATCATACTCCTTTGTCTCTTCAAGACCCGATATATTGAAACTATACTCTGTATTTGCAGAAATTGTTGTATTGCCACTTGCTCTAACTGTCACACTCCCATAATTTACTCCTGCTTTAACCTGTGCTGATGTCGGAGCAGTAGATCCCTTATCAACAACTATATAGTAAACCTTGCCACTCTCATCAATTTCTACTTTAAAAGTCAATGAAGTTCTCGTGATATTATCAAATGCTGGATAACCAGCCACCCAATTTGGTGGTGTTGTATCAGTAGCAGCCGTTGTAACATCCAATTTTGTAGGACTTGCCATCAAATTTGGCACATTATCCTCAGCAACAACATATACATCATAACTGGTATTTGAATTAAGACCGGTTATAGATAAAGTAGCTTCTGTATTTGCAATAACATCACTATTTCCAGCCTTTATAAAACCAGTACCACTCTTAACCTCTGCTGATGTCAAAGCACCGGCTCCATCACTCACAACAGCATAATATACCTTTCCACTCTCATTTATCTTTACCTTTAAATCAAATGAGGTTGATCCAATATTTGCTGTTTGTGGATATCCACTTTCCCAGTTTGGTGGTGTTGTATCAGAGAGAAGTGTTGTAACATCCAATTTTGTAGGACTTGCCATCAAATTTGGCACATTATCCTCAGCAACAACATATACATCATAACTGGTATTTGAATTAAGACCGGTTATAGATAAAGTAGCTTCTGTATTTGCAATAACATCACTATTTCCAGCCTTTATAAAACCAGTACCACTCTTAACCTCTGCTGATGTCAAAGCACCGGCTCCATCACTCACAACAGCATAATATACCTTTCCACTCTCATTTATCTTTACCTTTAAATCAAATGAGGTTGATCCAATATTTGCTGTTTGTGGATATCCACTTATCCAATCTGGAGGTGTGGAATCAGAACCGGTTGTCTTTATATCTATCTTTGTTGGGCTACTCATAATATTTGATTGTGAGTCCTCTGCAACCACATAGACATCATAATCAGTATTTGCGCTAAGACCAGTAACAACAAAAGAAGCCTCGACTTCTTTTGCAATACTAACAAAATCCTCTGATATAATTGTTACTGTTCCATAATTTTTTTGATCTTTAACCTGTTGAGAAGTAGGAGGAGTAGCATTATTATTAATAACAATATAATATACTATACCCGCCTCATTTATTTTTATCTTTAATGTAAAACTACTTGCACTAATAGATTCTACTTTTGGATAAGTGTCACTCCATTGAGGAGGAGTCTTATCCTGTTTTATAGTGGTCGTAGTAGGTTTAGTCGTGGTAACCGTTACTGGTTCACTCGAACATCCAGTATAAAAAGTAATCAATAAAATAGTAATTATTAATGTAAAAATAATGAAAACAAAAAGTAAAAAATTATCTTTTCTTTTTAGCATAAAAGCCCCCATATTTATTTTATATTAATTTTTAGCAATTTCTATTCCAGAATATATTTTAAAAAATATAACTTATTTATTAATAAATAGGATAATACATTTTTATAACTAATAACTATAAAAGAGACTTTCTGAATTTTAGAATTTATTTTTTACAAACTTTATTTATTCTTTGTATAAGATCTACAAGATTAAAAGGCTTTGCTATGAAATCAGATGCCCCCTGTAACACAGCATTTTTTATTATAGATGGTTCTGCATTAGCAGATATGAATATTACTTTAACATCGCTTTTAATCTTCTTTATATCCTTCATTAAATCTATCCCAGTATAATTTTTACCATCTTTTGTGCAATTTAGATTATAATCGAGTATTGCAAGATCTGGCTTTTCTTCATAGAAAAAATCTAATGCTGCTAGCCCATCTTCAAAATCACCTACTACCATATAACCATTCTCTGTAAGAAGTTGTTTTAATAAGGCTCTTGTATTAAAAATATCATCAACTATTATTGTTTTTATTGCCATCTCATTCCCTTATAAAAAATATTGATTTTTTAAATAAATTATTATATCATAATTTATTATATATCATTTTTTTTAAAAAAACAAGGAGAAAATATGAAAAAGATATTTTTATTTATTTTATTAATTTTAAATCTAAGCTGTAATGCAGAAAAACAGAGAGATTACGCTCAAGAAAAAACATCTTATGATTCTTATGAAGAAAGAGGAGGATATGATAAAGACGAAAAAATAGAGGCAAAAGAAGAGATTAAAGAGGAGATTAAAGAAACAGAAAGGAAAATTATAAAAAATGGGACAATTTTTATTGATGTAAAAAATATAAATGAAGCAGAAAAAAATATAGAAAAAGAGGCAAAAAAGTTTGAAGGATATATATCATCATCTTCTTTGTATACAAATTATGGGACAATTGTCGTAAAAATTCCATCAGAAAAATTCGATGATTTCTTAAATATAGTTCCTTCATTTGGTAAAATAACCTATAAATCAATAAATGTAGAGGATGTCACAAAAAAATATTATGATCTTGAGAAAAGAATAGAAAATAAAAAGATTTTACAACAAAGATATCAGAATTATCTAAGGAATGCAACAAGAGTTGAAGATCTATTGAATATTGAGAGAGAATTAAATAATGTAACATCAGAAATAGAAAGTTTAGAACTAGAATTTAAAAATTTAAGCCATCTGATAGCATTCTCCACTTTAACTATAAATATTTCAGTTCCGGGTGTTGAAGAGGTAACAAGATATTTTCCCTCTCTAAAGAAAGGATTTGTAAATTTTGGCTATGCCATTGTAAATTTTTTATATGTACTATTATTTGCTATTCTGTATATAGTGGTATTTGGGGTTCCAATAACTATTATAATTGCCTTAATATATTTTATAACTTTTGGCAAAATAGGTTTTGTTAGAAAGTTATTTAAAAAATTAAGTGGTAAATAACCTTAATAAAGAGATTGGACTTAACATATAGAAATTCTTTCAATTAAAGTGAATAGTTGGATTCAAATAAAATAAAAATTTATTAATCCAATCTATTGCCACATTTATAGCAGAATTTTGCATCACTTCTATGCTCTTCAGTAAGGCAGGCTGAACAAACTTTGCCAGATATACCTGTTTTTATAACCTTACTCATTTCAACAGTATATATACCTGTTGGGACTGCAATTATTGCATATCCCATTATCATAACGAGTGATGCTATAAACTGTCCTAATGGAGTTTTAGGGGAGATATCCCCATAACCAACTGTGGTTAAAGTTACTATTGTCCAATACATACTTTTAGGAATACTTGTATAGCCATTATCAGGTCCTTCTATAAAATAGATAATGCCAGAGATTACTATTATTAAAGTTAAAATAGTAATTAAAAATACACTGATTTTATAAAAACTATTTTTTAAGGCAGTTAAAATAATTTTACCTTCTTTTAGATAATTCCATAACTTTAAGATTCTAAATATTCTTAACAATCTTAATGCTCTTATAAAAATAAAGATTGGGAGATTAAATATCAAAGTAAAATAAGATGGAATACTTGCTATAAAATCCACTATTCCAAAAAAGCTGAATATATAATTTCTTTTTTTTTCTACTATAAAAATTCTTATTATATATTCAATGGTAAATATAATAGTAAATATCCATTCAAAAATTCTAAAGATATTTAAATATTTATTGAAGAAAGAAATGCTTTCGAGCATTACCAATACAATACTTAATAGGATTAAAATTATTAAGACTATATCAAATACTTTACCTGCTAAAGTATCTGATTCAAATATAACTTTATACAAAATTTCTTTTAAACTTTTATTTTTAAACCTATTCTTCATAAAAATTCCTTTAAGGTGGGCATATTGCACAAAAAGATCTAAAAACTTCTGTTGATAAATATCTATCCCCTCTATCTGGAAAAATTACGACAATTGTACTTCCTCTTTTAAGATTCTTTGCAATCTGAATTGCCCCCCATAATGCTGCTCCACTACTTATGCCAGAAAAAATCCCTTCATTCAATGCGAGTTCTCTTGTCATAATAAAGGCATCCTCATCTTTGCAAACAATTTTATCATCAAGAAGTTCTCTTTTGTATATTTTAGGCACAATTGATTCTGTCATATTTTTCAATCCCTGAATTCTATGATTTAGCTCTGGTTCAACCCCAATTACTTTAATATCTAATTTATTATCCCTAAAATATCTTGCACATCCCATAAGTGTACCTGTAGTACCCATTCCAGCAACGACTGCATCTACCTTACCATTTGTATCTTTAATAATCTCTTTTGCAGTTGTTTCATAATGAGCTTTCCAGTTAGCATCATTATCAAATTGATTCATCATAATATACTTATCTGGATGTTTTTCAAGAATAGAAATTGCTCTTTTTATTGCGCCATCAGTCTTTTCACACCCAGGAGTTAATTCTAATTCTGCACCAAGAGCTAAAAGAATTGCCTTTCTCTCTTCGCTTACACAAGATGGCATAAGAAGTTTTACTTTATATCCAAGATGTGCTCCAATCATTGCAAGACCTATGCCAGTATTTCCAGAAGTTGGCTCAAGTATTATTTTATCTTTTGTTAAAATTCCTTTTTCAATAGCATCTTTTATCATATAATAAGCAGTCCTGTCTTTGATAGAACCACCAGGATTAGATCCTTCAAGTTTTACAAGTATTCTAATCCCAGTCTCTTTACTATTCCAGATATTCCTTAATTCTACAAGAGGTGTATTACCAATAGCATCGATTAAAAACATAATTTTTGCCTTTTTTTTATTTAAAGATATTTTAAGGATAGTATACTTATTTTTTTAAAATCTGTCAAAATTTATAATAGAGTAAAATTAGGCAACTAATTTATTTTTAGTTAAGTAAAAAGATAGAGTTATCCTAATTTTAATTTTATTTAAGAGAGATATGATAATAGATTTTTTTCTTTTTTGTTAAAATTTTTAATAACTTTATCTAATAGTATGTCTCGAATCCCACTACCTGATAGCAATTATTGTAGATTGCCTTGTAGAAGGGGGTGGTATTGCCTTCAAAGTGCGACAATTCTTTTCTCTTTTTCCACCTCTTTATCTTTGTAAGTTTCAACCATAACCTCAATGTCACAAGACTGCATTTCTTCTCAACACCTAAAAGCCCCATTTTATCATACTCTTCCAAAAATAGTGCGACAATTCTCCTCAAGAGGACGGCCATGCTGAAAAAATTAAGATCCGCATGGATCTTTTTTAAAAACCTATAATCCTCTTTTGATAGATATACCCTAATTTTATCAGTAGCATCAATTCTTTCATAAGTATTTCCATCCTCAACACCAAAGCAGTATATCTTTTTTATCCTGTTACAAAACAATTGAAGAATATACACAACAAGTTTTGATAAAGATAAATTTAATTTCTCTGCTATTTTTACAAGCCTTTTTTTCATTTCTGATTTTACTACAAAGTGAAACTCATGTTCACCATTGTAGTTTTCTAAAATTTTATTAATATTCATAAAAAACCTCCATACAAAAAAGTATTTCTATATATTAATCACAAAATTTTTAAGAAAATCCTTTACAAAATTTGAAAAAAAATAAAAAAAAATTTTTG
>DAONLM010000051.1:0-15617 GCA_035406685.1 Spirochaetota bacterium
TGAAAAAATTAAGATCAGCATGGATCTTTTTCAGAAAGCGGTAATCCTGTTTTGATAGATACAGATGAATCCTACTATCCCCATCTATTCTTTCGTATTTATTCCCATCTTCTGGTCCGAAACAATATATATTTTTTACTCTATTGGTATATAGTTGCAAGATATATACAATAAGTCCAGAAAGAGATATGTTGAATTTTTTTGCAATATCTGCAAGCCTTTTCTTCATAGCAGAGTTAACGACTATGTGTAACTCATGCTCAAAGTTATAGTTTTTTAAAATCTTACAAATATTATTCATAAAAAACCTCCTAATAAAAATTATTTTCTATAATATTAATCACAAAATTTTTGAGAAAATCCTTTACAAGTTTTGAGAAAAAAATTAGTTTTTTTGAAAAAAATTAAAGTAGGGGACAGACCTATAAATTTTTTTATGATTAAAAGAGGGACAGACTTAGACTTATACTGATGTAAAACTAATTTTCATATAGATGCAGGATAACTTACAAATTAAAATTTTGTTAGTATAAATAAGGTATTCTAAAAATAAAAATTTTTGTTTAAATAAGAAATTTTTAGTATAATCAAAAAAAGTTATACAAAATAGTTTTTAACTTTGCTATTTTTTTTCCGATAAAGAATATATAATCTAAATTTTAAAAGGTTATAAAAATGGCTTCATTAACAATAGATGAAAATAAGATAAATAGAGGCATTATCAATATAATGTGGGGTATAATAATAATAGGTGCTCTTACTTATTCTTTATCTATGATATTCCAGGGTAAAGAAATAAAAAATATAATTAAAAATGTTTTAATATTTATCGGTACGAGTGGTGGATTAAATCTACTTTCTACTATCTTAATGTATGTTTTTAATAAAAAAAGAAATATATTCAGATTTATTCTTGCGACCACATTTACTTCTGTAATGCCAATTTATTCTTATATAACCTTTGAAACAAATCATGAAGTATGGGTATTATCTTTTATTTGTCTAATAATTTTTATTCTTTATATGGATATTAAACTCATAATTTATATCTCTTTGTTATGTTTATCTATAAATGCTTTTATTTTAATAAAATGGAGAGATATATTTATTCCAGAATTTTTTAATCCAAGATCAGAAATATTAATCAGATCTTTCTCCTTTATTGTAAGTTCACTTGTTTCTATCTATATCACGAACATGATAAATAAGATATTTAAAGCCACAAAACAAAAAGAGGAAGATATAGAAGAGGAAAGATCTCAAGCACTCAAAACTTTATCTGTTATTCAAGAAATATCGGATTCTTTAAAAGATGTTAATGAGAAAAATACTGTTATCTCAAAGAAATTAATGTCATCATCAGAGAGTCAAGCATCAAGTGTTGAGCAGATTTCAGCTTCAACTGAAGAATTAATGGCATCTATTGAAGAGATTAGCAAAAATGCGATCCATGCGTCAGAAGATATGAATAATATAGTTAAAGAGGTTCAGGGTGGAATGACAGCGTTAAAGGGTAGTACAGAGGAGATGATGGAACTTGTAAAATTCAGTAAAATGATGATAGAGAGTATTGAATCAATAAATGAAATAGCAGAAAATACAAATTTACTTGCTTTAAATGCAGCAATAGAGGCGGCAAGAGCAGGAGAGGCAGGTAAAGGATTTGCAGTTGTAGCAACAGAAATAAGAAAATTAGCTGAAAAGTCTACTCTTGCAGCTCAGAATGTGGGTGATTTACTTAAAGAATCTAAAATAAAGATCACAAATGGTGCAAATCTAAACAATAAAGTTAATGAGATATTTACTACTATTTCTACAAAACTAGAAAACATTTCAAAAGTATTTCAGCAGATATCTTTTGCCACTCAGGAGCTGGATAAAGGGGGAAAAGAAATTTCTGGTGGTCTGGAGATAATAAATCAAGCTTCAACTCAAAATCTTGAATTAGCAAAAGAGATAGAAAATTTAATCTCTCTATTTGAAAGAGATACAAAGAAACTAAATCAGGTTATTAAATCAAATAAGAGATTAGGCGTTGATTTAGTAGAAGAAAAAAAAGATAAAACTACTCCCACAAAAACAAAGAAGTAACTTTTTTTAAATATCTTTTAAAAAAATTACCATAAATCTTGAAATATACAGAAAATAGGTTATAATTAATAATAGGTATGAAAAAAAATTTTGTTTTATCATTATTATTTTTTAATATTTTTCTATTTGGCCAGACTGATTTTGAAAACAGTTTTTTACAGGGCTACTTAAATTTTGAAAAGGCTTTTCAACTACTCGGCGGCGATTACGGCACAACATTTTTTCCTTTACTAAATTATGGGTATGGCGGAAGAGACCTTGCTTTAAGTGGTGCCTTTACTGCTGTTGCTGATGATATTACTACCCTTGAATTAAATCCAGCAGGAACAGCATCATTAAAATATACAGAGATCTTTTTTTCCCATAACAAATTGATGGCTGATGTTAATTATAATACTATTGCATATACAATGAGGTTGAATGATTTAGGATTTGGGCTTGGCACAAGAATCCTTTATATTCCTTTTACTCATTACGATAGTTTCGGCGAAGATGTGGCAAATGGTATAATAAGTTATACTGTTATTACTTTTAACGTTTCATATAATTTTTTAAGAAAATATGAATTTTTTGGCTTATCCGTTGGTGGTAATTTTAAGTTATATATTTATGGTGTCCCAGAAAATATATATCCATCTCAAACATCTGTAAATATCGCATTTGATCTTGGATTATTAACAAGGTTTAATTTTCTAAAAGCATATAAGTCTTATGAAAAGAATTTCTCAATCGGATTAGCAATAAAAAATTTAGGACCATTTACTTATAATGAACCACCGCCTACCGCCATAGCAGTAGGAATAGGATATAAACCAATTGAGCAGATATTAATAAGCATTGATTTTAATATGATGATAAATTATTCAGAGTTAACATATAAAAATTGGAATGTAAGAACTGGTTTTGAATGGAAATTTACAAAGGTTTCTTCTTTACTTTTTGGGGTATTGATTAGTTCGAGTCCATCTTTTTCATTAGGTGTTAATCTTGATTTTGATGACTTCTCAATAACTGCAACGTATAATCCCGACTTAATAGATGTATCAAGATTCAGTGTTTCTGCAACTCTTAAATTAGGGGATCTTGGAAGATCAAAAAAAGAGGCAATGTTAAGAAAATTATATTCTGATGCCTTAAAACTTATGGCAGAAAGTAAATATGGAGAGGCAAAAGAGATTCTTGAATTTATCTTAAAAAAAGATCCGGGATTTACGCCAGCAAAAATTTCTCTTGAAAATTGCAATTATCAATTAAAACTTGAAAAAGAGATAAAAAATATCTATGAAAATCAAAATAAACTGCAATAAAAAATAAATAGGCCTATTAAGGTGAAAATTCACCGATTCAATAACGAATTGCATGAAAATAAAATCGCACTCTTTTAGAAGTGCGACAATTCTCTATATCTGTATTATTTTTTACTTTGGTGATTTTTTCTATTAAATTATTTTCTTTTTACCAGTAGTATTAAGTTTATCAGCAGCAAGGCTTAAATCTTTTAAAGCAGTATTTACTTCTGCCATTGATCTATATAATGTTTCGATCGCATCAGAGAAATCCTGGGTCTCTTTTGTCAATTTATTCATATTTTCATCCATTTTCTCTATTTCCTGAGTAATCTCCTGCATTATAGGTATTATTTTATCAGTCTCATTTTTTGTTTTATCAGCAAGCTTTCTTATTTCAGTTGAAACAACAGTAAAACCTTTACCCATTTCACCGGCTCTACTTGCCTCTATTGCCGCATTAAGCGAGAGAAGATTTATCTGCTCTGATATTTCTGAAATAGCATTAACAATTGGTCCAAAAAGAATTGCCTTATCTTTTAGTTTAGAATTTATCTCTTTTGCCATATCTGTGTGTTTATGAATATTTTCAAAAGCATTTCTTGATTTCTCTGCTAAGTTCATAATAGATCTTGTAGTTGCTTCCATTTCATTTGTGGTTATAGCAATTCCTTCTGATACCTCACTATTTTCACTGATTGTCTTTTTAAAGGTTGTTTCAAGATAATGTCTACAATTTGTTTTAACATTCAATTTATTATGCAATGCTGTCGTAAATTTTTGACAGGAATTATAACCACAGGATGGACAATTAAGAAAATCTTGAGGTTCTTTTTTATTTGTTGCAATATAATCTTCCTGTAACTCTTCGTTACTCATTGTAACAATTGGCTTTTCTGCTTCTGAAAAATATACTCTGTTTATATCAACATCTCTATTTTTTTCCATAAATTCTAAATACATTTTTTCCTTTTTTGTTTTATCTTTATGAATCTTTTCCATTTCTTCTATTTTGCTTTCTATAAGATCAAGTTCTTCATTGATGGTTGTCTCATTTGGAATTGCAGGTCCTCTAAAGCATCCCCCTTTACAATTTAACATTTCAATAATTATTGGCATATTTTTTAATCTGTTTTCTATATCTTTAACAAGATTTGGGATATATTTATAATATAAAAAATCACCTTCAAAATTATAAATTTTTGGATTGTAATAATAATCCTTAACAATTTCTCTAAAACCACCGGGTCTACAAAAGACAGAACCTTTATCAGCTGGCATAAGATCAAATTTACCATTTTTATAAGAGTTCAGATCAACTTTATGAATATCCATATATTTTTTTAAATTAAGGAGTGTTAAATTAAATTGTATTACACCATCTGTATCTGGGTCTCTGAATTCTCTTCTTTTTGCAAGACAAGGCCCAAGATATGCTATATTTCCTTCAAACTTGAGAACTTTTCTTATATATTTTGCCATTATTATGGCAGGAGATTGAAAAGGAGCTAAATAATCTATTAGATTTGGTTGATAAATTTTTATAAATTCAGTTACAGCAGGGCAGTGCTGAGTTATTAGAGGCACAAGCCCGGTTCTTTTTATAAAAGAGAGATATTTTAGAGTAGCAAACTCTGCCCCTAATCCCTCATCAAAAATTCCAGTGAATACCCATGTCTCTTTGAGCCAGCTCAATAAAGCCTTATGTTTATCCTTGAATAAAGATATAATAGCAGGAGAGACAATTAGACAACTTTTTTCTCCTCTATTGATAGAGTCCAAAAAATCCTGAAAATCATCAATAATTGAAATAGCATTATGTTTACACGCATAATAGCATTTTCCACACCCTATACATAGATCATCATTAATCTCTACAGTTTTGCCATCTGCTATAATACAATATTTTACAGGACATGCCGAAATACAAGCATGACAATTAACACATTTTGTCTTATCGACGTTTACAACTTTGCAAAGTTTCATTTTTCAATCCTTAATGATTGGTATTTTAAAGCAATAAATTTATTGATATATAATATATCGAGTAAAAATTATATTAATATTACAAAAAAGTTGACTTTTAATTTATAATATTATAAATATCAAATTATTATGAAATGTCAAATTTTTATTTTAATCTCCTTATTTTTATTATTCTCCTGTAACGATAAAATAGAACTTTTAAAAAGTGTAGAAAATATAAACATATCTTTTGCCTATACAAAAGATCCTAAAATAAATGGTAAAATTTTATTAAAAAAAGATGACAAAAGATTTAAAATACTTAATAATTTAGAGACTGATGCAACATCTGATACAAAGAATGTTTCTGAAAATGAGAATACAGAAGATATAGTGGTTTCTATTGGAAAAAAAGAGGATAACAGCGCTGATTTAAATAGAAATAGAGATCTTTATATTTATAAAATTGAAGAGATAGATCTTTATGAAAAGAGATTGAAGGAGATTGAGGATATATTTATCTCTTGTTTTAGAGAGAAATTCAAATCAGAAAATATAAAAATTAACGAAGATAATAATGAGGATGAGGGTAACAAAAAAGATAAAATTAATATAGAGTGTATAATATTACACTATAATCAGGGAGAATTTAATAGAATAAAAAATATTCCAACAGAATTGAATATTCTTTTTAAGATTAGTAATAAGGATCTAAAAATAGAAAAAAAATATAGTAAAAAATTTGTCGCAAAATCTATTCCTGAACTTCCAACTGAAAGGATAAGATTAAAGGATATTGGCGATAGATTTTCTCTATTTTTGTATAATGAATTTATTAAGATTAAAATTAATAAAGAGGAAGTTAAGACAAAGGATGCTAAAAATAAAGAGAGTAAAAATAACATAGGAGGAGAGTAATAATGAAATTAAAAGCTATTTCTTATATAACTATTTTTATATTATTAGTAGGATGTAAAACTGTTGATAAGAAGAAAGAAAAAGAGGTATGGGATTTTGATAAATATATGATGGAGGCTCAGAAATTAACAAGCAATGAAAAATATCTTCAGGCAATAGATCTATTAAAAGAGGCTTTAACAAAGTTTCCGGAACAGGATGTACTTGGTTTGATTTATAATATAGGGTTTAATTATTATAAATTAAAGAATTATGATGAAGCCAGAGGATATTTTAATAGTGTAATTAAATCTTACGAAGAAAAAGAGTTCACAAACGAACAAAAAAGGGAATATCAGAAATATGTTATACTCTCAAATAATCTATTATCA
Source organism: Spirochaetota bacterium (assembly GCA_035406685.1). Lineage (GTDB taxonomy): Bacteria > Spirochaetota > GWE2-31-10 > GWE2-31-10 > MWDO01 > DAONLM01. The sequence continues at coordinate 6,632 of DAONLM010000051.1, forward strand.
AAGATAGATAAGGAGATAATGGATGCAAAAGATCCTTATCATATTCAGGAAGAGTTACAACAGAATAAAAAGATAAAGCCTAAAAATAAATAAAAAATATTAAATTTATCAAAGATAAATTTGCAAAAATTTTAAAATAGTATTATTATTAAAATAGTATTATTATTATAGAGAACATAGATATTTTATTTAAACAGAGAGATATAACTATGGCAAAGATAATAATAGTAGAAGATGATGCTTTAATTTTAGATGATCTTAAAAATTCTCTTTCAAGGGCTGGCCACACAATAATTGGTTCTTTCGCCAAGGGGGAAAATGCCCTTATAGATATAGAAAAAGAAAAGCCGGATTTAGTATTGATGGATATTAAATTAGAGGGATATATAGATGGCATAGAGACAGCAGCAATCATAAAATTTAAATATAATATACCTATAATATATTTAACTGCATTTTCAAACGAGAAATTTGTGGAAAGATCCAAACAGACAGAGCCAATTGCTTATTTATTAAAACCATTTAGTGAAGAAGAACTAATAAAGGCGGTTGATAAAGCCTTAAATAAATAAATTTTTTATGAATATCTGGGCATTACCTCCATTAATAAGTTCCATTATTTCTATCTTTATTTTATTATATATTTTTAATCTTGATTTAAAGAGTAAATTCAATCGAATATTTTTTCTTGTGGTTATTGTATCTTTTATCTGGTCATTTTCAGAATTTAACTATAGAGTCACTAATGATTATCAGGTAGCGTTAGTTTGGACAAATATTGCAAAAATCTGGATATTTATTTTGCCATTAACTTTTGATCTTATTCTTACTTTTGTAGATAAAAAGATAAAGAATAAGATTTTATATTATATATTGCTTTATCTTCCTATAGTATCTCTTTATGTTATTGATATGATGAATTTAGTAATGTCTGATCTTGTAAAGAGTTACTGGGGATATTCTTATATAAAACCAGCCAATCCATATTTTAATGCTATTTATTTAATTTTAGTTACTGTAATTTGTTTATTAAATGGTTTTTTATCTTTATATTATGCTTTAAAAAGAAAAAGAATAAAAGATTTTATTTTTTTATTTGCTATTTTTTTACCTATTATTGTCGGAATTTTAACAGATGTTATTTTGCCAATCTTTTTAAAAATTTTAGTCCCTGGTTTGACAACAGCCTGTTTTACTATAACTTTTATTTTAATAGCTATTATTATCAAAAAATATAATTTATTTATGCCAGATTTAAAAAAATCGATAGAGACAATTCTTTTAACAATGAGTGATGCTCTTTTTATTTTAGATACTGATTTTAAGATTAAAATAGTTAATAAATCAGCATCTGATTTCTTAGAGTATAGAGAAGAAGAGATGTTAAATAAAACTATTTTATTATTCATTTCTGAAAAGTCTCTTACACATTTTATAAGAATGATAAAATTTGCGATGCAACATGATTATATAATAAAAGATGAAGAGGCTCTATTTTTGTCTAAAAATGAAGAAGAAATACCAGTTTCTTTTTCATGTTCAGTAATAAAAGACAATAATAAACAGATTATTGGATTATTACTTATTGTAAGAGATATAACGAGTAGAAAAAAACTTGAAGAGATATTAGAGATCACTAATGAGAGTTTTGTAAATATAATAGAAAAGAGTATTGAAGGGATTATTATTGTGGATAAATCTCTTTCAATTAATTATATGAATCCTATTGCTAAAAGATATTTGAATATGTTAGAAGGAGAGATTTTATATAGATTCCCTTATGATAATATATCTTCATATTCTATAGAAGAGATAGAAATTAATATAGGAAATAATGAAAAAGGTATAGGAGAGTTAATAACTATACCTACTAAATGGAAAAAAAATGATGCATTTTTAATTATAATAAGAGATATAACAACAAGAAAAGAGATAGAAAAAAAATTAATTTCTTCATTAAAACTAAAAGAGAATCTTCTTGCTGAGATTCATCATAGAATAAAAAACAATTTACAGATTGTTATGACTCTTTTAAGGCTTCCTTTAAGATTTAGTGATAATCCAATATTAAAGAGTATTCTTCTGGATGCACAATTTAGAATAAAGACAATGGCTCTAATTCATGAAAAACTCTATAAAGATGAAAATTTTTTTGAGATAAATTTTAAGGACTATATTATAGAATTAACAGACTTTTTATTATCATTTTTTCAGATGCAAAAAGATATTAAAGTAGAATTATCAATTGATGATGTTAATTTTGATTCTGATACTTCAATATCGTGTGGTTTGATAATAACAGAATTATTTACCAATTCAATAAAATATGCTTTTAATAATAAAGAAGATGAAAAAATAATAACAATAACTTTAAAAAAAGAAAATAATAATTTTACCTTAATCTATAAAGATAATGGTAGTGGCCTTCCAGAAGGAATTTCTCTTGAAAATATAAATACAACCGGGCTTTATTTAATAAAACTCCTTGCGATAGAAAAATTAAAGGGTATGTTAGAGATTAAGTCAGAAAATGGACTTGAATACAATATATATTTTTCTATAACAGATGATTATATTTAATTTTGAGGAAAATATCTATAAAGTTCATCAATTATTTCTCTATTTTTTTCATAAAAATCATAAATATTTACTGCTTCAATTGTTTTAGATTTACCTTTTAGCTCAAATTTTTTAAATTCCAGTTTATCAATTAAATTTATTTTTAGTTTTGAAATAAACTCTTTTGATGTAATGATACCATAATTAGGAGCAATACTTTTTAATCTTTGAGCAGTGTTAATCGTATCTCCTATTAGAGTATGATCACTTCTTGTATAACCGCCCACACTTCCTCTTATTACTCTGCCATAATTAATTCCTATTTTTATAGCAATTGGTGGCTCATTGGCTATCTCTCTTAAAGAATTAAGATTTTTCAATTCTTCAATTATTAATATTCCTGATAATAATGCCATTTCTGGTTTATCAAATATTGCAAAAAAAGAATCCCCTATAAACTTATCTATATCACCACCATTATGATATATTATCTGGGTGGAAACAATAAAGGCACTATTTAACATTTTTATAATTGTTGAAGGTTCTGTATTTGACTGGATATTATCAAATACATCAATGCTTGCGAAAAGAACAGAAAGATTTATTTCGTCCTCTGGTATTGATAAAATCTGTCCTTTTGCTAAATTTTCTATTTTCTCCCATACAGAATTTGCTATAAATTTTTTTAATATATCAAGCTGAATTGATTTTTTTATATTATTTTCATAAGAGAGCCTTAATTCTCTTAAAGCCTCTTCCAGTTTTATCTTATTTTTAACGAAATTTATTGTGATTAAAATTATCTCTTCTATATCAGCATCTTTTTCTATTATTGTTTCAACATTCAATTTATAAAATTTTAAAATTTTATCCCTTGTTTTTTGATCTGTAAGAACAATCACTGGTAAGTATTTAAAGATCTCATCATTTTTTAATTGAGAGATAAAATCCTCTGCTCCTTCTATATCTTCTTCTATCAATAAAGCAACAACAATATTATCAGTATAAAAGATATTTATTGCCTCTTCTATTGTGTTAAATCTTAAGAAATTGAGGTTTGCTTTTGAGATAATCTCTTTTTTATTAATTAAAATAGACTCTATCTCTTTTTTACCAATATAAACAATGGAATACATTAAAACTCTCTCTTAGTTATCATAGATATCGAATAAGACATCATATCCTACCTGTTTTAAAAATTTATTCTTTTCTTCTAATGTTAATGTTGTATTTATATTAAGCTTCTTTTTACCTACTTTTAGCGATTTCATTTCAACTAAAGAATATAGATTAAAATAAACTTCATTTAATTTTAAAACGATCTTACTCCCTTTACTATTAACATCGTAGTTTATTTTAATTAAGAGTAGGGTGTCAGCGCCAGCATTTCTTGTCTCCATTAAAAAAGGTTTTATATCTAACTGATTGTAAACCAATTTTAATGGTTCTGCTATTTTAGAATCAAAAAAGAGATACTCTTTATCCCATAAAGCAGCAAAGATCCCCTCACTAAAAGGGGTAATATTACCATTAATTAAAATATTATTTTCTTCTTCATCGATTATTACCAGAGTTGTTCCTATAACATCAAGATTATTTGAAAAAGAGTAAAAAATATTTAAAAGTATAAAAAAGAATATAAAATTAATTTTCATAATAATCACCTCTTTCTTACCTAATGAATTCATCTTATTTTTTATCGGAATAAAAAGAAATATCTATATAAAATTATTTATTGATAGTAGAATTCTTTCCATTCTCTTTTAATTCTGCATATTTTCCAAATTGATCAAGATAGAAAATAGGTATATTATTAGGTGATAAATACGAATATCCAGAACCAACAGGGAATTCTTTACCATTCTCACCAAGTTTTCCTATGAGATAACCAAACGGCAATCCCGGAAAATCTCTTGTCTTTTTCGTATCAAATTCATCTGTATCGAGTCCGTCTGGAGAAAAGAATATAAAGAAATCATTATTCCTTGATCTTATGCCAATTGAGCCAATATATACTTTTACAAGAAATTTATTATCAAGATAAGTTGTGATTGACTTATTTGCTTCATTTAACATATTTTCAAATATTATAAATTCCTCTTTTTTCTCATTATTAAATCCCCACATAAGATATGTTAAAAAAATATCACCCTCTTTCCATTTTTTTGTGCCTTTTTTGTATATTGTAAAGATATTATTTTTGTCAAAATTTTTTAATGTAATGGGAGAGGTTAAAACACTATTTGCTTTTTTATCTAAAAAATCAAAATATATGTTATCATACCCTGCTGGCAATGCTATTTTATTCAATGAGGCTATATATAGAATATTGTCATCTCCTTCCACAATATGAGTACCAGCTGTTATCTTAAAAGAATAGAAAGGATTTACTTTTATTTTGGTATTATACCAACCATTGATAAAATTTTCACCTTCTATTTTAATAAAATCTTTTTTATTTTCTTTATCAAATAAACTCTCAAATTTTACAAATATTTTACCTTTAAGTTTGCTTATATTTTTATCATTTGTATTATCATTATCATTCGAATTATCAAAATAAGTATTGATATCTGGAATATTTAATTTTAAAAATAACTCTGGTAGTTCTGGTTCTCCTACTTTTAATATGAGTGATTTTTCTTTTACCTCTTTTGTATTGGTAGCTCTTAAAGTAATTTTATAATAACCTGGCTCAAATATAGAAATCATACAATTTAATGGATTTTTAGAGGTATAGAGGTAATAGTTAATCTTCTTTTTTTCTTTTTGTAGTGATGATATTTTTTCAAGGATTTCACGACTTTCTTTATCATTAGTAGAATCTTCAGCAGTATCGTTTGATAAATCTTTTATATTTTCTTTATATTTTATCTTATCTTTCTCTTTATAAATATTATCTAAATTAGATTGGATATCGAGTTTTATCTCTTCTATAAACCATTCATAAAAGATATCCTGATTCAAATTGTCAGCACTCATTTTTGCAACTATTTCTATATCTGTTTGAAAAAAATTCATTCTTGGAGTTCTATTTATAGATGGGAATAATTCTATTTTCTCTATTACAATAGGTTTTTCTTCTTCTTTTTCATTGGTTGCACATCCGAGTAGAAATAAAAGTAAAAAAATAATAAAATTATATTTTCTGAAAACATATTTCATAATAATAATTATACCCCATAAAATAAAAAATGTCAATTTTTATTTATAAAATTTAAAATTTTTATAACTTAAAAATCTGAAAAATGTAATAAATCTCTACTTAAATAATTATGTATAAAGGACTTTTGGGGCTTATTTTATTTTTAGACAACAAAAAGGATAGATTTATCCTGAGGTTAGTTTTGGGTAAGAATGAGAAAAATAATAAAATTTAGACAAAATACTAATTTTTACAAGAATTTTATTTCTAACAGCCTAAATTTTGAATCAAAAGTAAGCAGGAAGTACTGGTCGGGATGAGGCTCGCGTGGGATATCAGGCGGCGCAACCTTCCCGCCTTCTTTCTTCTTCAAAATAACAGCCTTCTTTACTTTTAATTCATCAAGTTTCTTCTTTAGCCTCTCAATTTTATTTTCAAACTCTTCTTCTCCAAATGTCTCAATTCCAATAAAATACTCCTCCAGTATCTCTCTTACTAACACCGCCATACTGAATGTATTCAGGTTGCTGTGAATTATCTTTAATTGGTTATACAATTTTTTTGGAATATATACCCTTACTTTGTGTGTGGCACAGACTATTGGGTAGTCTTTCTCTCTTCTTTTTTCTTTGATATGTTTTTTTTCAATAATAGGGACAATCTTTTCAAAGATCTCCCTCATTAAGAAAGAAAGTGAGGCAGATCTCTTTTTTGCTAAATTTTTAATTTTATCTAATAAAAGTTTGTTAAGAACAAAATCATATTTTATCATACAATCTTCTCCTTGAAATAAAATTGTTTTCTAATTATTAATCACAAAATTTTTGAGAAAATCCTTTACAACTTTTAGAAAAAAAATTAAAAAAATTGCTTATAAATAAAATCACATTCATATTTTCTTTTTATTGTATTTTGTTTGACAAAAAATAAAAAATTGGCTATATAAAATTTCCTTTTTAAAATTATGATAGTTGATGAACAAAATTTTTTAGAATCTTTTGAAAATACTATTTCAGAATATTCTGAATTTGTTATAATTCCTCATTATAATCCAGATCCAGATGCTCTGGGAAGTGCTTATGGCTTATACTATTTATTAAAAAAAGAATTTAATAAAAAGTCAAATATATATTTTAGTGGTATAATAGGTAGAGCAGAAAACAAGATGATGATAAATCTTCTTGATATACCTATTATAAATCTAAAAGACAATGAGGAATTGCCAGATTTACCAATAATTTTAATGGATACTCAGCCAGGCTCGGGGAACAATCCTTTAAAAAATAATAATACACCATTAATGGTTTTTGATCATCATCCAATTCAGAAAAAAATTGACAATATAAAATACGCAGATATAAGACTAAAATATGGCTCAACTTGTACGATTATATATAGTTTTTATAAACATTATAATTTAAAGCCCACTATTAATGTGGCAACAGCCTTATATTATGGTATTCAGTGTGATGTTGTTGGGGAAGGAAGAACTGCCTATAAGATAGATTTTGATTATATGGAAGAATTATCAAAATATCTTAATAGAGAAAAACTTTTTGCTATTGAGAATCCAAAATTACCATTTGATTACTATCTTCATATCAATAAAGGTATGGAAAATAGTGTAATTTATGACGATTTTTTAATTTCAAGTCTTGGTGAGATTGAAAATCCCGATTATATAGGTGAAATAGCCGATTTTCTCATAAGATTTGATAAAGCGTATTTGGTCCTTGTGATGGGTAAGTATAAAGATACAATTCAGATCTCTTTTAGATCCCAAAAGAAAAAAATTAATGCTGGTATTATATTAAAAAAAATAGTAGGTAATATGGGAACAGCTGGTGGTCATCCTTCAAATGCTGGTGGAAGAATTATCATTGAAAATAATGAAGATGTTTCAAAGATATCAAAAAAAATTATCAGTCGTGCTCTTGATTTAATTCAAGGCAAGATAACCAGTGGAATACCGTTTTTATCTATGAGTGATTATTTAAATTATAAATAAAGATTATTTAAAATAGTCAATGCCATTTTTTAGTATTTTAAGACCTAAAAATTTTTCTTTCTTACCTTCTGTCCAATTTGGATGATTCTCTTCAAATATAAATGCCTCCGGATGTGGCATAAGTCCAAGTATATTTCCTTCCTTATTTGTTATACCAGCAATATTTAATACAGAGCCATTTGGATTAAAAGGATATTCTACCTCATCTGTATCTTTATTGGGATTTACATACTGAAATGCTATCTGACCATTTTTTATTATTTTATTTAATATATTTTCATCTTTGGTAATAAACTTACCTTCTCCATGCCTTACCGGGACATAAATTCTGTCAATATCCTTTAGCCAAAAGGAGTTAGAATTACCTTTTTTTAACCATACCCATCTATCTTCAAAGTGTCCGGAATCATTTTCGATTAAGCTTGCCTCCTGTTCAAAGTTATCCTCACAGTCCGGCACAAGTCCCATTTTTGTTATTATTTGAAAACCGTTGCATATTCCAATTATTAATCTTTTGTCCTCAATAAATCTTTTTATCTCTTCAAATAGGGTATATTTTATTCTTGCCCCAAATACTCTTCCACTCGCTATATGATCACCATAAGAAAAACCGCCGGGGAAAGCAAGAATCTGATAATCAAAAATTTTCTTCTTTTTATTTATAATATCTTCAATATGAATAATTTCTGCATTACCACCAGCAATATCAAATCCCCATTTTAACTCTTTTTCTGCATTTATACCATAACCTGTTAAAATTAATACTTTTACTTTCAATATATTCCTCGATTGATTTAAGATTGGTTTTGTTAAATATATATAATTTTTTTTACTTTGTCAAAAAAAATATTTAAGTAAAGAAAGGCTGGGGTGTAATTTTATTTTTAGGCAGTTACAAAGATAGATTTATCCTAATGGTTAATTTTGTTTGAGAAAAAATTGTAATAATTTTATTTCCTTTTTGGTAGAATTTAAAATAAATTTTTTCAGTAATATGTCTCAAAACCTACTACCTGATAGCAATCGTTGTAGATTGCCTTGTAGAATGGGGTAGTGTTACCTTCAAAGTGGGATAATTCTCTACTCTTATTCCACTTTTTCATCTTTGTTAGTCTTAAGAATAACCTTAATGTTATTACACTAAACTTCATCTCAACCCCGGTAATACCAATTCTATTATATTCTTTTAAGAATAGTAGGATAATTCTCCTCAGTAAAACACCCATGCTGAAAAAATTAAGATCAGCATGGATCTTTTTCAAAAATCTGTAATC
>DAONLM010000052.1:0-15512 GCA_035406685.1 Spirochaetota bacterium
TTTTTTATGATCAAAAGAGGGACAGACTTATAATTTTTTTATAATTAAAATTAAAACAGGGGACAGACCTGATCTATACTTATCATGATGTTAAACTATTTTTCATATAGAGGTCAATAACTTACAAATTAAAATTTTGTTAGTATAGATAATTTTAAATAAAAAAATTGACAATTTTTATAAGGTTTGTTATCATTTTTTATTATAAGAACTTATTATTAACAATAAATTGAATAATATGCAAAAAATAAGCCGTTAACTTTTTAAATAAATTTTTAAATAAAAAGGGGGTTTTAAAATGGCCGGAAATGAAAATTATGAAGATTTATTAAATTTTGATTTAAATGTTAAATCATTGGGAAAATGTAAATATGATTCTCCTATAGCATTATCCACAGTAGAAGGGGATAATATTGCCAATTTTGTTTCAGATGAAGAGAGAATTCTTGTTATAAATTCTAAAAAAGAACTGGAAGAATGGAATAAAAAGGGTATACCAATCCCCTCTTTTGAAAAGGCAGGTCCAAGAGAAAAAATATTTTTTAAACCGGGTGAGACAATTTCTGCCATAGTAACCTGTGGTGGGTTATGCCCTGGTTTAAATTCTGTAATAAGAGCAATTGTTTATATGAATTATTACAGATATCATAATAGAATTACTTATGGTATTAAATATGGATATGAGGGTTTTATAGATAAATATGATCATGAAATTATAAATTTAACCCCTGATGTTGTAGAGAATATTCATAAGATCGGTGGAACCATGCTTGGAAGTTCAAGAGGTCCTCAAGATATTGGGGATATTGTGGATAAACTGGTAAAATTAAAGGTAAATATACTCTATACAATTGGTGGAGATGGTACATTAAAAGGAGCATTAGAAATTGCAAAAGAGATAGAAAAAAGAAATCTTAAAATTTCTGTTATAGGGGTTCCAAAAACAATAGATAATGATATTTTATATATTGATAAATCTTTTGGATCTGAAACGGCTTTTAGTAAAGCATGTGATGCAATAGATGCTGCTCATGTTGAAGCAAAAGGCGCATACAATGGCATTGGGATTGTTAAGGTAATGGGAAGAAGTTCTGGTTTTATTGCAGCAAATGCTACTATAGCCTCAAATGATGTAAACTTCTGCCTTATACCAGAACTCCCATTTGAACTTTATGGTAAAAATGGCTTTTTAGAAGCATTGAAAAAGAGATTGGAAAAGTCACATCATGCAGTTATTCTTGTTGCTGAGGGCGCAGGACAGAATTTTTTTGAGAATAAAGAAAAAAAATATGATGCATCTGGAAACGAAAAGTTAAATGATATTGGATTATTCTTAAAAGAAAAGATTAAAGAATATCTTGACAAAGAAGGTATACCCTGTTCCATAAAATATATTGATCCGAGTTATATCATAAGATCAACTGAGCCAACTCCTAATGATTCTATTTTTTGTATTCAATTAGCACAAAAGGCTGTGCATGCTGGAATGGCTGGTAAGACCATGATAGTAATCGGATATTATAATGGAGAATTTATTCATTTGCCTATTGAAATTGCAACATCAAGAAGAAAAGTTCTTGATCCAGAGAGTGAGTTATGGCTTTCTGTTATAGAGGCAACAGGCCAACCAGTTAAATTTGACAAATAAAAAAGATAATGTTGGAAGTACGACAAGACCCATAAGTGAGTAAAAATTTAACGTAATATTAAATATCCATGCAAAATTTATTTACAGATAAGAAAAATTTTTAATATCTTTAAAATAATAATTGATTTTTTTATTATAATGTTTTATTATATAAAAAAATTAAAAAGGGGGCTTTATGAATAAAAAAATAGTATTTATTATTTTTTGCTTATTTTTGTTTACTACATTTTTTAATGGTATTGATGAAAAATTGTATAAAAATTTGACTGACAGAGATAGGATACTTCTCGCAATCTCCTATTATGAAGTAGGGAAAAAATATGAGGCATTGGGCAAAACAGATCTGGCAAAAGCATATCTTAACGATGCTTTTAAGATTGAAAAAAATGTTGATAAATATGCAAAAGGGGAATTAGAAATTCCTCCTAAGGTTATTCAGATTCAGTGGGATAAAATATTTGAAGAAGAACAAGATAAAGATAAAACTTTAAATAAAACAAAAGAACAAGAGGAAAAAAAAAATAGTGATTCTTTAAATAAAGAAAAATCTTCTATTTCTGATGAAGATGCTATTAACGAATTAGTAGAAATTTTTTTTAAATATATAAATAGTTATGACTCTTTTAATATCTCCAATTTATTTACAGATGAGGTATTAATAGAGTCTGTCGATATTTATATAGCCAAATATGAAATTAAAGAGTCTTTTGAAGGATTTTTTAATGCAAAGTATAACAAAAAATATAAATTTGATTCTCTAAAAATAGAAAAGGTAGATGAAAATTCCTTTATAGTGAATATAAAGATAATAAAAGAAGAAAAAGATTTTTTTATTTTCCCTTCTGAAAATGGGTATGTAAAATTGGGGGTTATTAAAGAAAATAATAGATACCTTTTTAATAAAATATTTGGCTCATTTGCAGATATTGATGATAAAGATAATACTCAATCTAAAATAGAAAAATATGATACCCCAGAAAAGATTTTAACTGGTTTTATTGATCTTGTGATAAAGAAAGATTACGAGAGTGCCTCTTTTTTTTTTAATGAAGAGGTATAGTTTGAAGAATTTAAAGTTGTTTTAACAAAAGATAATATAAAATCAAATTTTACTCTTTTTGGATCTCAATATTCAGATCTATCTATATCTGATATTATTGATACAAACTCAATAAAAGAGATAGAAATAGGATCATCTTTTGGAAATTCTTTAATAACATTTTCCAACTATAGAGCATTTATTGTGAAATTTTTTATTAATGAGATTCTCCCTTCAAATCCAGAAAAAGAAAATTTTATATTTGTATTTGACTTAAAAGATAAAAATTATAAAATCGTTGGTATATCACAACAATAATTATTCTACTATGTAATATATCCCCTGTTTTGCAAATCCTAAAAAACCATCATTTTCTGGAATAGTTGATTTATAATTGTCTCCATAATGGACAAGATATGTCATTTTTCTTATATTTTCTGGTAAAGTTAAAAGTTCACTATAAGAGGCATGAACTCCCCCTTTAAAAAGCTGACAATCATGAAAAATAATTTTTATCTCTTTATATTTCTCAAGAAGATAAAAAATCAACTCTTTATCAAACCTTGTGTCAGATGTAAAAAGAACCTTTTCATTTATGACTGTTCCATAAGAAAAAAAACATTTTTCTCTATCCTCTTCTGAATCTGGAATATGTTTTGTTCTAAAAATTTTTAAATTTATCTTATCTATATTTATCTCCCATATTTTATAAGGTAACTCATTTATTAAAGTAGGGATTTTTATATTAAAAATATCTTCCATTTTTAGATTTTCACCATTATGAGATTCATTAAATGAAATACCACCTTTCAATGAGTAGTTCCATAAAGCATCTTTATACTCTTCTATTAAAATAAGATTTGGCTTTTTTCGAGTAAAGTATCTACTCATCAATGCTACTTCTTCCATTCCTCCTATATGATCAGCATGTGAATGAGTAATAAAAATATTCTCAATATCTATGACAGGACATCCATATTCCCACATGGCTTTAGGGCAGGTTGTGCCACAATCAATTAAAATATGGGAATCCCCTTTTATAATTAATAAATTTGTCTGATTATTTATTTTTGAGAAAGCTGATCCAACCCCTACAAAAAATAAAGAAAGTTCTCCATTATTCTTTAAATGTAGTTTTTCATTTTCTGTAAGAGATTTTGTCTTAATCAAATGATAGTCCTTTTTATTTTTTAAAAATTTTCGACCCTTTTACTATTAAAAATTAATATTTTATTTAATAAATTGAGGTTATTTCACATTTTATAAGCATAAAGGCTATCCTCTAAAAAGATAGCCTTTGAGATTAGCTTTTTATTCTTCTGCTTCTACTCTCTCTTTTTTAGCCATAGCAATAACATCATCGGCTAGCTTACCGGTAAGTTGTTGATAGCTATCAAATTTTACCTCAAAACTTCCAGTTCCAGAGGTTATGGATTTTAAATCTACTGAATATCTTAATAACTCTTTTTGTGGAACCAATGCTTTAATAACCTCAATTCCACCTAAAGATTCCTGGCCTAATACTCTTCCCCTTTTTGATGATAGATCTGATAGAATATCGCCTACATATTTCTGGTCAACATATACAGACAACTCCATTACTGGCTCTAATAAGACTGGATTTGCCTGTTTCATTGCCTCTTTAAATGCGTTTCTTGATGCTATCTTAAAAGAAAGTTCAGAAGAATCAACCTCATGTTCTTTACCATCATATAATTTTATCCCTACATCAACAACTTTATAGCCAGCTAAAACTCCACTCTCCATTGCTTCGTGAAAACCCTTTTCACATCCTGGTATGTAACCCTTACTAATTACCCCCCCAACAATAGCATTAACAAATTCATAGTTTTTACCTGGCTCAAGTGGCCATATCTCAATCACAACCTTAGCATACTGTCCATGTCCACCAGACTGTTTTTTGTGAGTATATTCAGCATTTGCTTTTTTTCTTATTGTCTCTCTATAAGCTATCTTTGGTTCTTTTAAAAGTGTCTCAATTTTATTTTTAGCCTTGATTTTTTCTAATATTAATTTTATTTGAGTTTCTCCCATTCCACTTATCACATTTTCTTTTGTTTCAGGGTTATACTCTACTCTAAATGTTGGATCCTCTTCACTTACCTTCTGTAATAATGCTATGAGTTTTTCCTCATCATTTTTATTTGGGGTTGTGATTGCCTGTGAAAAAATAGGCTGAGGTAATTCCATTGAAGGCAAAATAACAATATTTTTAGGATCACAGAGTGTATCATTTGTATAAACAGACGTGAGTTTTGTAAAAGCCCCGATTTCACCACAATTTAGAGTATTGACCTCTTTTAAATTTTTCCCTATGACTTTATATAATTTACCGCATTTTTCTTTTGTATTTCTGCTTGGATTAAATAAGTCTGTATCGTGTGAAACAATACCTCTTCTTACTCTGAAGTATGAGATTTTACCAGAAAATTGATCTATTGTAGTTTTAAATACAAATAATGCCAATGGTTGATTTGAGTCATGCTCTACAATAACCTCATTCCCATTTTGATCTTTTCCAACAAGAACATCCACATCTGCTGGAGATGGCATATAATTAACAATACAATCGAGTAAAGCAATTGTCCCAGAATTTATTATAGAATCTCCGGCTAAAACAGGAACTATTTTACCTGTTACTATTGCCTTTTTTAATCCTCTTACTATCTCTTCATGAGTTAACTCAACCCCTTCAAAATATTTATTCATAAGTTCTTCTTCTGTTTCAACCGCAACTTCCACCATCTCCTTAAAATGCTCTTCAAGACCCGTTATATTTGCAGGAGCCCTCTCTTTTCTAATTGTTCTGCCATTATTTTCAGCATATCTTGCCTCTCTATCTATTAAATCCACTATCCCTTTAAATTCTTTGCCTTTCCCAATTGGAATAGAAAGAGGAACAAAAGTTACATTTTTAAAATTTTCTTTAAGATTTGCAAGACATCTTTCATAATCAGCATTTTCTTTATCCATTTTATTTATAAATACAAGTCTCGGCAAATTACACTTTCTCCATATCTTTACTGTTTCGATTTCTACTCCAGCTTCTGCATTTAAAACAAAGATAGCAGAATCGCAGGCATTCAGTGCAGCAATAACTTTACCTGTAAAGTCTGGTGAACCAGGAGTATCAATAATATTAATCATTGTATTATTCCATTCAAGATGGGAGATAGAAGAATGAATAGAAAACTTTTTCTCAATCTCTTGATCAGTATAATCACTTACACTTTTCCCTTCGTCTACTCTACCCATTTCTGGAATTACATGAGCAGTAAAAAGCATTGCCTCATTTAAAGTTGTTTTTCCAGAATAACCATGTCCTACTATTGCGACATTTCTAATATTTTTTGTATCATAATTCATAAAAATCCTCCTGTCAGTATTATATAAAATTTATTATTTTTATCAACTAAAAAAAATTAAATTCTTTTTATTTTATCTTTTATTGAATTATAGATAGTTATTGTTGCCTTACTCTTATTCATAGAATAAAAATGAATCCCCTCAATTTTATTTTCTATCAGTTCTAATGTTTGATTTATTGCATATTCAATTCCTATTTTTTCTGTCTCCTCTGAGTTATCCTGATATTTTTCAAGCTTTTCTAATAAATTTTTTGGTATCTTGGCCCCACAAAGAGAGGTGATCTTTTTTATGGTATTAAAATTTAATATAGGGAAAATACCGGGTATAATAGGAACATTAATACCAGCCTTTCTTGTTAAATCTAAAAATTTAAAAAAATCATTATTATCATAGTAAAGTTGAGAAACTATAAAGTCAGCTCCACTATCAACTTTTCTTTTTAGATTCTTTATATCCTCTTCCAACGAGGGGGACTCTATATGGCCTTCGGGATAACCTGCGACTCCTATGCTCCATTCTTCATTTCTACTTCTTATATATGCAACAAGCTCATTTGCGTGTCCAAAACCTCCTATGGTCTTTGTGAAATTGGTCTGCCCCTGAGGGGGATCCCCTCTTAATGCAAGTATATTTTGAATATTGTTATTTTTTAGTTGAGTAATAACATTGCCAATCTCTTCTTTTGTAGAATTAACGCAGGTAAGATGAGCCATAACTTCAATTCCAATTTTATTCTTTATTTTTGAAGCAATATCAACTGTTTTATCTCTGGTACTCCCGCCAGCACCATAAGTGACAGATACAAAATCTGGCTTAATAACTTTTAGTTCCTCTATTGTTTGATAAAGTTTTTCAACATCATCATCTCTTTTTGGTGGAAAAACTTCTACTGAAATGACAGTTTTATCTTTTTTAAACATATCTTTAATAAACATAACTCTCCTCATTGAATAATTATATGAATAATTTTTTTATTTTTATTAAAAAAAAAGACTTTTTGCAAGTAGAATTTTATATTTTTCTAAATATTTATTTTTAAAAAATTTTATTATAAATTAATTTATTAAAAACTACTTTACGATAATTATAAAATAATGGTATTATATAAAATAAAAATAAAATTTTTTATACAAGGATATAAAATTGGCTGAAGGATTTACTTCTGAAAAAAAGAATTACCCAAAAGGAAGTGTTATTATAATTCAGGGTAGCTCTCAAAAAGAGATAAATTTATTAAATGAAGGATTAATAGAAGTAAAAAGATATAGTGATAATATTGCTGGTCTGTCTGAAAAAGAGATTCTTAATAAAAGTAAAAGAATCGCTGTGATAAATCCGCCAGCAATTTTTGGCATTGAGAATCTTATTAATAACCAGGATCACAAAAATTCTTTTGTTGCTCTTGAAGATTGTATTGTTACAAAGTATATTATTCCATCAAATGATTTTATTAAATTTTTTAAAGTAAATATTCCTATTGCGATGAATATCTTATTGACAATGAAGGATATGGCTATAAAAGGAATTCTAAATTTAAAGAAGTATGTAAAATTGATGGCAGAAATAGAGAAATTCAGCGATAATTTCGAGATTATTTATGATTTTATAATTCAAAATAAAAATAATAGTAAATATCAAAGATTTTTAACAAACGGTGGAGTAATACCACCTAAATTTGAGCCAAGTTTTTTAACAGATGATTATTCTACTATTTTAGGAGTAACTTATGGTGATCCTAAATATGATCCAGCAGCTAAATTTGGTATAAAAAAACTAGAATTTTATCATAATTTATTAAAATCAAAACCAGATGCTTTTATCTCTCTTATTAATGCAAATATTGAAATATTTTCATATATATATCATGAACTTTCCAATGTTATAAATGAGATAAATAAAGAAATTGAATATTTTTCTACAAAATTAGAGGAAAAGTTAAACATATTTTTTAATAAAGAGGATTCTCCATTTAATAATCTTGTAAAAATAGCAGATAAGATAAAAATGAATGAAGACTTAGGAGAAAATATAGCAAGAACCATTGTAACAATTTGTAGAAATATAGATAATAATTATAAACAATTATCTGGTAAAGAGCACATAGAAGTGTTTCAAAAATATGATAAATTATCCAAGTCTATTTCTAATAATACAATACAAACACCTGTCCAGAATGTTAATAGAGAAGAAAAATATAAGAAAATGTTTAAGGATTCTACCAAGATAATATTGAATTTTTCTACCCTCTCCGATGAAAAAAAAGAGGCTATTTTAAAAAATATAAACGATATGAAAAATATCAATATGGAAGATCCTACTGACAAGACATCAAGACAGATAATAAGGAAATTGCATGAGGACTTTTTTGAATTATATCTTAATATATTTTTAAAAATAATGGAACATCATACAGATATCCCAGATCCAGTAAAAATGTTTTTATATTATGGATTTATCGATGAAAAAAAAGTTCAGGATGAACAGATAGAATTTCTTTATAACTCTTTGTCTCTTTTGATGAGGCCTCAAAATTTGAACTATCCAATTATATCTTTATTTGATTATTTAAAATTAATATATGAAGGAAAAGAGTCCCCAAGTTTGACAGAGACTGGAGAAATCTTTCAAAAACTAATTAAAAAAGTATTTTCAAAAAATGAAAAGGTAATAGAAGATACTCCCATTGGAAGAACAGAGTTTGAAATAATGAATATGGTAAAGAGTGCATTAAGAATTACATCAGATAATCCAAGAGCATATATACCGTATTTAATTGAGCAGTCATTTAAAGGATCATTATCAAAAATATTTAATTCCCCTAAAAAATTAGAAACATTTATTTATAAAATAAACTCATTAGATTATACTCTATTCTTTAGAGAATTAACATGGAAGATAACCGGTAAATCAGAATTAATAATGAAAGAGATAAAACCATATTTTATATTAGTACCAAATTCTGGTGTAAGGGTTCAGATGTGGCAGGACCTTGTAAACAATATAAGGAGTTCAAAAGGAAGATTTATTGTGCCAATAATATTTAATGGTGATTTAAATAGATCATTAATAACTGCTTGTGCTCATTTTAGATGGGAGTTAAATAAAACAATTGCTGGTGGTAACTGGATGGATCCGGTTGAGGGTGGACTTGTTGGAAATTATTATGACTATATGCAGTATTATGAAAAATATAAAGACTTATCATTAGAAGTAAAAGAGATTATCAAATCAATATTTGCAAGAATAAAGATGGATAGAGATAGATTTGCTTATGATTACTTTGAATGGATAGAGTATGAAAGTAAAGGTGTTCCAAAACTAAATAGAGTTGTAAGACAGATGTTTTATAGATATATCCCATTTCCAAAAGAGATAAGAGAAAATCTTGCAAAACTTCCTCTCTTTACAGAACTTGATAATAAATTTAATAATATAAGAAATAGAGAATATAGATCTCTTGAGGCTAAATATCATAAGTATATGGAGAATGGTGTTTTGCCAGAAGATTTACAGGCATATCTTGATATGATGAAAAGATAGATATGATCACAGCAAAATCAGATTTATATTTATTAATAGGAAATCCAGTTTCTCACTCATTATCCCCTATTTTTCAAAATGAATGTTTTAGCCATTATAAAATTAATGCTGTTTATATTGCCATCAATATAGAAAAAGATGATTTTGATCTTGTCATAAAAGCAATGAAAAAATTGAATATCAAAGGCATAAATGTTACAATACCTTATAAAATAGACATTCTTAAATATCTTGATGATATAAAGAATGAAGCAGCAAAAATTAATTCTGTAAATACAATTGAGATAATAGATAAAAAATGGATTGGGCATAATACTGACTGGTATGGGGTTTTAAAGACTCTTGAAAATAAAAAAGTTAATAAAAAAAACAATACACTTATTATTGGTGCTGGTGGTGCTACAAATGGGGTAATATATGGACTTCAACAATATGGGATAAATAATATTACTATAACAAACAGAAGTATTGAAAAGGCAAAGGATATTGCTAAAAAATTTAATATTGATTTATTAGAATTTGAAAATTATTTGAACAGTATAGATAAATTCGACTTTATTATAAATACAACTTCTATTGAGTTTGAAAATTTAATAAATGAAGTAAATGAAACTTGTATCTATTTTGATCTTAAATACTATTCAAAAGGGTTAAATACAAAAAATTTTATTGATGGTAAAGATATGCTATTATATCAAGGGGCAAAGGCTTTTGAAATATGGACAAAAATATCGCCGGATATAAAAATTTTAAGAGAGTCTTTAAATAAAATAAATGAATAATCTCTGTTTTTAGATTAAAAAAATTTCTCGATTTTTTTTAAAAAACATGATATTATCTTTATAAAATAAAATTACAGAGAAAGTCAATGTATAACAATATAAACTATAAAGAAATAATTTTATCTTCTGATAAAAATTTAACAAATAATGACATAAATGCCATTAAAAT
The DNA here is from genome assembly GCA_035406685.1 of Spirochaetota bacterium. Taxonomy (GTDB): domain Bacteria; phylum Spirochaetota; class GWE2-31-10; order GWE2-31-10; family MWDO01; genus DAONLM01. Next base: position 10,569 of record DAONLM010000052.1, read on the forward strand.
TCTTAATCAATATTTTAAAAAAGAAGAAATCCAATTGGAGATTGATGCGAATCGTTTAATTGTATTACTTAAAGAGATCGATTTAGTCGAATTAAAAAATAAAATTGAAAATATTATATTTTATTGTGATACAAAAAATATTTTTTATGATATAATTTCTTCTATTGAAAATATAAAAAGTTATGGATTAAATGGAACAAAAAGAAATTATGTTGATTATAATAAAGAAAGAAAAGTTAAGGATAGAATCTTAAAAGAAGAAAAGAGAGGGCAGTATTATTATGCTAAGGATTCAAATTTTAATAAAATAAATAATGAATTACCCAAAGAATATATTAATAAAATTATATGTAATGATAGTTATGAAGAATTAAAAAAATTGCCAGACAATTGTATTGACATTATATTTACTTCACCACCTTATAATTTTGGCTTAGAATATAATCAAAATCAGGATGATCATTACTGGGAGGACTATTTTAATAATTTATTTAAAATATTATCAGAATGTATAAGAATATTAAAATATGGTGGAAGAATTTTAATAAATATTCAACCTTTATTCAGTGATTATATTCCTACACATCATATAATTAGTAACTTTTTTATATCTAATAAAATGATATGGAAAGGAGAAATTATATGGGAAAAAAATAATTATAATTGTAAATATACTGCATGGGGAAGTTGGAAAAGTCCAAGTAATCCTTATTTAAAATATACATGGGAATTTATTGAAGTTTTTTGTAAAGGAACACTTAAAAAAGAAGGGGATTTTAATAACATTGATATATCAGCAGAGGAGTTTAAACAATCTGTGATTGCAAAATGGTCTATTGCACCAGAAAGAGATATGAAAGAATACGGACATCCAGCAATGTTTCCGGAAAAATTAGTAGAAAAAGCATTAAAACTATTTTCTTATAAAAATGATGTAGTATTGGATCCATTCAATGGTGTTGGAACTACTACTTATGTTGCTAAAAAATTAGGAAGAAGATATATTGGAATAGATATTTCAAAAGATTATTGTAATAAAGCTATTGCAAGGCTTAACAAATTAAAAGAAGAACTGGGATTATTTGCAAATGAATGAAAATAAAATAGAAGAAATTATAAAAACTTATGAATCCATTGTAAAGGTAGTAGATAAAAAAGCTAGAGAGGATAAAAATAGATCTTATGGTGGAATTATAAGGAGTATTAAAGGGTGGTTACAAGAATATATGACTGAAGAGATAATAAAATTGGCATGGGATAATATTAAAGGAGATGCTAAAAGATTAGAAATTAATTCAAAAAAACATAAAATCCCAATTCAGAGAATTTATGTAGAAAATATAAAAGATATAGAGATTAAAAATTATATTCTTAACAATATAAAAAAATATTATTATAGTTTAAGTGTTGATAAACAAGTTTTTGTTGATAATAAATTTGTTTTAGGTATAGAATGCAAAGCTTATACTGAAAATGCTATGTTAAAGAGAATTCTTGTTGATTTTAGTTTATTAAAAACATCATATCCAGAAATTAATTGTTATTTATTTCAACTGGAAAGTCAATTAGGCGGGGATTACTCAAAATTAAATAAAAAAACTTATGGTAGTTACCCAACTCATACTTTAATGTCTTATTTCCCAGAAGTGAATTTGAATATTTTTACATTTTTAGAAGGAGAAAGAAAAGTTGATAAACCAATACATAAATATTTTAAATCATTAAATAAAAATAAAATTAAAGAAGCGGTAGAATTACTATCTTTTGATTTAAAAAGGTATTTATAATTTCAATGTTATATTCTCTCATTATTTAAAAATATATTTTCAATTATTTTTTTATCAAATTTTAATTTTATATTTTTTTCTTTAATAGGTATAACAAGTCCGGGAGTTTTAGAGTTTGGTTTATGAAGATATTTTACCTGTGTAAAATAGATATCCCCCTCATCTCCCTTTGCTTTACTATAATAAAAAGCTAAATGTGCTGCCTCAAGTTTTGCCTTCTGTGTTAATTCCTTATTTTTTATATATTTAACAATTACATGACTTCCAGAATAATCTCTTATATGAAACCAGTAATCATTCCCTTTTGCTACTTTACTAAGAATCTCGGCTGCTTCTTTTGCATTTTTTGATACAATTGCCTTATATGAATCAGAGAGAATAAATTCTCTTCCAATCGTTTTCTCATTATTTTCTTTTTTATTTATTTTTTTTATTATCTTTTCTTTTTTTTCTAATAGTTTCTTTATATTATCTTTTGTTAAATTTTCTACTTCTTTATGGTTATTTTCAAGATATTCGAGTCTTTTATTAAGTAAAGAGAGTCTTTCAGCATTCTGAATTTTGGTATCTTTTATCTTTTTATATTTATTAAAATATTTCTTTGCATTATCGATCGGGCTTAAATCTGGATCCAATTCTATTTCTATCTCTTTTTCTCTCTCATAGTCAAAAAGTTTTACTTTTTTTTCACCCTGCTTAATTTGATATGAAAAGGATTTTATTAATTCTCCTATCTTTAAATATTTTTCTTCATCCTCATTTGAGATTTTTTGTATATTTGTTATTTCATTCTTTATTTTCTCAATATCTTTCTTTAAAATTGTGAGTAAATTATTTTTGAGAATGAAAAAATTCTGATTTAAAATAACATCTTTGTAATAAAAATATACTTTATCATTATCTATATTGCTCTCATTATTTTTAAAAATTTCTCGTATTGAATAATTTAAATCTGGATTTTTATCTGGAAAGATAAATTTATTATTAACCCATTCGTTTCTTTTTGGATATCTTTTAAGGCATTCAAGTATTATGTTATTATTATCTAAAAGCAAGATATTGCCAGCAACTCCCCATAGCCTTGCAATAAATTTTAATTTAAGAGAATCATTTTCTATTTCAAAAATAACTATTCTTGAATAATTTATCTGATAGACATTCTTAATAACATAATATCTTATATTAGCATTTAGAAATTGAGAAAATCTCAAATCTTTTGTCTCTATATTTTCTTTTTCTGGAATAGTAGTTATTCTATTGAAATTATCTCTCACACTTACAAGAATTTTTTGAGAGATATTATTAAAAGTTGTATTAATCACCAGAGAGAACTCATCAAGTTGTGAAAAATTAGTAATAATACAGGGTATCTTGATATATTTAATAACATTTTCTATTTCAATACAATTTAGCGACACCTGTATCCCTCTTCGAGTGAAATTTTATAACCCTGAACACGGGGATATACACCTATATCATAGGAGGATGCCCCATCTTTTTTAAATTTATGATATGCAAAAGCCGCAATCATTGCCCCATTATCTGTTGCATATTTTAATTCTGGGAAATATACCTTTTTATTTTTTAACTTTGAAAAGAGTTCTCTTAAATATTGATTTGCAGAAACCCCACCAGCAACAACTATTCTTTCTATATTATAATCCTTTGATGCTAACTCAACTTTTTTAAAAAGAATATCAAATGCTCTCTTTTGAAAAGATGCAGCAATATCATTTATTGTCCAGTTATCCTTTTTTTTGTACTTTTCAAGATAATTTATAACAGCGGTTTTAATACCAGAATAACTTACATCATATTTTCTTTTTGATTTATAAAGGTTTGAAATAGGAAAGTTAAAGGCATTTTTGTCACCCTCTTTTGCAAGTTTTTCAATAGCAGGTCCGCCGGGATATCCGAGATCATAATGTTTGGCAATCTTATCAAATGCTTCACCAACCGCATCATCTATGGTTGTCCCTATTATTTCATAATCTGTATAAGATTTTGCGTTAACTATCAAAGTATGTCCCCCTGATACCAGAAGTCCAATATAAGGGAATTCTATATCATTTGTAATGTGAGGAGAATATAAATGCCCTTCTATATGATTTATTGCTATTAATGGCTTATTTAAACCAAAACTAAACCCTTTTGCAAATGCTACTCCAACTGCAAGACCACCTATTAATCCTGGCCTATTTGCTACTGCTATCAAATCAATATCTTTTTTGCTAATATTTGCATCTTTAATTGCCTTTTCAACAACTATCATTATCTTGTTTAAATGCAATCTTGATGCAATTTCTGGCACAACACCCTGCCATGGCAAATGTTCTTTTATTTGAGAAGAGACCACATTAGAATATACTTTTTTCCCATCTTCAACAATTGCCGCTGAAGTCTCATCACAGGTTGTCTCTATTCCTAATACAAGCATACTCCCTCTTTAAATCATAATTTTTAATTTTGATATATAACATAATTTATAAAGATTGTCATATATTTTAGAAATCTTAGGTAAAGAAAAGGTGTGATTTTATTTTTAGGCAGATAAAAAGATAAAATTAGCCTAAGGGTAAGTTTTGAGTAATAAAGATAGAATGGTCAATTTTAAAAAATTTCCCTAATTTTATAAGAATTTTATCTCTTTCAGGTAGAAATTTGAGTTGAATTTGAGTAAAAAGTAGTCGTTAATGTAAGTTGAGCATGGGATATCTTGGCCTCTTTCCTTCATAACACAAGCCTTTCTTTTTTTTAACCCCTCTATCTCATTTTTTAGTTTTTGTATAATCTTCATAAATTTCTCTTCCGCATAAGTTTCAATGCCAGCAAAATATATTTCAAGCAATTCTCTAATAAGAGTTGCTATGCTAAATGAATTCAACTACAAAATTTGCAAAAAAAAAATAAAAAAATTTTTGCTTGAAAATAAATTATACCAAAATTTCTATTATTTTATACTAACAAAATTTTAATTTGTAAGTTATTAACATCTATATGAAAAATAGTTTCACATCATGATAGTTATAGATCAAGTCTGTCCCTATTTAATTTTAATTATAAAAAAATTATAAGTCTGTCCCTCTTTTGATCATAAAAAATTTATAGGTCTGTCCCTCACTTTAATTTTTTTCAAAAAAAACTAAATTTTTTCTCA
>DAONLM010000053.1:0-15412 GCA_035406685.1 Spirochaetota bacterium
GGTGACATTTCTATTTATATGAAATAGGTGACATTTTAATTTTCTTGACACAATTATTTCTAAAAATACTTGACTTTTTTAGTAAAAAATATTATCTTTAAATTAGTTAGGATTGCTAACTAATTTAAAGATAATTTAAAAATTTAAGGAGTCTGTATGAATGAAAATATTATTTATGCACTTGAAAAAATTGCCTCTATCTATAAAGTTTTACTAATTGAGACTGGTAAAGAAAATAAATTAAGTCCAACGCAGATTTTAATACTTGAGTTTCTTTCAAAGAATAGAGAGGAAGAAAATACATTAACAAATATCTCAAAGGAGTTTGATTTAAAAAAATCTACTATAAGTGATTCTGTAAATAATCTCATTAAAAAAGGTTATATTACAAAAGAAATTTGTTTAAGTGACAATAGGGTCTCTATTCTTAAACTAACAGAAAAGAGTTTAAAGATATTGGATATATACAAGTCTAAATTAAAAAAAATATTTTCAATTATAGATTCTTTAAAAGAAAATGAGAAAAATATAATTTTGAAATTTTTATCAGAACTTATTAAGAGTCTTTATGAAAAGAATATCATTCAAAAGGCAAGATTATGCCTGACCTGTGGCAATTTGAGAAAAATCGAAAATGAAGAAAAACCTTTTTATTGTGAATTAGGAAAAATAAAATTTGACTACGGTGAACTCAATTTTAATTGTGAGAATTATAATTTAAAATAAATTTTTTAGGAGGTGTTTTATGAGTATGTTTTGTTTTCAATGTGAGCAAGCAGTTAGAGGCACTGGTTGCCAGAAAGTTGGAGTATGTGGGAAGAGTGAAGAAGCCAGTATCTTACAGGATCTAATCATCCACGGCTTGAAGAGTCTTTCAATCTATGCAAAACTTGCAAGAAAGATCGGTATTAAAGATAATGAGGTGGATCTTCATACAAAAGAGGCTTTATTTACAACAGTTACCAATGTTGATTTTGATCCAGAAAGGCTTGAGAAGGTTATTTATAAAACCTATGAAATGAAAGAAAAAATAAGAGGTCTATTTCTTTCAGAGTACAAAAAAAAGAATAACATTGATTTTGATGAGAGTAAACTTTCAGAAATTGCATTCTGGAAACCAGAGACCACAAGAGAAAAGCTTATTGATCAGGGTCGAAAAGTAAATATTAAGAATCTCTATTCTAATGAAGATGTAATGAGCCTGAAAGAGCTTGCCTTATATGGCTTGAAAGGTATGGCAGCCTATGCAGATCATGCAGCAATATTGGGTTACACAGATGAAGAGGTCGATTCATTTTTTTACGAAGCATTGAATGTTTTAATCGATGAGAGTGTAACAATTGAGAAATTGATTGAGCTTAATATGAAAGTTGGAGAGGTCAATTTAAAGTGTATGGAGTTACTGGATAGAGCAAACACAACAACCTTTGGTAATCCAGTTCCTGCAAAGGTATTTCTTGGAGCAAAAAAAGGTCCTGCTATCCTTGTTTCCGGACATGATTTACTGGATCTTTATGAATTGTTAAAACAGACAGAAGGTACTGGCGTAAATGTTTATACACATGGTGAAATGCTACCAGCCCATGGTTATCCAGAGTTAAAAAAATTTAAACATTTTGTTGGAAATTATGGTGGTGCATGGCAGGATCAACAAAAAGAATTTGATCAATTCCCGGGCGCAATTTTAATGACTACTAACTGTATTCAAAAACCAAAAGATTCTTACATTGATAGAATTTTTACAACCGGCCTTGTTGCTTATCCTAATGTTAAACATTTACCGAATAGAAAAGATTTCAGTAAATTGATAGAAAAGGCAAAAGAGGTTGGAGGTTTTAAAGAGGATATACCGGGTAAAGAGATAATGGTTGGATTTGCTCATAATGCTGTTTTGAGTGTCGCAGAAAAGGTAATCGATGCAGTAAAAAATAAAAAGATAAGACATTTCTTTTTAGTTGGTGGGTGTGATGGCGCAAGAAGTGGAAGAAACTATTATACAGAACTTGCAGAAAAGATACCTTCTGATTGTTTGATTCTTACTCTGGCATGCGGAAAATATAGATTTAATAAATTAGAATTTGGGGAAATAGAAGGTATACCTAGATTGCTTGATGTTGGTCAGTGTAATGACGCATATTCAGCAATAGTAATTGCAATTGAATTAGCAAAGGCTTTTAATACCGATGTTAATAGCCTTCCTCTTTCTCTTATTTTATCATGGTATGAGCAGAAGGCTGTTTGTATTCTCTTGACATTGTTATCTCTTGGCATAAAGAATATAAAATTGGGACCAACTTTGCCTCTTTTTGTATCAAAGAATGTACTTGATGTTCTTGTTAAAAATTTCAATATAAAACCTATCTCAACGCCAGAAGAGGATATAAAAGAGGCTTTAAAAGATTGATTTAAATACTGGGCAGACTTTAAAAACTTTTTGTCTGCCCATAAAAATATTTATAGTTAAGGAGAAGTTTTTTATGAAAAGAAAAATTATTACAATTAACCAAGATCTTTGCAATGGTTGTGGTCAATGTGTTCCAAATTGCCCTGAGGGGGCTATCCAGATTATTGATGGAAAGGCAAGACTCATTAGTGATATTTTTTGTGATGGCCTTGGAGCATGCATTGGTCATTGTCCAGTTGGTGCTATTACAATAGAAGAGAGAGAAGCAGAAGAATATAATGAAAAGAAAGTTATGGCAAATATTGTAAAACAGGGGGCAAATACCATAAAGGCTCATCTTTTACATCTAAAAGATCATGGTGAAGTAAAATATTTGAATGAGGCAATTGAATATTTAAAAGAGAATAATATCCCTGTTCCAGAATTAGAAGAAAAATTACCATGTGGTTGCCCATCGAGTATGGCAATGAATTTAAAAAATGAAAATGTTAATGACGAAGATTCTTCAAACATTAAATTAAAATCTGAATTAAGACAATGGCCAATTCAACTTCAATTATTAAATCCAATGGCTAAGTATTTCGATGATGCTGATTTATTGATTGCCGCTGATTGTGTCCCTTTTACATTTGCTGATTTTCACAGAAGATTTTTAAAGGGAAAAATATTAATTATTTTATGCCCAAAATTAGATAGGGTAATTGATCAATATATTGAAAAACTTACGCTTATTTTAACAAATCATAATATAAAGTCAATCACTACAATTCATATGGAAGTGCCGTGTTGTGGTGGAGTAAACTATATTATTAAAGAGGCATTAGAAAGGAGTGGCAAAAATATAATTGTTAAAGATTATACCATCTCTTTAAATGGGGAGATTATTTAAAGAGAGGCATTAGCCTCTCTCTTTTTATTCATTTGGTTTTACTGGTTTTAATCTTTTTACAATTTCTTCTGCATTTTTCAGGCTATCAATAATACCAGAATCATGAATTATTAACCCTTCGCTTTCTAATTTTGCCATATAACGGTATAAAACTCTATCTGAAAACATTCTTTTTTGTGTATAGACACTTGCATATCTTGCGGTAATTACTCCTACATTTTCAAAAAATTGATTTAATTCTTCATAATAATTCTTACCTAAGAATTTACCAGCATCAATAAAAAATATAAGATATTGAAAACCTGTAACTCTTGGAGTGTCTAATATCCCATTCGTCTCTTTTACAATATTTCCTTTCTCATATAGATCTTTTGCAAAAATTTTACTACTCTCAATCAAAAGTTTATTATTGCCTATATTAATCAATGCTATATTCATATATACTTTCCTAACTAACTCGTTATTTATTATCTTATCGTCAAAAAAGTTTATTTTATAAGAGTTCGAGCTTTTTTATAAGATAGAGCATTATAAAAAGTTTTGCAGTATTTGCTTTTGTTTGATCCTTTTCGTTTAACATTTTCTGAATCACAAATTCGATATAAAGATCCTTTCTTTCATTTAATCTTGCAAGTTCGTTCTTAAACCACTCCTTTGTTCTGTCAGAAAGCATCTCCACTGATTTTTTAAGATTATTATAAGTCTCCTGTTTCAATACACTCTTTACATTTGTCCTATATCTTGATAGAGTCTGCAAGAATAAAAATTGTTTACCAGTATCAAATTTTATTAGATTATTGGCTAATTTAAAAGAATAATCATTAAAAATAGCAACAGCCTCAGTTGGATCGTTGTTTATATCATCAATGAATTTATCAAAACTATCTTTTACAAATTGATCTGCCAGAATCTCTTTTGATAAAATAGTGTGTGACTTTCTCTGTCTTTCTGTCTCTTTTTTTAATTTATTCAAGAGTTCCTCAACCAATTTTTCCTCTTTTCCCGGGACAACTATTTCAGAATTTTGAGTAAATAGATCTGGATTTATATTATTGTTTTGTAAAGAGTACTGTTTGCATGCCTCCATTATTGCAATAATTAAAAAAGCAAGCCTTTTATCGTTTGTCTTCTGTTTTAAAAATTCAGACAATAAAAAGTTCATTGCTCTTAGAATATTTTTATCATAAAAATCCATCTTATTTTCAAGAGATGGATAGATAAAAGTTGTATAAATTCCTACCCATTGTAAAAAGTTATTTATTATATCTTCCTGAGGTTTATTGTTTATAGATGATGTCAAATGCAATTCTTCAAGATTTCTTAAAGTATTTAATATTGGGTCTATAAGAGATGTATCAAGTTCATCTTTACTTATTTTTTTTAACTCTTCTACTTCTTTCTTTACCTTTGACAAATCCTGAGTATAATTATAACATACTCTGTTAATAGCAAGTAACCACAATGCTATCTTTTTACTATTCCCTTCAAATCTTAGGTATTCTCCGAGTAGATCATGAATAAGAAAAAGATCGCTTGAAGTAAAATTAGTTGTCATTACTGGTTTACCAAACCAGCTGACACAAAATTTATCAATAATATTATAGAAAAAATCGAGTTCCTCTTTGCTTTTATTAAAATATTCGAGTGCCTCTAATATTGGTTGAATAACACTTCTATCTTCCATTTTTTAATTCCAGATATCTTTTTTCAAGTTTATTTATAGTTTTTTTATCGTCCAATTTTTTATGAATTTCAAGATTAGTTTTAATATATTCTATATTATCTCTCTCTTTTTGTAAAGAATAATCACTAAAAATTTTTGCATTTTTATAATCACTTTCTTTAATAAGTATTTTAGCATAGAGATCATAACTTTTTATTATTAAAGTATTATTTGACATTGCTCTGTATAAAAAAAGTTTTGCCTTTTCATAATTTTCCTTGTTAAATTCGATTTCTCCAAGAATAGAGTAGTATTCTGGGACATTTGGATCAATGTTTTTAATATCTTCAAATATTTTTAAAGCATCTTCAATTTTATTTAAATTATAGTAAAGAAGTGCTTTTTTTATAAGAAGATTTATATTTCCACTGATCACATAATAGCCTAATATTAAATCAAGTAAGCTTTTATCAATTCCATTCTTATTAAATTCTCTATCTATTATTTTAAAATATCCCTCTATTATAGATTTTTCTCTTGTAATGAGATCTATTAACTCCTTTTCTATATTGTCATTGCTTATATTTATTAAATATACATTACCATATTCACAATTCTTATAAATATTAGTCTTTTCTATGGCCATACTTCTTATGGGGTCTATGAGAATATAATTTTCAAAATCTGGCTTAATATTTTTAATATCTTTAATCTCTATTTTGATTGGACTTATTTTATTAGAATTAACAGCATATTGATAAAAAAAGTTTCCTAAAAAATAATTACCGGATTTAGATAAATTGAAAATAAAATTAGTATAGGAAAGAATTTTAAACTCGATTCTGTTTACTTTATAGGTAGCAATAAAGAAACCGAATCTATATTGTCCTGCTGGAATATTATTTATATAGAAATATTTATTTTCTGCTGGGATGAATTTGTATATTTCAAATGTTCTTAAATTTTGAATATATAGATTTTCTACTTCTATTTCTGATGTTCTCAAGTAAAAAGTCATTTTTAAAGCAATATTTATATTTTCATTAATTTTAGTTAATCTTTCTGAAATGTCTATTGTTGTATAACAGGAAAACAAAAAAAATATTATGATAACACATTTTAAAATAATGATTCTCTTCTTTTTCATAATTTAAAGCCAAAAATAGATATATTTTGATATTTATATACTTTAAAATTTTAAATTTGTCAAAATATTTAATAAAAAAGTCGATTTTAATTATAAATATTATATGTTATTTTATTTTTTTTATGAGAGAGGGGGATATCCCTATATAACAAAAGGGATATCTGTATGAATTGGTTGAAATATCTTAATAAAATAACACTAATTATATAAAAAAAGTATTCCCTTCTTATTACGACATATGTCGCACTTATTTTATTATATTTATAAAAAATAATAGTTATATTATATATACTTAAAAAATACGACATATGTCGTATTTTAGCTTTATATAAAAAATAATTGTTATTCTATATAAAACTTTACTAAAATTACGACATATGTCCCAAAATTTTTGTATAAAAAAAATAATCGTTATTTTATTCAGATATCCCACTAATACGAGTCCATATACCGTAAACACTTTTTATAATAAATAACCGTTATATTATAAAAATATCTGCCTTTTTATATGGATATCCCACTAAAACTACGACATATGTCGTAGTGTCTTTTATAAAAAATATTCGTTATTCTAAACAGATATACCCCTATAACAAATGGGATATCTATATAATATAACGTTAATTTTATTTATATAAGATTTTCCATTATATAATCTTTTCTATCCGGTGTATTTTTCCCCATAAAAAAGGAGAGAGACTTTTTTATTTCTGCTAAATTATCTATCTTTACATTTATTAATCTTATATCTTTACCTATGAATTGCCCAAATTCTTTTGGTGATATTTCGCCTAATCCTTTAAACCTTGTTATCTCTACATTCTGGCCTAATTTCTTAATAGCCTTTATTTTTTCTTCTTCAGAATAACAGTAGATTGTCTCTTTTTTATTTCTTACTCTAAATAAGGGTGTTTCAAGAATGTATAAATGTCCCGCCATTACCACTGGCTCAAAATATACAAGAAAGTAAGTAAGTAAAAGATTTCTTATATGAAATCCATCAACATCTGCATCAGTTGCTATTATTATTTTATTATATCTTAATCCCTCAATCCCATCTTCTATTCCGAGTGCCTTCATTAAATTGTATAATTCTTCATTTTTATATATAGAATCTTTTCTCATCCCATATACATTAAGAGGTTTACCTCTTAAAGAATATATAGCCTGTGTAAGAACATCTCTGCAAGATACCATACTTCCAGATGCAGATTGGCCTTCTGTTATAAAGATCATTGTTTTATCATGATATTTTGAACCATCGTTAAAGTGATGTTTACAATCTTTGAGTTTTGGAATATTTAATGAAATCTTTTTTGCCTTTTCTCTTGCCTCTTTTTGAACCTGTTGAAGTTCATTTCTTAAATTTTCATTAAATTTTATCTTTTCTAAAATCTTATCTGCTAACTGTTTGTTTCTATGAAGGGTAAGAATTATAGCCTCTTTTACTTTATTGACTATTTCACTCTTTATTTCAAGATTGCCAAGTTTATTTTTTGTCTGAGATTCAAATACTGGATCCTTAATTTTAATTGCTATTACACCAATTATTCCTTCTCTCACATCTACACCGTTAAAATTTTTTCCGGCATACTCATTTATCCCTTTTAATATACCCTCTCTGAATGCCTGTTGATGAGTCCCACCGTCACTTGTATGCTGGCCATTTACAAATGAGAGATATGTCTCTCCATACTCTGTTGTGTGAGTAAAGGCAAATTCCAGTTTTGGTTCTTTGTAGTATACTATATCATAAAGAATATCTTCTGATACTTCATTTTTCAATAAATCTTTTAAACCATTCTGGCTTTCAAATAGTTTTTTATTATAATATATTTTTAAGCCAGAATTTAGATATGCATAATGCCATAATCTTTTTTCTATTATTTCATCATTAAAACTAAATGTCCCAAATATCTCTTCATCAGGTGTAAACTGAACAATTGTCCCATCTGGTTTATCCTCTTTTACATATTTATCACTTTTTAGGACTCCTTTTTCAAATACGACAATTCTCCCCTCTCCGTTTCTATAACTTGCTGCTATGAATTTTTTTGATAAAGCATTAACAGCCTTTGTTCCAACCCCATTCAAACCAACCGAAAACTGAAACACATCATCATTGTATTTTGCACCAGTGTTTATAGTAGAGACACATTCTATCAGTTTTCCGAGTGGTATCCCCCTCCCAAAATCCCTTACTGTAATTGTATCATCCTTTCTCTCTATAATTATCTTATCCCCATATCCCATAATATATTCATCAATAGAGTTATCTATTATCTCTTTTAATAAAATATATATACCGTCATCATAATTAGATCCATCACCGAGTCTCCCAATATACATTCCACTTCTTAATCTTATATGTTCAAGAGAACTCAATGTTTTTATTTTTGATTCATCATAAATATTTTTAGTCTTATTCATAATAGTTAATCCTTAAATAATAAAGAATTTAAGGTAGAGATAATTGACTCCCCTCCATTTTTATTTATTACAAAAAAAATATAAAATGTCAAATATAATATTTTTTGACAAAAGGGGAAAATTTAAGTATACTATAAATTCAGATAGTCTTTGTTCTGGGGGAAATTTTGAATATTAAGATATCCAAAAATTCTGGCTACTGTATGGGGGTAAAAAATGCCTTTGTTAAATCATATCAGATAGCAGAATCTTATACCAATGTATGTATGTTTGGAGAAATTGTTCATAATAGGTTTGCTATTGCTAAACTTTTTGAAAAAGGCGTTATCTTAAAGAAGGATTTAGAAGATATTATAAATGATAGTAATATTAAAAATGTAATAATAAGAGCACATGGAATTCCGCCATTTCAGGAGGAAAAATTAAAACAATCAGGGAAAAATATATTTGATTTAACCTGCCCAAAAGTAAAAAGGGTTCAACTTCTTGCAAGAGAATTAACGAATAAAGGTTATGATATCATAATTTTAGGTAAAAAGGATCATCCAGAGATAATAGGTATATCTGGTTATTGCAACAATAATTGTAATATAATAAATAATATTGATGAGTTTAAGAATCTAAAAATAATAAATGATAAAAAATATTGTTTTATAGCTCAAACCACATCTGATCCCTTGATTTTTGATGAAATTGCCGATTATATCAAAAAAAATTACCATAATATTGAGATTAAGAATACACTCTGCAGGGCTCCGATTTTAATTCAGGAAGATACAATAAAACTAGCAAAAGAGGTTGATATAATGCTTGTAGTTGGCGATAAAATGAGTGCCAATACCACAACACTATTTAATCTTTCCAGTAAATATACCACAACATATTTTGTTGAGACTTCCTCAGATGTTAAAGATATAGATTTTACAAATAAAGTTATTGGAATTACAGGTGGAAGTTCTACACCTTGGTGGCAGATTGAAGAGATAAGTGATTATTTAAGACGAAAGTATAAATAATAAATTTATATTTGTGTATATTCTGATTGGAAAGGATTGGATTAATAAACAATATTTGAGACAAGGATACTTTTACAACAAAGTCTTACTGGTTAGAAGGGTGATATCTAAATAATATAACAATAATTTATTATAATTATAAATATCTGGATGGGATATCCCCTTTCGAGACAGGGGATATCTATAAATACAAGAATGCTTTTTATATAAAAAATTAATATGGAATTACAAGATCAATGGCATCACCGTACTGATTTAAAGATGTCTTAATTTTTTTCTTAATATAAAATGTAACCGGATCTATTACATAAAGAGTTGAACCATTATATTCAAGAAGAAAGATTTTTTTATCATAATATCTCATTGCAGAAATAAAAGAAAAACCATCCTCTTTTAAAATTTTATATTCTATTTGATTAAAGTTATTATCAAATTTTATTAACTTTGAATTACCAATATTGCCAGTAAATATAAAATCCTCTGTAAAACATATTGTCCCAAAAGAATTTCCATTTGCGACAATTGTCGTATCAGTGTTAACACTATTAAAATTAAGAGTAATTAAATTCACCTTTTCAATTATTCCATCCTCTTGATAGCCATTATTGTATGTGCCTGTGGATATTATATAAAGATCATCATTTTTAATATAGATATTCGTTGTGTTATACCCTTCTGATTGAATATATCCAGTAACTTTATTTTGATTTACATCTATAATAACAACCCTTCCTTTCAATGCATTCTGTGCACCTGCATCAAGTGTATATTTACATGCTACAAAAAGATAGTTATTATATCTTACTATTCCACAAGGAAATGGATAATAAATTTTAGAACCATACTCAATACTCTCAATTGGGATTGATTTTAACATTTTGCCATCATTATGATTATATAGCATAACAGAATGTAATAGATAAGAGGTAATATAAATCTTTTCATTAATAATAACAGCCTTATATGGATTTGAATCAGAAAGAACTCCAAACTCTTTTACCACATTTAAATATTCATCCAGTTTAAGTATAGAATTTGAGAGTGAATTAACAATAAAGAAATAGCCATTATCATAAATAATTTGATTTGGGGCATCTCCTGTTATTATACCATTTTTGAAATCTGTATCATCTTTGCTTTTTAAATAGACAAGATTCTCGCTTAAAGTATTAAGTACAAGTAAAAACGGCTTTTCTTTTTCTTCTAATTGTGGTTGACAGCCAAGAATGACTAAGAATATTATTATCTTAAAAAAATTATTTTTCATATAGATATTCATATAACTCCTTTACAGCAAAAATTGAATCATAACATGGTTGTAAAAATATATCTATATCTTTTGGAATAAATATTCTATTCTCTCTGTAACATCTTATTAATCTTAACTCGTCACTTGTGTTTGCTAAATGAGTCTTAATAACCAAATCTGGATCAGAGGCAATTATATCTTCTAATGATACAACTGGCCAATTATCATTAAGAGAAAGGCTTAATCTTCCGCCAGCCTTTATTATTATATCAGAAATAAAAGTATTTTTTCCAGCAGTGGTAAAAGGTGGATAAAAAATTTCAACAAGAATTTTTGGTTTTTCTTTTTTATCTTTTATTTTATTCTGAATTTCATCCAATAAATTATCAATATCTTTTATAAGTAATTTTGCCTTATTTTTTCTATTAAAAATATTACCAATTTCAATTATCTCCCTTTTAATCCCCTCAAAATCCGCTGGATGAACAAACCAGTATATTTTTTTATCACTGAATATCTTTTCCATCTGAATCTTATTTTCATAAGATATAGAATCAGTGCCTAAAATATAATCTGGATTTACCGAGAGGATATTTTCATAGTTGATAATGTAAAAACCAGAGACTCTCCTAATTTTTTTTAGTTTAACTAATTTTTCTATCTCCCCATAATACTCACAAAAATCAGTAACCCCAACAATTTTATCCTGTAACTCGAGTCTGAATAATATCTTTGTGATTGAAGGAGCAAGAGAGACAATTCTTATATTTTCTTCTTTTTTTTTCTCTTTTTCTTTATTACAACTTATTAAAATTAATAGAAATAAAATTAAAAATCTATATCTCAATGTTTACTCCCATTTTTAAATTAAATCCTTCAAGAGGATAGTTTCTTAAATCTTCTCTATATATGTTTGTAATGTTATTAAAGAATACAAAAATTCCAAATTTATTTAAAAAGATAAATTTTAAATATATATCTATAATTGTCTTTGGAGCAATGTATTTTGTCTCTATATTTGTTAGATTTATTTTGTCCTCTATTTTTACATTAAATCCGAGTGTAAAAAATGTTATTATAAATTCAAGAATAAAAGATGCAGAATGAATCGGTTGCCCCGGCAATTGATAAAATTTATTTAAATGAAGCATATAAAAATCATTAAGAAAATTTAGTGTGTAATTTATCTTTAAATTTAAAAATTTTACCGGATTAAATATAAAAGAACTTTCAAAACCATAAGAAAGAGCAGAACTAAAATTGATTGGTCTATAAACATAACCATAAGATAAAACATACTTTATTAGATCCACATATGTCGTAAAAAATCCATTTATCTCTAAAAAAAAGCCATTTATATCAATAATAAATCCAGCATCAAATCCAAAATTCTTTTCTGGCTTTAGATCCTTATTTCCCTGAGTAAAACCATAAGAATAGTATAATTCAAAAAAATCTGGATTTCTATATGCACCATAAATATTTGTCCTGAATTTAAAATAAGAAAAAGGCTTATAGAAAAAACCAATATTAAAAGATGGAAAAAAGTAGTTATCATTTGCAAAAGATAATCTCACTGATGGAATTATCCCTATTTTATCATCATAAAAAACAATCTCATCCCTTACGACAATTCCACCACTAATTCTATATGGTAAAAAAGTCTCTCTCGAATCTAAAAGTGACTCAAAATTAAAATTATTTTCTATTATTAAAAGATTGTAAGGGATACTTGTAAAAGTAAATTTTAAAGATTGTTCAAAATAATTAAGATAACTTAATATTTTTCTACTATTGATATCAATTTCATCTGGATTATCATAATTGTAGTAATCAAATTTATAATTAGATTTTATCTCAATGTTAAAATATTTATTAAGATTTCCAGAATTATAATAAATAGAAAAAAATAATAGATCCCTCTGATAAAAGGCATTCTTAAAGAATGATGTGAAATTTTTAGGCCCAGCAACACCATTGTTACTAAAACTATTATTTACTCCAATTGTTAAATAAGATTTTTCATAAAAATTTGATTTAAAATTGAGTAGGGAACTTATCTTTAATAGATTATTGTTTTTTCTTTTGTCATAAAAGTCATCCTCTTTATTATAAATTGTCCCATTATCATTTAAAAATATAAAATCTCCTCTATCAGCAATAACACTATTTGATATTAACAAATTAATTGAATTCCAATTAAATCCAAGATCAATTCCACCTTTTATTAAAGAGTAAGGTGACAATGTAAAATGGATTTTCCTTTTATTCTCACTATATTTTTTTGTTATTATATTAATAACCCCACCACAAGCATTTGCACCATATAGAGAAGAGTTGCCACCTTTTATTATTTCAATTCTTTCTATTAAAGAAGGATTTATGATACTTAAATCAACATTGTTTATTCCACTCGAATTAAGAGGAATTCCATCTATTAAGATAAGAATATTTTGATTGCCACTTCCTCTTATTGATACTGTTTTAATACCAGCCTCTCCTCCACTACTCTTTACCTCAATCCCTGCTTCATTTTCAAGAATCTCTTTTATGGTTTTAGAATAATCCTCCTCTCTGATTTTTATTATCTTTACAGTTGCCTCCTGTTGTTCTATCTTTTCATAAAATAGATCTCTTTTATCCCTTACCTCAATTTCACCAAGATCATACTCAATTGAAAATAATTTTAAAATCGTCATAAAAAGCCCAAAAGATAGTATATATTTTATCTGCAATTATATACTCCAATTGCATCCAGATCAAAACCAGAACTGCCATTTGTAGGATAAGGATCATATATGAGATTATTTTTACTATCCCTTTCTCTACCATCGCCAATTATATCAACAACTCTTATAAATCTGATATTATTTAGATCAATCTTACCATTTATAACATTCTCTTTTTCTTTTAATTCATCAAGATCAAAAGGTGTACCATAGCCAACCTTATGAAGCCCTGCAAATCCTTTTAATCTTGAAGAATCCATCATTCCATACGAGTCAACTGTTGTATCCCATAAAGTCTCTGTATCAAATCTTACAAAATCCACTCCATTTGAACTTACCTCAATAAATGCAAGTTCTAAAAATCTACCATTAAAACTATTTTCAAATACAGCAAAATCGTATCCCTTTCCATTATAAATTGTCTTATTAAAACTAAGTGTTATTCTTCCCCCTTCTCCTAAGGATACTATATCATATACAGAATCACTTGCCTTACCAAGTGTTTTTTCTGGTATTGTCCAGTCTATTGAAAGATTTTCTCCCTTAATATAGTCTAAATATCCAGATGCCCAGCATTTAAACAATGGAGAAGAAAAGTAATTAAAAGGGATAAAATCTATCTCTACCCCTTTTTCTTGTATTTCACACGAAAATACAACAAATACAAATAAAAGATATCTTACTCTCACTTTGCAATATATTCCCCCAGATACTGATATGCATTATTTTCAATGGTAAAAGTCTGTTTCGCTTCCCCTAAAGTTGGCTTTACCATTATTATGTTGGGATAAGTGCCAGTAGCCCCTATTGCCTGTTTTACTATGGTTGAATTTGTCTTTTGAAGATAAATTCTTGCATACCAATCAGTTGTTAGATCCCAGCTACCTCTGTTTGTTATTTTCAAATTCAGAAAATAAATATCCCCAGAAAGATCAAAAGAGACAATCTTTCCAGCATAACCAAGATCATTTGTGGGATCTCCATTGTTGTAGTAAAAGAATGTTTCATCGTCAATTTTTAATTCAAACCAATCATCATAAGGCGGGCTTGAATTTTTACTCTTCCATTTACCATTAAATTTCTCAAGAGGATTTGAAACTGTTTGAGTGTTTTGTTCTACCGGGGGGCATGCTAAAAAAAGTGTGATTAAGATTAAAAGAATAAAAATTTTTTTAGACATTTTATGTCTCCTTTTCTTAAAAAATTTTAAGAAAAGAAGCCAAAGAGCAAAAAGTTTATTTTTTGCCTTTAGCTCTCTCCTCGAAGCCAACGGCTTTTAAAAGTAAATACCAAAGTCTCCAGACTTATGGGTGAATAATGCTTTTTGTTCGACCTTCCCAGTAGAGTTTATCCTACCAGTGGCATATATTGAACAAAAAACTCCCCAAATACTGTTGCGGGCCAGTGGAGGATTCGCACCTCACTTCCTTTGAAGTATTTACATGATAAAAGGCTAACATAAATTAAAAAAATTGTCAAGATATATAACTATATAAAATATGAGTTTAATTCATATATTAGTTACACTATTAACAAGAGTAAAAGTCAAAAAACAAAAAGACATAATTTTACATAATACTGGAATAAAATTTTTTTAAAAAAATTTGAAAATTTAAAAAAAAAGCGATATAATTATTAATATAATTATTTTTTTGGGGGTTTTTTACGAGGAAAAAAATAGTTTGTTTATCACTTATTGTTGTTCTTTTTTTATTTATATTTAGTTGGTTTAATTGTGATTATCCAATTATAATTAAAAAAAATACAACTACAACACCAACTACAACACCAACTACAACACCAACTACAACACCAACTACAACACCAACAACTATTTTTAAAGGTAAAGTTAGTTATGTTACAAATGGAAATGTTTATGCTACCT
>DAONLM010000054.1:0-15294 GCA_035406685.1 Spirochaetota bacterium
TCTAAATACATTCAGTATGGCTGTGCTTGTAAGGGAGATACTGGAGGAGTATTTTATGGGAATTGAGACTTTTGGAGAAAAAGAGTTTGAAAATAAAATTGATATAGTAAAAAAGAAACTTGAGGAATTAAGAGTAAAGAAGGCTGTGGTTGTGAAGAAGAAGGATGGTGGGAAGATTGTGTCGCCTGATATCCCCCGCCACCCTTATACAGACCAGTACTTCATGCTTACTTTTGATTCAAAATTTCGGCTTTTTGAAATAAAATTTCTATAAAAATATTACTTTAAATTTACATTTTTTTAAACCTTTCCTCTTTCCTTAAGTTCACATTAAAATAAATCTGTCTATTTAATCTCTAAAATACCAAAATAATCTACTGTTGTATTGCGCCAGTTGGACAAAATTTAATACATTTACCACATTGAATACAATTAGAATTGATTTTAGGTAAGCCATAGCCTTTCTGCTCTATTGCTGATACTGGACATATTCTTACAGCAGGGCATGGATGATTTTGCGGACATCTATTAGGATTTACTCTCATATTTTATCTCCTTATATATTCTAATATTATAATATACTAATATATAAAAATTATTTCAAAAAGTCAATAAAAATTTAAAATGTCTTAACACTTTCTCTTTTTATTAAATTTTTTTTTAATTCTTTTTTATTTTTCAAAATATAATGCTTTACAAAAATAATTTGATATATTATTATTAATTATATATCTTTTTACCGATAAAATAAAAAGATTACTAAATTATAAAGTTAAAGGGGGATATCCCCATTCTTACGAGAGAAAAATGAAATTTAAATTAAAACATGCAGATAAAATTGTTGGACTCTTTCTTCTTGTTTGTATAGTAATTTTATTTCTTTCGATTATTCTTGTAATATATAATCAAAAAATTTTTATAAAAAAGGTCTATTTTACATCAAGATTTAATGATAAAATAGGATTGAAAATAAATCAAGATATCTTTTTTAAAGGTTTTGTTATTGGGAAAATTGTAAATTATAGATTAAATAGTGTTCCTAAAAAAATGGCTACTTTTGACTTTGAATATCATATATTAGCCAAAATTACAAAAAAATATGAAAATTATTCCTTAATATTAGATTTTGTTAATTCAAAATATCATTATGAAAATAAACATTATCTATTAGAGAAAAATATCTCAAAAGAAGATTATATTAAATTATTAAAAATATTTGAAAATATAGGCTTTGCAAATAGTGTTGAAATTGATTTTTTTATCTATGAACCATACATTAACATTATAAAAGAAAACTCTGTGCTCCATAAGGCTTCTAATCCTTTAAGTGGTGCTACAATATTACTAATTCCTAACTCTTATTCTGAAAATATTGCAAAACCAGGGAGTTTTGTACCTTCCTTAGATATTGAAGAAGGGATTGCTCTTTTATCAAAGGGGGAGATAAAAAAACAGGCTGATGTAATTTCTAATATCATAAAATCAGTTGAGGATATTTTAGCAAGTATTAACTCTGATAGAAATGCAGATCAAAATTCTATTGCAAGAATACTCGTAAATACTGCTGATTCAATTGAGATATTAAAAAGAGAACTTCTTAAATTTGAAAATGTTATTAACAATTTTAATGATATAACATATAATTTTAAATCTTTATCCATAGAATTAAAAGATCCGGACGGAATGGCAAAAAGATTAATAGATCCAGAAGGGGATATCATGTTTAATTCTATACAGAAATCTTTAAATAGTCTTTCAGAAATGATGGATCAACTTGCTAAATTTTCTTATTTTGTAAATTCTCAATCAAAACAGATCGAAATGCTTTTGAATCAATCAAGAAACACAATAAAAGAGACACAGGATGTTATTGAAGGTATTAAAAATAATCCTTTAATAAAAGGTGGTATAACTGAAAAAAAGAGTGAGGAGACTCTTCAAAAGACTGTTAGAGAAAAGGATTTTTAAATGTTTAAGAAAAATTGTTTTATTTTTTTTATTATTATTCTTTTGAGTTGCTCCACAGTTTCTAATAAAATCAAATATGAAAACAATACTCTAAAAAATATTGCCATTGATAATAATAATATGGCTCAAAGACTAATAAAAGAATATGAATATAATAAGGCTATTGAATATTTAAAAGAATCTTTAAAATATAACATTATAGCTGACAATCTTGAAGGTATTATAAAAAATTATATTGATATAGGTAAAGTTTATATATTATTAAAGAATAATGAGGAAGGATTAAAATATTATAATATCGCCTTAACAACTTTTAATAATGAAGAGAATAAAAATAAGTATAGATATCTTGAGGCATATATCTATGCATCAATTGGTGAGGGATACTATTTAATAAAAGATTATTCAAAGGCAGTTGATTTTTTTAATATGGCTTTAGACATAGAAAAAACCTTAAATAATAGTGAGAATATAGCCTCAATATATTATAATATATCAAAAATAGAAAAAAATAATAACAATTTTTCAAAAAGCATTGAATATTTATTATTTGCTGAAAAAATATTAGAAAAACTCTATAAAGAAAAAAAATTAAATAATATTTATACTCTATCAAATGTATATTACTCTCTTGGTCTTATATATTCTAAAATTGATAAACTTTCAGATGCTAAAAAATATCTTTTTAAGACAATTGATATTGATAGAATGACTGAAAATAGTTCTGGACTTGCTGATAATTATTATGGACTCGGGATCATTAGTGAGAAAGAAAAAAGATTTGATAAGGCATTGATATATTTTTTAAAGGCAAAAGATCTATATAAATATATAGACGATATAGATCAGTATAAAAATATAACAAAAAAGTGCATTGAAATTCAATATTCATTATCTTTATATAAAGATCATATAAATTCTATTAAAGAAATGATATTACTTTCAAAAGATAATGAAAAAAAATACTATATTGATATGCTTTTAAATGCTATAAAAGATGAAAATATAAAAAAAGTTTTAACAAATGAAGATATAAATGAAATCCAGAAATTTCTCAATCAAATATATCCTGCAAAATAGAGCAATTATAAAAATTTTTATTTTCTAACAATTCTTCTTTTGTGATATCAATCTTAATCCTTTTCTCATCAACAACTAAAATTCTTGTTGCCAATGTTTCCAATATTTTTTTATTATGAGTTACTCCAACAACTGTAGTCCATGGTTTTTCTGCATACTCTTTTATAAGATTTATTATCACTTTTCTAAGAGAAGGATCTATATTTGATAATGCCTCATCTATGAATAAAATTTCTGGATCTATTATTAATGCTCTTATAAGGCTTACCATTTTCTGTTCTCCCAAACTTAATTGTGCTGGCCTTAAATCTATTGAGTCCATTAAATTAACTTTTTCAAGATATTCTGTAATTTTTTTATTCATATATTCTTCTGTTATATTCTTAAAATGAAACCTTAATGGAAGACTTAGATTCTCTCTTATTGTTAAATTTGAGAGTAATGCTGAATCCTGAAAAGCAAAACCCAACTTTTTTTTTATACTTAAAATCTCTTTTGTCTCTAAATTATGAATATCTCTTCCATAGATCTCAACTTTACCTTTTGTCGGAGTTAAAATGCCGCTCATAAGTTTTAAAAGAGTGCTTTTGCCTGCGCCAGATTTTCCTATGATTGCTGTAAAACTATGTAGATAAATTGAGACATTTATATTATCAAGAACAAGATAGTCAATATTGGAAAAGCTCACATCTGTTAATTTTATTACTTCATTATTCATATCTCTCTCTTTTTACATAAATGAATATGTAATAATTGCAAGTCCTATATCTAAAATTATTACCCACGTTAAACTAGAAACAACTGCTTTTATTGTTTTTTGGGGGACTTCTGTTGTTGCATATTCTACCTTTAAACCATAATAACATGGTATCAATGAGATTATAAAACCAAATATAATACTCTTTAAAATACTCACTATTATATCTAAAAATTTTAATTTTTGAAAAAAATTAGATATAAAATCTATAAAAGGTATAGGGGTTATTATTGTTGCAAAAATATATCCACCCAATATACCTGCAATATTAAGATATATTAATAATCCAAAAAAAGAGATAATAACCCCCAATATTCTTGGCACAACTAAATAACTTATTGGATTTACCCCAATTGAATTAAGAGCTTCTACTTCATGATTTACAACCATATTTCCCAGCTCAGTGGAGATCGCAGTTCCAGATCTTGCTATCAAAATAAATGCTGTTATTATTGGACCTAACTCTTTTGTAACTATTATTATGAGAATCGTATAGACAAGATCAGTCTGACCAAAATTAGATAATAGACTAAAACCATATATTATTATTATGGCTCCTATGGCAAGACCAATAAGGGTTATTATCGCAAGAGCTTCGTATCCAGTAAAAAGAATCTGCCTTATTAAAACCTTTAGAGTAATATCTTTTTTTAACCAAAAAGAGAATAACTCTTTTAATGTTAATTTTAAAAAGCCGCAAAAATATAGAAAATCGTCTATTTTTAATTTTATATTACTGATAATTTTTGACTCACTCATAATTTTATCTTTTTATCTTATAACATTTTATTTTTAATAAAGATGGATTAAATTTATAGATTAAGATAATTACTATAAAATATAAAATAAATCCAATAAAAGAAAATATAACCGATAATAACTCATTCTTTAAAAAAGATCTTGCAAAATAGTAAAAAAGAAATATAACTACAATTGGAATAAAAAACATTATGAACGAAAATAATATCTTTTTAAAAGGGGATATCTCTACTTCTACTATTTCACCAACAGAGACACTATCTTCACATATTGCCTCAATCAGGTTTTCACAATTTTTAGGGGTAAAGCAATTTTTATTCAAAGCACAATGAGCACAATCATTTTCAATTTCAAGATTTATTATAACTTTATTATTACCTTTTATCTCTTTTATTATCCCTTTTTCCATTTATTTCCTTAATAGATCGCCTGTTTTAACAACATTATTATTTTCAAAATAGATAATTCTTCCCATTCCAAATAATGAATTATTACTAATATTGGATATCTCCATTTTACCAACAAGTGTTTCGGTCCTGGTATTATTAACATTGCTAACTCTTACTATCTGTATCTCATCCCCTTTCTTAACATAATTTATAAAATCAGTTGTAAAAAATTGAAAGCTTACAGAATTGCCAGATATAGTCGTAACTCTTGCAAAGTATTTTGTATCAGTGATATAAATAGACGAAGATGAATCTTTTGAAGTCTTATCTTTTTGTGAGATACTTTCCATTCTTTGTTTTTCATTTTTCAATTTTTCTTCTGCATCTATTATGGAATTAAGTCTCTCTATTTCAGACATAAATTGATTTATGATCTTTTGTTTCTCCTCTGAAAGTTTCTGATCCATCTCTTTTCTAATTCTATTTTCTATCTCCTTATATTTAGCAGGCTGCTCATCTTTATATTTATTATAACTATCTTCGAGTTCTTTATATCTCTTCTGTAACTCTGAAAGATCCTTTTTGTAATTTTCCTGAATTTTTTCATTCTGAATCATATTTAATCTTTCGAGTTCAGTATATTTTTTATAAGATTCAACCAGTTGCTCTTTTAATTTAGCGTTATTCTCCTTTTCATTTTTAAGTTCAACCTCTTTTTTAGCCAATTCTTCTCTCAATTGATTTTCATCTGTTATTGTAGTTGTTGCAAGTTGTGACTTAAGGCTCTCTATCTCCTTATCCTTTTCTGCAATTATACTATCATATTTCTTTTTTAATTCCATTAATTCCTTGCCACTTGCTGCATCTTTCATCTTGTCAGTATACTCTTTTACAAGTTTATCCCTCTCCTCTCTTAATTGAGCAAGTTCATTTTTAAGATTTGTATTCTCTGACTTTAAATTATTCCCTTCATTCAATAATGTAGAATAGTTTGTCTTAAGTTGTTCTATTTCCTTATCCTTTTGAGACAACATTGCCTCATATTTAGCAGTAATTTCATTAACATTTTTTGTTGTGCTTGCATTTTTAAGTTTTTCAGTATATTCTTTAATTATGCTATCCTTTTCTGATTTTAGACTCTCTATTTGAGCAAGCAAAGCCTTATTTTCATTTTCAAGTCTATTTTTTTCTTGAATAAATTGTGATCTTTCTTTTTCTATATCACTTTTACTCATCTCACTATAATTTTTAATTATATTTTCCCTCTCTTTCTTCAAACTTGCAATTTCATCCGTAAGGCTTTTATTTTCTGCTTTTAGGCTATCCCTCTCTTTTATAAGCATTGTATTTTCTGAAAAGAGTTTATCTTTTTCCGCAATCAATTTACTCTTATCAACCTGTAATTCACTACTTAACTTATTATACCTTTCAGTAAGTTGATTATACTGAGTCTTTAAATTTTCAAGTTCTTCTGTCTTTGCTAAAATAAGAGCATCTTTTTCCTTAATTAGCTTATCCTTCTCTTCTTCTATATTCTTTTTAACCTGTTCTGCATAATCTCGAGCCTCTTTGTTCCCTTTCTTTAAATCCTCTATCTCTTTCTCTTTTTCTTTTATTATATTCTCTCTTTCTGCTATTAAAGTCTTTTTAGAATCCTCTATCTCTTTCTTTAATGTCTCAATATATTTTAAACTTTCATTATATAATTTTTTTGCCTCTTGAATCTCTTTATCCTTTTTTACAATTTGTTCATCATAACTCTTCTTTATTGCCTCAATCTCCTCTTTACTTGAACTTGCATTCTTTAAGGCAACATAGTCATTTTTAAGTTGATCTCTTTCTTTTGTTAAATCATTGATTCTATTTTCAAAATCAAGTTTAATTCTGGCAATCTCAGATTCATAACTCTTTTTTTGTTCCTCGATCCTCTTATTAAATTCATCCTCAACCTCTTTTTTAGTTCTATCAAGTAGTGCCTGTAAATTTTTATCACTCATTGTGCTAAGGCTTGCTATATATTTATCTTCTTCTTTCTTAAAGTTTATTATTGAATCATCTGTATAACTTGCAAAGGCATTATTCAAAGCACTGAAATAGTATTCTCTTGCCTCATTAAAATTACCCTTTTTATATGCTTCAACAAATTTTTGATACTCCTTTCTAAAGTTTTCTCTTAATCTATTTTCAAATATTCCAGCATCACCCTTTGACTTAATATTATTTATAGCAACAATATTTGTATATGCCTGTTTTATATAGTCTGACATTGGATATTTTGCTATTATACTATCATAAAGAGCTATTGCTTCATCATACTTCTTCTCTTCATAAGATTTATTAGCCATATCAAAAATAGGTTTTGCATTTCTATTTGCCTCTGCAATAATATTTTCCGGCAATAACTTTGAAGTCAATTCTGCAATGCTATTTAAAGCAACAAGAGCATAATCACTCGAAGGATTTTCTCTAACTACACTTATAAATTGAGAAATTGCCATTCCATATCTATTATTCTTCATGCTATCAATAGCCTTATTATAACTATCGAGTGCCCTTAAATTCTGAATCTGCTTCTCTATCTCTTTTAATCTATTGTAGGAAAAATTAACTTCATCAAATTCTGATAGAACCTTTGTATACTCTTCGCTGGATTTCTTAAAATCCTTCTGAGTATAATAATTTTCCGCATTCTTATAAAACTCTGTTATTCTTTTGAATTTATTTACTATATTTACAAATTCTTTATTATAGAGAGCAGATGATTTTGCATCCTGAACTAACTTACTTATTGTCTGAACAAAAAAGATGTCTGTTTGCATTTTATTTTTTAGATCTGGATTTGACATAACAAAATCGAGTCTACCCTCATAATACTTTAAAACAGTATTTAATTTTACGAGTCCCTGTTCTATGTTATTGTTTTTAAACTCATCTATTGCACCAGATATTAATTGATATACTATATCATTAAACTCCCTTATCTTTTGATTTATCTCATTTAACTCTTTAAGCCTTCTTGAAATCTCCTCTCTCTCTTTCTCCTTTGCCTTAATCTGTTCCTGCATTGATTTGGTTATGTTTGCTATCTCATACTCTTTATTCTCAAGAGCCTTTTTTAATTTATCCTCAGCCTCTTTTATCTCTTTATTTTTCTCCTCTAAAATCTTTTGCTGTTCCTGAATCTTTCTATTTTTCTCCTCTTCAGCCTTCTGTAAAGCTAATGCCTTCTCTTCTTCGAGTTGTTTTCTCATTTTCTCCATCTCTTTCTCATTAAGTCCTTTTTTCTCCAATTCTGCATATTTCTGCTTAAATTGACTCTCTATATCAGCCTGTTTTTTGGCTAATTCCTCATTTATAGTGTTTTCAATTCTGCTTTTTTCATATTCGAGTCTCTTTCTCTCCTCCTCAAGCCTTTGTTGAGCTCTTTTTGCCTCTTCCTCTTTTTGCTTTGCTATTTTTGCTAAAATAGAACTATCTTTTATAACATTTTCTTCAAGAGAAGCTTTAGCACTTTTCTGAAAATAAAAATATAATAATGGCTGAACCAGTAAAAGAGTCGTGAAGGATATTATTACGACTAATAATGGAAGAAATATTCCGCTTTTTAAATTTTTAATCCTTGAAATATCAAGACTCTTTGCCTGTCTATTCGAATAAATCTGCTTATCAATCTGATAAAATACCTCAGCCCTCTTTACCCCAAACATTTCGCCGGTTATTTCTTGTTCTAAAGGTATCTCATCTTCGGAAATCTTTATCTCTTTTGAACAAAGACCTTTTTCTATTTTCGTAAGATCTATCTTGCCAGGGTATTTAACCTGATCACCCTGGATTAAAGAGGTAAGATACTCATTATCATCTATCTCTTCCTGTAATTCTTCAAGTTCTTCAACATTTTCTTCTTGAATTTCTTCTTGTACCAGAGCCTCTTCTTTATTATCTTCTATCTCTTTTATCTCTTCATTGTTTTGGTTCTCTTCTGATTTTGATTTAAATTCTGTTACTTTATATTTTTTTACTACTGGTTTTATGCTTTTTTCTATTACTTTTCCCTCATCCACAACAGATATTGTTCCATTGCTATTTTCAATTATATTAGTTTTATTAGAAATAGTATCAAATAGTTTTGGGAAAAATGCCTCTTTATTTGACCATTCAATTGATTGGATTTTACTCTTCTGTTCTTGAGAATATATGTTAACTATTTCTGGTGTGGATATCTCCTCAATATCATTAAAATTTGATTGATTCTCATTATTTTGAAAACTATTTTTTTTAATCTCATTAGCAGTATATTGAGAATTTTTCTCATTACAGGGGGCAGATATCCCCCTCTTACTTATATCATTTAAAGAGAGGATTTCTTCACCTTCTGAGACTTTTAATTCTTTCCAATTATCCATATCAATTAAATTCGGCTATTAGATTTTAATAATTAAATTAAAAATTTGAAATTATTATTTTTTTTGTTGTTTCATTAATATCTTTTAAACTTTCTAATTTATTTTTGAGAAGATTTAACTTTTCTATATTATTATTGCTTTTATATAATTTTATTAATTCTGTAAAATAGAGATCCACTCTTTCAGAATTAAAAAATTGATTTATAAGTGTTAAGAATTCCTCTTCTGCAAGATCATAATATTTTTGTTCTTTTTTATTATAGTATAATAGTGAATCAAGCATTGCCTTATATGAAATAATAGATTCAATACTAACAGAATCCTCAATGAATAAGATCTTATCAAGATATGTTCTTGCTAATTCATAATCTTTTTTATTATAATAAATATCAGCAATGCTCTTTATTACATAATCATAATATTCTGCGGCTGGATATTCTCTTAAAAATATATCCCAATATTTTAATGCCTTTTCATAGTCACCTAAAATAAAATTATTCTGTCCTAATTGATAATAGACTACTGGTAGTATTGGGCTCTCTTTATATATCCCTATTATTGATTCGAGTATTCTATTTGCTCTCTCAATATCACCAGAAGTCAAAAATTGTAAAGCAGATTGATAATAAATATCTTCACCCGTTGTGGGCATCTTTTTTGAAATTTCAAGTTCCTTTTTTTGATTCTGGTATTGTTTAACCGCATCAACTATTACCACAATTGAAAAACTCAATGTAAAAGCAGAAGTTGCCCCAATTGAGATATATTTTGCTATATCAGCCCCTTCTGTTGCTTTTTGATAAAAATATCTCTCCTTCTCATCTTTTGTTTGATATCTCGAATAGTTAAAATATTCTGATAAGGCAATTGTCGTAATCATTGATGCAAATGAGATAACTGCACATGTCCCCAATGTTATTTCATAAGGAAGAAAGCCAGATCTCTTTGTAAAAGAAATTTTATCATCTATGACATTTATATCATAATTACCACTTTCTATTTTAGAAACATAAACAGGTCCATCAACAAATGTAGATCCTATTTTAAATTTTGTTCTTTCTGGAAAATATATATCAAAAGATATCGGGACAAGATTTATATTTACTTTTTTCTGAACTATTTCACTCTTTTTTAAAATGTATACCCTATACCCTTCTTTTTTTAACTTTATAGAATATGTAGATATATCCTGCTTTTTAATAATACATGGTGTCTTATACTCAGTTTGATTATCATTTATAATAACCGATGCACCTATTGGTATGGAATTTATAAAAAGATAATCTATTTTCTCTTCAGAGAAAAGAGAAAGTTGTATAAAAAATGTAAAACATAAAAATAATAGTAGAATATTTTTATTTTTCATATATAATATATTATATAACATTTTAAAAATATATCAAGTATTTTTTTAAAAAAAATTGATAAATATAAAAAAAAATGTTATTATTGATAAAAGTTTTTATTTATGATTTTAATATTATTATTTTAAAAAGGGGATATTATCAATGAACAATCTATTTCAATCTTTATTTAAAAAATTATTTAGTTTATCTTTTATTTTTATATTGTTGCCTTTATCATCTCAAACGATAATTAAAGGTAGTGATAGAATAGTGAAAGTAAATAAGACTGTTATCACAAGAGATGAACTTGAGAAGACCTATAACGAGATAAACAAACTTGCTCCTATCTATGGGAAGAGTTTCTTAAAAAAAGAGGTCTTACAAACAATGATAGACGAGGTTTTATTAAGAAATGAAATTAAAACAAAAGGACTTATAGTCGATCAAAATCAGGTTAATCAGGAGATAAATAAGATTAAATATCAATACACACAATTTATGTCTCAACAAAATCCAAATTTCCAGTATAGTGAAGAGGAATTTAAAGCATATTTATTAAAAGAAGGAAATATTACCTATGAAAAATTCGAGGAAAAAATAAAAGAAAAAGTCCTTGTTAATCAGTATATATTCAAAAGAGCAGAGGCAAAGTTAAGAGCAGTAGATCAAAAGGTATTCAGTGATTCTGAATTAAGAAAATTTAGAAATGATAATCTTTCTCAATTTGTTCAGCCAGACTCAGTTGAAGTAAAACATATCTTTCTAAGAACTGTTTTAGCAGATGGGAAAACACAAATACCTGCAAATGAGAAAGAGATCGTAAGAAAAAGAATAGTTGATATTCTTGCAAGACTTAAAAAAGGTGAGAGTTTTGATCAGTTGTGTGAATTAAATTCAGAAGATATAGAGTCAAGAGATAGGATCAATCCTAAAACTGGTAAGTTAGATAGAGGATATTTAGGTGTAATGCCAGTTACTGGCGAATATGCAGAGCAACTCAAGGAGATATACGGATTTTCTCAGAAACATTTAGAGGATCTTTTTAATCTTGGAGCTGGAAAATATTCAGATATAATAGAATCAAGAGTTGGATTTCATATATTCTATATAGTAAATAAGATTCCAGAAAGAATAATCCCTTATGAAGAGGCAAAACCACAGATAATCGAATATTTTAAATTAAGAGAAAAAGAGAAGATCTTTGTTGAAGAATATCAAAACTTAATAAAAGAATTGAGAGAAAAAGCAGAAATTACATATTATGCAGAAGAATTTAGAGATAAATGAGTAATATAAGCCAGAATTTAAATAGCAATTTATCTAAAAAATCATCCAAAAGCTATATTATAAGCCAAAGAAAAAAGGGTAGAATACTTGCATTCAAAACCCTTTTTTCTTATGATTTTGATAATAAAGATATACAATCTCTACTCGATTTTTCCTGGCTGGAGGAGGAGTATTCTGATATTGCTCTATTTTATGCAAGATTTTTAATCGAGGGAACAATCAAAAATCTCAATATGATAGACAATCTAATAAAAGAAAAATCAAAAAATTGGGACTTTCATAGAATCTCTTATGTTGATAGGGCAATATTGAGATTTTCTATATTTTCTTTGCTATTTGAAAAGGATCTTGATGATAAGATAGTGATAGATGAGGCAATAGAGATTGCAAAATCCTTTGGGACAGAAGATTCTTATAGATTTGTAAATGGGATTTTAGATGCAATTAAAAAAGATAAAAGAAAATAGTAATCCAAATGATACTCTATCTAAAATTTCTTCTTTTAAAAAAGAGACTACAATAAAAAAGAATATAATAATATTCTCTTTGACCGGCGTATTGTTAATAGTATTTATTATTTCCATATTTCTATTTATAAAATTAATAAAAGAGTTACCTATAAAATCTTTTAAAGAAAAAGAAGATGAAAATTTTTTACTAAAAATGGCAGAAGAGTCTTATAAAAATGGCTTTTTAGAAAATTCTGCTACATATTATCAAAATTATCTTAAAACAAATCCATCTATAAAAGACAAGATAGTGACTTATAAAAGATTGTTTGAGATAAAGATACTTTCAAATGAAATAGTCGAGGCTTTATACTATCTTGATAAATGGGAAGAATTAAAACCAGATGATCCTCCTATTCATATAAGTAGATTAAAAATTTTATTAAGGGAGAATAGATTCATTGAAGCAAAAAGAGTGATAGATAAAAATTATAATAAATTAAAAAAATCGACTGAATTTAAAGAATTAACAGCAATATATTTTATCAAACTCGAAAAATATGAATACGGGCTTAAAGAATTATTAAAGATTCCTTTTGATAAAAGAGAAATTCCTCATCATAATAAAATAGTAAATTGTTATCTTAAATTAAATCAAATAACAAATGCTCTTGCTTATATAAACAAAATAGAGCCAAAATTAAGAAATCTTGAAAATAAAGACTATCTTATGGAATTCGCAATGCTTAAAGCAATAACTCTTATGTTAAAGGGAGATTTTGACAGCGCTAACATAGAGTTAAAGCCAGTCATTTTATATAAGAAATTTAAAGAGGCTTCATTAAAATTATCGGTATATTGTAATATATTCACAGACACTCTAAAAGAGGTTGAAGAGACCCTTGAAGAAGAAAAAGAGGCATTATATAAAGATCCAAAATTTTTAAGAATATTGGGGGACTATTTCTACTTTAAGAATAAATATGAAAAAGCAATAGAGGTATATGAAAGAATAATAGAATTAAAGGATCTTGATATTTCTGAAAAACTTACACTTGCTGATATATACTTTAATGCTAATAGATATGAAGATGCAATAAAAGTTATAGAAAAAATATACAATGAGAATAAATTTGAATCTCCAAATCTCTATAAGAATTTAAGTATATGTTATAATAAATTGAACAATAGTGAAAATGAATTTTTTTATCTAAAAGAGGGGGCTAATAAATATAAAGATGATATTGATTTTAATATGAGAATAGCAAAATACTATTTTGACAGAAAAGATTATAATGAGGTAATAAGTTATATCAATAATATTAATAAGAATGATAAAAGACTTGAAAATCTTAAAATTCTTTCTCTCTATCTAAGCAAAGATAAATTAACAGAAAAAGAACTTCTTATTATAAGAGAAAAGGAAAAAGAGACACCAGAGTATTATTTTAAATTAATAGAATTCTATTTAAAGAATAAAAAATATTCTGATGCAAAAAGGGAGATAGATACAATAAATACTCTTATTCTTTCACCAGAACAGAAAAATATTTTAAATATGTATAGTATGATATGGGCACTTGGTATTAATAATGAAATAGAGTATAATAAGGCAAAAGATCAATTTTTAAATTCGACTTCTTCTGATATTGTGAGCAATATAAATAAAATTTTAATATATATTAGAGATAATGAGTTAAATAAGGCTAATGATTTATTATCAGGTATCGATATTTCTAATATAGATAGATTTTATCAGGAGAAGATATATTTTTTAAAAGCAGTTATTTTATATTACAATAGAGATTTTATAATGGCTTATAAATTTTTGCAAAAATCTCTTGAAATTAACCCATACAATAAAAAGGCTCTTTTTTTAAAAAATGTTATAACTGGAATTAAACAATTTTAAGTTTAGGAGTGAAAATGATATTTCTAAAAAGTAAAGACGATATAGAAAGAATAAGAGAATGTGGTATTGTTAGTGCCATGCTTTTTGAATATCTTAAAGATTATGTTAAAGAAGGAATTACAACAAAAGAACTTGATAGAATTTCAGAAGAATTTATAATAAAAAAGGGATTTAAACCATCATTTAAAGGTTATATGGGATTTCCTTCTTCAATATGCACATCTGTAAATGAAGAGATAATACATGGTATCCCATGTTCAAGAAAATTAAAGAAAGGGGATATCATAGGCATTGATGTTGGAATAGAGAAAAACGGATATATAAGTGATAGTTCAAGGACATTTATAGTTGGGGGAACTACTCCAGAAATTAAAAAATTGGTAGAAAGGACAGAAGAGATCTTATATAAAGCAACATTTAAAGTTCGACCTTATGTAGAAATTAATGAAATAAGTGGGACAATTGAGGATTATGCAAGAAAATATAATTATGGATTTGTTTATGATTACTGTGGACATGGGGTTGGATATAAAAATCATGAAGAACCAGAAGTTCCGAATTATAGATTTCCAAATGGTAAAAAAAAGTTAAAACCAGGCACTGTTATTGCAATAGAACCAATGATTACCATGGGAGAAGATGGGCAATTTCTTTTAGACGACGGCTGGACAGTTGTAACAGTCGATGGATCTCCATCTGCTCATTTTGAAAATACTGTTGCTGTAACAGAAAGTGGTTTTGATATACTAACTATATTTCCAGAAGAATTGCCAAAGTATCTGGAGAAATATAAGGTATGATTTCTTTATAGATAAAATACTATTCAAAATTAAAGAAAAGAACAAAAACTATTAGGAAGTGATTCTATTTTTTATCAAAATTTTTTTTCAAATTTTGTAAAGGATTTTCTCAAAAATTTTGTGATTAATATATAGAAATATTTT
>DAONLM010000055.1:0-14855 GCA_035406685.1 Spirochaetota bacterium
CTATATATTAATCACAAAATTTTTAAGAAAATCCTTTACAAGATTTAAGAAAAAATTTAAAAAATTTTTACCTAAAAATAAAATCGCACCCTATTAACAAAGGGTATAATTTAAGTAAAGAAAAATATTTATTTAGAAACTATTTTTAGAAGTAAGAACATTTCTAATATAAATTTTAAGTTCAACAAGTTTTTCTTCTGTAGAGATATTATAAGCCTCTAATATCTCTTTTTCAAAATCAAGTATTTCATCTTCACTATGAATATGTTTATGCATAACATGGGCAAGATATATTATCTTACAAACTTCTTTTACTTCATCTTCTGCACCTAAGGGATTATGATGATTTCTTATTACTTTTACAATATTCTCTGGGATTTCCCATTTTTCTGCCATCTTTGCCCCTATTAATGCATGATTTGTTCCTTCGAGTAGATGTTCTAATATCTCGGTTCCTATACCTTTCTCTTTACAGATAGCCTGTATTTTTTCTGCTGCTTGGGGATGCAAGTATTTTAATACAATTTTACCTATATCATGTAAGAGTCCACCAATGTAAGCAAGATCTCCGAGTTCATTTAGTTTAAATTTATCACATAAAATAGAAGAGATTTGAGCGATCTCTGAGCTATGATCCCATAATTTTTGAAGTTCTGTATTATCATATTTTTTCTCAAGAGATCTTTTTACACCGCTACTTTCTATAAGATATTTCAACCCTTTTACTCCAACTATTCCGACTGCAATCTCTATTTTTTCAATTTTATTTGTTCTTCTGTAGTGGGCTGAATTTGCCATTTTTAGTAAATCCATTGTAAGAGCTGGATCTTTTTTAATAATTTGAGAAACTTCTTTAAGATCGACCTCTTTATGCATTAACATTTTGTTTAAGGTAAGAATATGTTCTGGAAATTGTGGTATTGAATCTATCTCTTTTATTAATGCATCACTTATAATATCTGTCTCTTCCTGAGTTATAAGATTTACTGGCACAGCAATTCTAACATGAGTAAATTCCCTTTCTGTTGCAAGACCAAAATTTTTATCACTAATACCAATCTTTCTTAGCATCAATATTATTATTACAATCCCAAAGCCAGCCCCTTCGCTATCATCAAAGACAAGTTGCATAGCCTCATCTATTGAATTAAAAATTTTTGCCTTTTGAACCTTTTGATTTATTCTCTCTTTTTCTATTTCAAGGATTGGAGCATTATTTGTAATTATTATATTAAGATATTTATCTGTTATATGATAATAAACTTGAACAAAATAGTTATACTTTTCCTGTAAATCAAGATAGTAATCAAGATTTGCCAAAGTCTTTTCTTTAAAAATTTTCATCCCTTTGTTATAATGCTCTATATTATTAATATCTAACTTTTGATCAAGGAAAAAGACCCTTTTAGTATTTGCCTTTTTGGCATTATTTATAATTTCTCTTAAACAGTATCCTAAATAATCTCCAATTTTCTCTTTACCAAGATGCTTTAAAAAATATTTTAAAACTTCTACATAGTAATCTTCATTTTCTTCTGGTATTTTGTAATCTTTAAAAACAACAGGCTTATTATTATTAATATAATATTTAATTTCTTTTTCACTTAGTTTTTGGAATCCCATATTTATCTCCATCTATATATTATTAAGAAATTATATTTATTTTTATTATAAAATAAAATTTTTAAAAAGTCCAAAACTATTTTAATAATTTTTTTATGTTATCATAAAAATCTATTTGAAATTTTTCATTTTTTATAATTATTGCTTTATTTGTAGCTCCAATGTCATCATACATATTAAGGATCTCTGTTATTTTAGTTACTGTATCAATATTTTTTGATAATGTCTCTCTTATTTTTTGCTTATTAAAATCTTTTTTAATAATATTAATCGCATAAGTTACTGGATTATAATACTCCTTATTTTGATTTTGTATATAAGAATTTTCAATTGTATTTGAGTCTAATAATTTTACTATATTCTCAATTTTTAAATTTATCTCTCTCATCTCATTCTCAATGCTATTAACCTTCCATGGTGAAAGGAAAAAATTTAACAATTTACTAAAAAATGACATATTAGATTTTTTTGTTGTTATATATTTAGCTATTATAGATCTCACTTCTATCTCTATTAAATATTCTAGTAAATTTAAGATAATATCCTCATATTCATTCTTTAAAGTTTTAAAATCTTCTTTTTTAAATAATTCAATTATTAATTTAATAAAAATTAAATCTTTTGAACTGATTATTTTCTCAATTATATCTGGAAAACGATTCTTATAAATAATATAAACATCATCACTGTAATTATTCTCCTTTAAATTAAAATCAAAATTAATCTGTGGTATTATCATCTGTTTTATCTTTTTTCTTAAAAAATCTGTTTTATTTTGAGTTATAATTGTTAATTCTTTATTATTTTCGTAAATTAAAAAAGATTGATCGTCTTCTATTATAATTCTATAACTATTATTTTGAAAATTTTCCTCAATGACATTACTTTTTTTTATACTCTTTATCTTGGCAAATATAAAATTATTGTTTTCTTTAAAAAAATTCTCTATATCTGTCTTTGATATATTTGAGTCTTCAATTTGAAATGCCTCTTTAAATATAAGAGAAATCATATCAGTGTATAAAGGTATTTTACTATTTTCTTTATCCCAAAAGATTTCTTTTCCTTCGATTATAGAATATATAATATCATATTTTTTCTTTTTTGTCTGTGTAGTTTCAATAAATTTATCTTTTGCAAAAGTAACTATTTTTAAAAGATACTGTGTCCAGTCAGGAAATATTATTCTGGCAATATTATATAGATCAAGATTTATTTTTAAATTAGAAAAAGGAATTATTGTTTTAGATTTTTCTTCTATCTGTTTTACTAATTCTAATGGTTCTAAAATTTTACTACTTTTTTGATAATATTTAAAAAATAAAGCTGCATTTTGTTCATTTATTTCTTTTTTATATTTTTGTATGTTTTCTTTATCTATTGGAATGTTTATTTTATATTTATCTTTATCCTGTTCTAAAATATTTTTTATGGATGTTAAATCTTCTTCTTTAATAACAAATACAAAATTAAAATCCAATTTTTCAATGTCTTTTATTTTAATTAGTACATCACAATAATCCAAAAGAGGCTTTAATAGTATTAAGAAAGACTTCTCTTTATGATATGAGATATAACTTTTAAATAAGTTAGAAGTAAATATTATCTCTGTTGAAATCTGTCCTGTCTTTATGATAAATTCTTTGAAAATAATAGAATTGAAATCATTTCTTTTTAGAAGATCATCAATGTTTTTTATCATTTTACATCTTAGATTTTATTTTTTAATAAAAATGGGATAAAGAGAAAACTTTATCCCATTTTCTTAAATTAATCATCGTATCTTTGCATTACTACCCATATACTTGCAGCAATTGCCAATTCACAACTTAAATATAATAACCATATAACAAATGATGGGAAATTAAGATTACCTTTGTGAATAAAATTGATCCCCCAGATAAATCTTGTCAATACTGTTCTTGCAATCCAGCAGATAAAGACAATTAGGCTTCCAAAATAGATCGCCTTGTAATTGAAAGATAGAAATAGTCCCATTATTAAAAGAACCCCACATATAATTTCAATTACACCGAATACTACTTCTAATGAATTATAACCTTTTGACAGCTGAAAAAAAGCTCCTTTTCCTATGTCCGGGCTCACTCCAGCTATACCTAAAAATATAAAGAATAAACCTAAGGCAATTCTTAATATTTTTACAGCATATCCACCTTTTATTACACCCATTTAAACCTCCTTATAAAATTATATCATAGAATATATAATATTTTTTTTATTTTGAAAATATATTTTTTATAAAAAATAATTTTAAAACTTAAAATTTTATTGTATAATTAAATATTAAGAGGCTTAACTCCGTAAATTTAATACAGGAATTCAGGATGAAGGACTTTTTAAAATTCATAATTAGATTTATAATTTTATTAATAATAATATTTTCTATAATTTTTTTATTTCTATTTTTATTTAATATGATACCTATTTTTAAAATTCCAAAGAATGAGATAGACTTAAAAGAATTTAGCAAAGATGTTTTTTTCCCAGTATTTTTTAATTCTCTTTTTCATTCTTTTATAATTGCTATTTTTATAAATAGCTTTGCATTTCTGAGAAAACAGAAAAAATTAAAGATACTATCATTCTTTTTTCCGATTATATTTAGCGGCATTATTATATTTATTGTTTTATTTTTTGTAAAATTGGATAGTAAAAAATTAAATTTAACTAAAATAAATGATTTAAGATTATTCTTTACCCCAAATTCATTGTTTAATTATGAGCCAATTATAAAACAGAAATTCAGTGAGTATGATTTTGAGAAAAACATTATTGATAAGATAGTTGAAAAAAAAGATAAAGATTTTGTGTCAAGATTGTACTATAAAGATTTAAATAGTGGTGATTATATATTAAGAAAAAAGTTAAATCCAAAAGATTCTGATAGAATAAGATCAATTTTATACTCAATTGGTTTTTTTGAGCCAGTTATGATCTATTTTCTGGGAAAAGATGCCATAAAGAAAAATTTTATTCAGAAATTGGTCTTGATAGATAAAGATGGAATTAGTTTTTATAATGATATAAAAGCAGAATTTATTGAGGATAGGTTTTTTTTGATTTTTCCAGATAAAAGATTTGAATTTTATAAAGATAGTTTTAGAGAGTATAATGTTTATGAATCTTTTGTTTCATTTTTATTTGAAAAAGTAGGTAGAATTTCTTATATCTTTACTGAGAATAAAAATAATATTATAAATACAGTTTTATTTATAGGGCTAATATTTTTAATTCAATCTTTTGTCTCTTTAATTGGGTTTAAGGAGTATAGATTTATCTCTTTTATGATTAATTTTACCTTTCTATTTTTACTTCTTGTATATGGGTATGATATAATGATTTTTTCTACAAATTTATTTAAGATATTTGTTTCTAATATGAATATTATTCATATTATTAATATAGGAATATTAATTGTAACTGGTGTAATTATTAATATGCTTAACTTTTTATTTTTTAAAAGTGGGATATGGGAGTCTAATTAAATGGCATTATCAGAAAATTTAAAGTCTATTTATAGAAAAACATATATTACATTTTTTATTTTTGTTTTAATTGCTTTTATTATATCTCTTGCTATATCTTATTTTTCCTATTCCCATGTTGAATATCATATGATTTTTTTTAACAAGTATTTTATAGACAATACACTTTTAATTTTTCTTAAAAATTTGCTTTTTTTGACTCTTGTGTTTATTGTATTCTGTTATTCCCTTATAATAGGTAGAGAGGATACTATTACAAAAGATGGATCAAAAATTCATTTTTATCAGATAATATCAAGAGGTTTATATATAATAATAGTTCTTACAGTACTGTATATTTTTTCAACAGAGATAATTATTCCTTCTCTTGAAAATGATCTCGAGGCTTTAAGGAATTCTACATTGAGGGCAAAATTTTCTCTTGAAAGTGCAAGGGAATCTGAAAAAATGGGGGATTTTATAGAGAGTCTCTCTTATTATAATGAATATCTGACAATTGTCCCAAATGATTGGAATATAATAGAAAAGACAAGAGAATTAAAAAATAAAATTAATTTACCAAAAAAGATAGATAGTTATGATTTTGAAAACCTTATATTAAAAAATATTAAAGATTCTGCGGATTATGATTTTGTAAAGAATTCTTATATTCTTTATTCATATAAAGGCTATTATACTATATTACCAAATCTTTCAAGTGAGGATAAATCAAAAATATGGCAGATAATATATAAGACTGGATATTTTAAGATAAAAAAAGAACAGAATACTGAAAATAGAGAAACAATTGAAGGATATGAAAAAGAGGATACATCGATTTCTGTGAATATTACAGACTATTCGCAACTTGCGGACATATATTTTGATAAAAAAGACTATATGAGTGCATGGTTTTATTATCAACATATGGCAGAGGCTGATAGAGATAAAAGAAAATATGCTCTTGAGAGAATAGGATTAATAAAAAAGGCTTTAAGATTTCAGAGATCAGATCTCTCTGATAAACAATTTGAAGAATTTTTAACAGATAGTGATAAAGAGGTAAAAAAGATTTATTACTTAAAGACAAAGGCTTCTGAACATTTTGAAAAGGGTGAGTACCAAAAGGCATATTTTTATTATACAGATATTCTTTATATAAACAGAAATTTAAGAGATGCAATTCAGGGTAAAAATCTTTGTTATGAAAAATTGAAAAAGAATGCAGTTGAATTCTCTGAAATAATGAAGGCGAAAAAATTTCCAGGTAAAAAAAATTTCCTATTTTTCTCGGATAGTAATACTCTTGTTTATATAGATTATATTGTAAAAAAATATGATAATGAGTCTTTGAGAAATACCTATTATTTATATAATGTGAAGATTATTACTTTTGATAATTCTTTTAAGAATATAAAGACAATATTTGCAAAATATGGTCAGGCAAAATCTCTCAATACCTATACACTTTATTGTTATGATATTTCTAATAGAGATAATGAATTTTATCCTATTTTATATGAAAATAATGTCTCAAAAGGGGAGATTAAAAAGGAATATATTTTTAGATTTCCTGTTGATATAAATACACTTTATAATTTTTCTTATAATTATTCAAAAACATTTAATTTTTCTCTATTAAGGTTATTTTTATTAAATAATTTAGGTGCAAATGTCTTAAATATTGTAAATGAGTTTGATATAAATGAATTTGAGAATGTAATTTTACCAAAAATTAAGAATAAAAAGGAAAAGGAATTTGTTTTAACTCTTTATAAATTAGAGCCTTTTACTAAAAAGTACTATATCAATGAAGATATTACAGAAGAACAAAAAAGTAAATTATATAAAATATTTTCAAATATAGGAATAAAAAAAGAGAATTTATCCATAGGGTTTAATCTTAATTTTATAAAAACTGCTATTGCAGATAAAATTTCAAGATTCTTTATGTTTTTCTATATGAGTCTATTTATTATGACATTATCATGGAGATTAAGATCTAATTTTTTTGGTAGTATAAAGAAGATATATTTACCATTTTTAATTTTAATACCATTTTTTATCTTTTTCTTACTCGAAATCATATATACTTTAAACACTTTATTGTGTTCAATAATGGCTATATCTCTAAATTTTGAGATGTTATTGCTCTTTTCTATTTGTTTTAATCTTTTACTTACTATTATTGCGACGATTTTTATCTCTGCGAACTATGTAGAATGAGTAAAATTTTAAATAAAATTATTGATAGAAAGTATAGTTTTAAGTTTTAATAATAAGTAGAAATTCTGGCTTATTATTATTTTTTTTCAGTAACCAAAAATTTTACCTAAAAATAAAATTGTATTTCTCATTCAATTGCTATATTAAAAATTTTTGA
The DNA here is from genome assembly GCA_035406685.1 of Spirochaetota bacterium. Classification (GTDB taxonomy): domain Bacteria; phylum Spirochaetota; class GWE2-31-10; order GWE2-31-10; family MWDO01; genus DAONLM01. The sequence continues at coordinate 7,492 of DAONLM010000055.1, forward strand.
CAACCTTGATAATTTTAAGTATAAATAAGAATAAAATATTATTAAAAAAGGATTTCGTATGGAATGGCAAAAGTTGACTGATGAAGAGTTTCATAAATTTGCAGAATTAATTCATGAGATATCTGGTATTTTTATGAAGGATACGAAAATAACTCTCCTTTCTAATAGATTAAGGAAAAGGTTGAGAGAAAAAAATTTTAGCACTTTTGAAGAATATTACAATTATATAAAAAAAAATAATGATCCAAAAGAACTTGATGAGATGCTTAATGTTGTTTCAACCAATGAGACATATTTCTTCAGAAATATAAAACATTTTGAGGCTCTTGTGGATGAAATTATTCCAAGAATGATAGAAAATCATAGATATCCCATTAAAATATGGAGTGCTGGATGTTCCACTGGTGAAGAGCCTTACACAATTGCAATTCTTCTTGATGAAAAGGGGCTTCTTGATAAAAAATATGTTGAAATATATGGCTCAGATATAAATACTAAGGTTCTTGAGGATGCTAAAGAGGGAATTTATGATGTTAAGAAATTAAGAACAACTCCCGAAAAATATATATTAAAATATTTTGATAAAACTGTCGAAAATTATTATGCATTGAAAAAGAATATAATTAATTCTGTTAGATTTAGCAGGGTTAATCTTAAAAAAGATAATTTTGCCAATGATTATGATATTATTTTTTGTAGAAATGTAATGATATATTTTGATAAAGATGATCAAAAATTAGTAGTTGATAAATTTTATAAAAGTTTAAAAAAAGGGGGATATCTGTTTATAGGACATAGTGAGTCACTTTATTTTATAAACAATGACTTTAAATATTTGAAAATTGGGGAAGCACCAGTATATTATAAAGAATAAGGGGAAAAGCATGGCTTTTATTGATGAAAAAAAGATTCAACATGCCTTTTTAGAGGAAGTTGGAGAATTATTAGAAAACTTAAATCAAAAATTACTCGACTTGGAACAGGAACCTCAAAATAAAGATGTTATAAATGAAATTTTTAGATTAACGCATAGTATAAAGAGTGAATCAGCTCTTGTTGGTTTTAAAAATATCTCTACAATAGCTCATAAAATGGAGGATATATTTGAAAGAGTAAGAAGAGGTGTTCTTATAGTAAATAAACAGATAATGGATGCTCTATTTTCTGCTTATGATAGAATAATGGCTTTGATTGCTGCAATTCAAAATGAACAGGATGAATCTTCTTTTGATATAAGCGATGTTGTAAATCCTCTGCTGGAAGTATTAAAAGAAAAACCTATGGAAACAAAGAAGTTAGAAGATGTAAAAAGTAAAGGGAAAGAGGTAAAGACTCCACCAACACAGGAAAAATTTGGAACAGAATTAAAAGTAATTACAGGTGTAGCAAAGGATATAAAAAATGCTAATTTCACTGATTCTGAGATTGATATAATTGAAGAAAATCTTAATCAGGGGGCAACATTTTATAAAATTATTTTTAATCTTGAAAAAGATTGTGACATGAGATATCCGAGGGCATATCTTGTTTATAATAATTTTTCTAATAATGGCACTGTTGTTAAGACAATTCCAGATCTAATGCAGGAGACAGAGGACGAAAAATTCGGGTCTCTTGAATTATATCTTTTATCCAGTCAGCCAGAAAAAAAATTAATTGAGTGTGCAGAAGTCGATCAGGTTGAGAGATTAGAGATATATAAAATAGACAGAAATTTATTGATAGAACAATTAAGTCTTTCTTCTTCTATAGAAACAAGTAACAAAACTGATATTCTAACATCAGAAGATATTCAAAAGGCAGAAATGCTTGAGAAAGAGTGGGAGAAACAGTACCAGCAGCAAAAACAGAAAGAGGAAAAGATTGAGGAGAGAAAGGAGGGTATTCAACAGGAAAAGAGTGAAGATCTACAAAAAGAGATTAAGAAAGATGACAAAAAAAGTAATATTGCACCTGGAGTAAAAGAGATTCAGAAACAGACTATTAGAGTAGATATTGAAAGATTGGATAATCTTATGAACCTTGTAGGAGAACTGATAATAAATAGATCAAGATTTGTTCAGATTTATAATAAATTAAATGAAAATGTTGATATTCAAGAAATAAAGGCCGAAATAGAAGATGCTACAAATGAGCTGGACAGAATAGCAGATTTGATGCAGATGGGTATGATGCAGGCAAGGATGGTTCCTATTGGCAATGTATTTTCAAAATTTCCAAGGATGGTTAGAGACCTTGCAAGCCAGCTTAATAAAGCTGTGGATTTAGAGATAATAGGTGAAAGCACTGAAATAGATAGAACTGTAATTGAATTAATAGCTGATCCTTTGACTCACTTAATAAGAAATTGTGTTGATCATGGACTTGAAAGTCCGGACGAAAGAGCAAAATTGGGTAAACCTAGACAGGGTAAAGTTATTTTAAAGGCATATCAGGAGGGGTCAAGTATTTATATAGAGGTTTCGGATGATGGGAAAGGGATAAGTATTGAGGCTATTAAAGAGAAGGTATTAGAAAAAAATATGGCAACTCCTCAACAATTAGCAAACATGCCGGTATCTGAAATCCTAAATTATATTTTTGAGCCAGGTTTTAGTACAAAAAAAGAAATTACAAGTACCTCAGGCCGTGGGGTTGGGATGGATGTTGTAAAGACTCAAATTGAAAAGTTAAGAGGTAGAATAGATATTCATACAACACAAGGTAAAGGAACAAAATTTGTTATAGTATTGCCTCTCACTTTAACTATTGTGGAGGCCCTTCTTGTTAATGTGCAGAAGAATATTTTTGCAATTCCAATTGCAGTAGTCGAAGAGACTATAAAAATTCATAGAAATGAAATAAAGGATTTTGATGATTATAAGATTTATAATTTAAGAAATGAGACACTTGCGATTATATATCTTTCTGATTTGGTAGGATTGCCACGAGAAAAGGAGTCAGATGAGATTTATATTGTTGTTGTTACTTTTGAGAGAAGAAAGATAGGATTGGTAGTTAATGATTTGATGGGGGAACAGGATATTGTTATTAAGGGATTGGATGAGGTTTTAAAAAATAATGAGGGAATAGCTGGGGCTGCTATTCTTGGAGATGGTAAGATTGCTTTAATTCTTGATACCTCTACACTGGTTAAAGTAGCATTAAGGGAGATAAATAAGATTGCAGAACAGTATGATTTTTATCAGGACGGAAATGTTTCTTACGGATTAAATCAACTTTATGATTTATATAATGAAAAAAATAGACAGGATTCAAAAACTTCTAATATTAATCAGAATGTTCCTAATCTTAATATTTCTAATACTCAAAATATAAATCAAGTTCAAAAAGAGATAGAAAAGGATAAAAATTTAGAGGCAATTAGTGAAATATTAAAAGATATTGGTGCTGATATGAAATAATTTTTGAATAGAGATCGAGTTTTTAAAATATATAGTATGTGATTTTATTTTTAGAAAATTAAAATGATAGATTTATCCTTATGTGAGTTTTGACCAAGAGATATAAAAGGGTAAAAATTTAAATCAAATATTAATTTTTACAGGAATTTTATTTCAATTAGCCGAAATTTTGAGTCAAAAGTAAGTAAGAAATACTCGTCGGGCTGGGGATGGCGACGGATATCAGGCGGCATCACCTTCCCCTTATCTTTCTTCACAACCAAAGCCTTCCTTGTTTTTAATTCTTCAAGTTTATTTTTTAGTATCTCAATTTTATTTTCAAACTCCTCTTCACCAAAAATCTCAATTCCCATAAAGTATTCCTCTAGTATTTCCCTTACAAGCACAGCCATACTGAATGTATTCAAATGGCTATGAATTAGTTTCAATTGGTTATACAATTTTTTACTAAGATATACTCTTACTCTATTTGTTGCACATACTATGGGGTAGTCTTTCTCCCTTCTTTTTTCTTTGAGATGCTTTTTTTCAATAATAGGAATAACCTTCTCAAAAATTTCTCTTATTAAATGAGAAAATGGGATAGATCTCTTTTTTGCTAAATTTTTAATTTTATCTAATAAAAGTTTATTAAGAACAAAATCATATTTTATCATAGTTTTTTCCTCCTGAAATAAAAATTGTTTTCTAATTATTAATCACAAAATTTTTGAGAAAATCCTTTACAAAATTTGAATAAAAATTTAAAAAAAATCCTAAAAATAAAATCATAGACTAGATTTATCTTTTATACAACAATATAAAATAGTGACAAATATTCTTTTTTGTAGTATATTTACAGAAATGTTTTCTTTGATTTAAAAAAGGGATATATGAAAAAAAGATATCTACATGTTATTGCCGGAAAAATAAAAGGAAGAAGAATAGAATGCCCACCAGGTGAAATTAGACCCATGACCTCAATAGTAAAAGAGGCTCTTTTTAATATAATTGGTGATTGTTCGGGAATGAAAATACTGGATTTATTTTCTGGTTCTGGTTCAATAAGTATTGAGGCATATTCAAGAGGTGCAGAAAGTGCAGTTATTGTAGAAAAAGACTATGGTAAAAAAGAGACAATATTAAAAAATTTATCTCATAGTGGATTTACAAATGCTAAAGTGATAATATCTGATGCTTTTTCTTATTGCAGAAATTGCAATGAGAAATTTGATTTTATAATGATAGATCCGCCTTATAGAATGGAAAATAAGGAAGATCTTATAAAAATAATTTCTGAAAGAGATCTTCTTACTGAGAATGGCTTTGTTGTTATTCAACTTCCAAAAAAATATAAAATAGATCAACAAATTGGAGATTTATACTGTTACGATAGAAGAAGTTATGGATTAAATAGTATTTTATTTTTTAAAAGGATAAAGTAGCTATTTATATTGAATATAAATAGCTTTATCTTTTATTTTTTTTATTGCCAGTGCAAAATCATTATCAGAATCAGAGTCAACCTTTATAACTTCTTTATTTTCAGAGTTTATTTTGAAATTCTTACTTAAAATTTTTTCTAATGGATAAAGCCAGAAACTAAAACCTATTGCCTTTTTTCTTACTCCGAGTTTATCAAACAAAAGATCATATCTACCTCCAGAGGCAATTGGAACCTCAACATTTTTTGAATATACATGAAAAATTATACCATTGTAGTAACTAAAATATGGTAATTCAGACATATCAAAAATTATCTTTTGATCATAACCTAAATTATAAAGTCTTTTACCAATATTAATAAGTGCTTGAAGACTTTTTTTATTTTTTTCTGAAATAGTTATGTTTTCTAATTCTTTTAGATTGCCAATAAATTGGGCTACTTTAATACAATCTTCTATATCCTGAGGTTCTATTTTTAGATCTTTTAATCTCTTTTCTAATTTTAAAAAATCTCTTATTCTTATGAATTTTAAAATTTCGCTCAGATCATTTTCTTCAATATTGCCCAATATTTTTTGATAAAAAGAGATATCACCAATATGGAGTAAAAAGTCTTTAATTCCTAATAAATCAAGAGACTCAATAAGAATCAATAAAATCTTTATCTCTTCAGAAGTAAAATCACTATTCAACTTGCTACTAACTATTTCACATCCAATCTGATAATATTCTTCCAGTTCAAAAGATTTTGTGGATCTTATAATAGAGTCAGAATAGTAATATCTTAATATTTTTGACTTTTCACTACTTCGCGATGCAATCAATTTAGAGGCAAAAAGAGTTATATCATTTCTTAAAAATACAATATCACCATCCCTATTTACAAATCTTATGCAACTTTTATCTTTGTCATTTTCCTTAAATATTTCATAATATGGCTCAAAATAATCAATTAATGGTGGTTCAATTAAAAAAAAACCGCATTTCTCAAAAAAAGAGCCTAAGGTTTTTTCTATACTATTCCTAAAAATAGCCTCTTCAATGTAAAATGGTTTACTACCTGGTGGTGTATTTAAAAATTTTAATCTTTTTTGCATTTTTATCCTTAATTAGTAAAAAAATTATAAAAAAATAGATAAAAGATAAATGTATATAAGAATGCAAAAATAACTCCAACAATTATTTCTGGAACAGTATGAGCAATATATTTTGGTAATTTAATATAAGAATATTCTGGGTTTTTACTGACTATCTCTTTCAAACAATCATTAATTCTATCAACTGTTCCTCTAAATTTTATAGCATCGATTAAGACTATTGCAGCAACAACAATACCAATAGCAAAAAATGGACTTGTCCACCCATATTCTGGATCAAGTGCTATTCCAAAGAGAAAAGAGGCGACAAAAACTGTATGACTTGACGGCATTCCCCCATAACTTGTCATTACTTTTAGTGATAATTTCTTATTCTTTATTATATTTATTATAACCTTAACAATCATTGAAAAAATTTGGGCTGTTGTTGCCAAAATTAACACTCTATTATTAAATGCAGAAAAAAAGGATAAAATTTGTTTTAAAAGTATATTAAAATTATTTCCAATTTCCATTTATTACCTCATAAATTTTAAAGTCCTGTTGGTATATCACAAAAAATTGTATATATTTTAAATTCCTCTTCAATCTTATTCTGAATTGCTTTTATACCAAAAGTCTCTGTATGATAATGTCCAGCAAACAGAACATTTATATTATTTTCTAAAGCTGTATGATATATTTCATGGGATGATTCACCAGTAATAAAAAGATCAAGTTTTTCTTCTATAGCATCATAAACATTATCGCTTGCTCCACCTGATACCACTCCTATCTTTTTTATCTCTTTTTTCCCAAATCCTAAATAACTAACGTTATTTTTATTTAAAATAACACCTAATTTATCACATATATTCTCTATAGTTATTGGCTTTTCACACTCACCTTTAAATCCTATAAGATTTCCTTTATATTTCCCAAAAGGCTGCATGTTGATTATCCCTAATTTTTTTAAAATTTGAGCATTATTGCCATATTCTGGGTGAGCATCAAGAGGGAGATGATAGGATATCAATCCTAAATTATTTTCAAGCATTAACTTTAGTCTTTTTTTTATTATACCTGTTACTGGTTCTACCTTTCCCCAAAAAATACCATGATGAGTTATTAAAAGAGAACATCCCTCTTTTATTGCCTTCTCCATTGCAGCAAAAGATGCATCAACTGCAAAGGCTATTTTTTTTATTTCGTTGCCATCATTTTCTACCTGAATACCATTGATGGCAATATCACTCATATTATTAGGATCGAGTATCTCTTTTAGAAAATTATTTATCGTAAAAATATTAGTCATGTTTTCTCATATACTAAAAATAAGGAAGTTAGTCAATAGTTATTTTATTTTTTTGTGATAGAGGTTGCGATTTTATTTTTAGGCAAAAATTTTTAATTTTTTTTCTAAAAGTTGTAAAGGATTTTCTTAAAAATTTTGTGATTA